>JAEEVS010000114.1:0-44003 GCA_016290975.1 Prevotella sp. | reverse complement strand
CGACCCTCGCGAACGCGTCATCAGCATAGCCTATTATGCCCTGGTGCGCCTTAGCGACGTCAAGGCAGGCGACGATGCAGCCAAGGCACAGTGGTTTCCCCTTGACAAAGTGCCCTCACTCGCCTTCGACCACGACCTCATTCTGCGCATGGCAACCACCGAACTCCGTCGTCAGATACACTTCGAGCCCATCGGTTTCGAACTCCTGCCCCCTAAGTTCACCATGACCCAGCTGCAGCACCTCTATGAGGCAATCCTCAGCGTAAAGTTCGACCGTCGCAACTTCTACAACAAGATGCTCAAACTCGGCATCCTCAACCAGACAGACGAGACCATCCCTCTGCCCAACAAGAAAGAGGCATTTCTATACAGCTTCAATGCCGACAGCTATAACGAGATGAAAGAAAAAGGCTTCCGACTCGAATTCTAACCCTTAAACTTTTGAACCTTTAAAACCATTGAACCAAAATGAAGAACCTATTACTAAGCGAGGCTATCGGCGACATCAGTGGCAAGCCTTACGAATTTCATTATCGTACCAAGAATTATGATGCAGTCAATCTGCTCCATCCCAAGAACGACTATACCGACGACACCGTCTGCACCTTTGCCTGTGCCGAAGCCCTAATGAACGGTCTCGATGTAGCCCAGAACCTCTGGCACCGATGCCGTGAAGAACCGTATCGTGGCTACGGAGGCGGTTTCATGCGTTGGCTCACAGGCAGAGAAGTCAAACCAGCCTATGGCTCCTACGGCAATGGTAGTGCTATGCGCGTATCCTCAGCAGGTTTCATGGCTCAATCAGAGAGCGAGTGCATCGACCTTGCCACCAAAACCGCCGTGCCTACCCACAACCATCCTGAGGGCATCAAGGGTGCCGTAGCAGCAGCTCTTGTCACCTTCCATTGCATGCATGATAAGGATAAAGACTACATCAAGGAGAATGTGCTCAAACACTATTACCCATCATGGTATTCGCGCACCTATGCCGACATCAAACCCGATTATGACTTCTCCGAGACCTGTCAGCTCACCGTTCCAGTTGCCATCATCTGTTTCCTCGAGAGCAAAGACTATGCCGACTGTCTCAAACTCGCCATCTCCCTCGGGGGCGATGCCGACACCCTTGCTGCCATCGCAGGTCCTATGGCTTACTCCTATTATAAGGAAATGCCTGAAGACCTCATCCAACATGCCAAAACCAAACTCTCCGACTGGATGCTTGACCTCAACGACCAGTTCGACACCTTCGTAGAAGGGAGGAAGTAAAAAAAATGAAGAACGATATACTTAAGTATTGCCTCTATTATAAAGGTGAGAAGAAATGCCCAGAACGGGAAAAGTTCGTGTGCACGGATAAGGAGTATCATTTATACTGGCGATTCTGGTGTTTTGAGGCTGAATACTATTTTGGAGCATTTCAAAATAAATCCAGAAAAATGTGGGAGAGACTCGGAAGCAATATGTTTAAAGACCCTCAGTTTCAGGGTGCTTGGAAAGACCCTAAGTGGAGCAAAATACAACTTGGATTTATGGCATATGCAGAGTGTATGCCACCAGATTTTAACTCATGGGTTTGTGACTACGGCAAGTGCACTAATCTCAGGCGCAAGCCTAAGCCAAAACCGAAGACCGCCTGGGAGGGTATGATGGAAATCTGCCGTTATTATCGTGGCGGCAAGATTAATCCTTACCCCTGGGGAACTGCGAAGGCTCATTTCTGGGAGCTGGAGTGGGAATTCGCTAATGATTATTTTCAAAAGCAGCCTACTCTCGAGGAAGAATACGATAGCGGCTTTAGTGCAGCCTTCCCCGATCAGTTGTCTAAAGCCCCCTACGGCGCAATCTTCCGTCCATTAAAGGCTTTCTTGCATGCTCGCTATTATAATTCTGGTGGCAGTGACGCTGGTTTTCCAGCCTACCTTGATTACTACCTTAAAAACCAGTAAACTAATATATCGTATCTTGCTATGCTCGGCACTTCACTCTTCATTTTCCTGATACAAAGGTACTAATTTTTTAGGTTTTGTGCAAGTAAAAACGGGGTATTTAACACTCTCGTGAGCCCAGTGTTTTCGGGGCTTGCGAGGGGGTGATGTAAAAGCAATGCTTTTGGATGCAGAAGTAATGCTTTTGCACGCAGAGGCAATGCTTTTACTACCTAAAAGTATAGCTTTTGCGTTTTTGGGCGAAATGAGGGGAAAAAGCGACGGGGTTTTTAACACTTCGGACAAAAAGACATTAAGACAATAAGCACGTGGCGAGTAGCAGAGAGGAGGGTGCCGACTATGGGTAATATTATATTATTATATATATATATAATAATATAATATTAAATTATACTACTTACACTTTGCTTATATTTACCCTTAATTTTTTACAATGTGTCATCAGTCTTTTGTTGTCAGCATGTTGCAACCACCTTAATGTCTTAATGTCTTATTGTCTTATTGTCTTCGTTTTGAAATATTAACTTGAAAAAAGGTGTTGCAGATTTTTCAGTGTCAAAAGAAAGTGTTACCTTTGTGGGGAAAACTAAAACGTATGGAAATATACCTATTTATTTTACAAAAAGTTGTGTAGTTCAACTTTTTTTAGTAATTTTGCACCTCAAAATGCAAATTTTAAAAAGACAAGAAATATGAAAATTACATTTGAAAACCCAGAGAAGGTAAGCGGACTGATGACCATCACCGTAGAGGAGGCTGATTATCAGGATAACGTGAAGAAGCAGCTCAATGAGTATCGTAAGAAGGCTAACATCCCTGGCTTCCGTCCAGGTCAGGCTCCTATCGGCATGATTAAGCGCCAGATAGGTGCTCAGGTGAAGGTTGATGCCATCAACAAGCTCGTTGGCGAGAAGCTGTATGAGTATGTTAAGGAAAACAAGATAAACATGCTTGGCGAGCCTATGCCACACCTTGGCGAGGAGCCTGTTGACCTTGACCAGCCAGCACCTTACACTCTGAAGTTTGACATCGCTGTGGCTCCAGAAATCGACGTTAAGCTGTCTAAGCACAACAAGATTGTGTACTACAACATCAAGACTGACGACAAGATGATCGACCAGCAGATTGATGCATACGCTTCACGTGGCGGTTCATACGAGAAGGTTGAGTCTTACGAGGACAACGATATGCTGAAGGGTGACATCCGCGAGCTGAACGAGGACGGTACCACTAAGGAAGGTGGTATAGAGGTTTCTGAGGCTGTGATTCTGCCTTCATACATCAAGGTTGACGAGCAGAAGGCTCTCTTCCAGGGATGCAAGGTGGGCGACATCATCACCTTCAACCCTAAGAAGGCTTACCCAGAGTCACCAATCGAGATTTCTTCACTGCTGAAGATACAGAAGGATGAGGTGGAGAACGTGAACAGCGATTTCTCTTTCCAGATAACTGAGATTTCACGCTATAAGAAGCACGACATCAACCAGGAGCTCTTCGACCAGGTTTTCGGTAAGGATGCTGTGAAGGACGAGAAGGAGTTCCGCTCTAAGATAGAGGCTCAGCTCAAGGAGCAGCTCGACGCTAACGCTGAGTACCGTTTCCTCGCTGACGTGCGCGCTTACGTAGAGAAGAAACTGGGCAAGGTGCAGTATGCTGACGAGCTGATGAAGCGCATCATGCTTGCCAACAACAAGGATAAGGACCAGAAGTATGTGGACGAGAACTACGAGCAGTCAATCAAGGAGCTCACATGGCACCTTGCCAAGAACCAGCTGCTGGAGCAGACTGGCGTGAAGATTGAGGATGCTGACGTGAAGGCTGTAGCTAAGGAGATGACCAAGATGCAGTTTGCTCAGTATGGCATGAACAACATTCCTGACGAGTACCTCGACCAGTATGCTGAGGAGATGCTGAAGAAACCTGAGCAGGTGGATCAGTTCATCAATCAGGCTGCTGACCGCAAGCTTATGACTGCTCTGAAGGATGTTGTAACCCTCGACGAGAAGGAAATCAGCTTTGAGGAATTTTCTAAGCTGGAGGCTTAAAAATTAGGAATTAGAAATTAGTAATTAGGAATTGAAGAGGGCTGTTACCAATCGGTAGCAGCCCTCTATATTTTTACGATTTAATCGCTAATGTCAATTGTCAATTCTTGCGCTCCGTAGGTGCTCAGGCGAGCAAAGCTCGGAGTTCAATTATCAATTATCAATTATCAATTAACTAAAGGTTTATCGCTTGCATCAGTTTCACAGCATCCACGTATTGGGCTATGCCCTCAGCAACCTTCTTGGCATCCTGCATGGCATGGACTACGGTAGCCTGACGACCTACCACATCGCCACCTGCGAAGACACCCTTGCGAGTGGTCATGCCGTAAGGCACATCGCGAGTGATGAGGTATTTATGCTCGTCGTTCTCCAGTCCTGAGGTGGTGCGCACAATCTTGGTGTGAGGCGTAGCGCCGATAGCCATGATGATGTTGTCGGCAGGCAGAGTCTGCACCACTGGTTCCTTGTCAGGTTCCCGAGTCTCAAGCACTATCTCATTGATGTCGAGAGAGTCGTCAACGTGTATCTCCTTGATGCTACTCCACCAGTTGAAGTGTACGCCCTCTTTCACGGCATCGTCATATTCAGCCATGAGAGCCGACATGGTGTCGATGCCTTTGTGGTAAATCACATCAACCTTTGAGGCACCTATGCGCAAGGCAGAGCGCGAAGCATCCATCGCCGTGTTGCCACATCCTATTATCCATACCTTTGCTCCTTCGTCAACAGGTATCTCGTTGCGTGCCATGAAACCCTCAGAGATGAGTTCGATACGACGAAGGAAGTGGGTAGCCAGACGTATGCGCTTGAGGTCGGCACACTTTAGTTCGGACATGAGCTTGCCATTTTGATAGATAGGTATCTCGAGCGACTTAGGTTTGCTGGTACCTGTACCTATGAAGATAGCATCAAAACCCTGTGCAAAGAGGTCGTCGATGGTGGTATCTACGCCGATGTGAAAGCCACGGTGGATTATAACGCCCATCTTCTCTATATAGCGTATCTCGCGTGCCACAACCTCCTTAGGCAGTCGATATTCGGGTATGCCGTAGCGCAGCATTCCACCACACTGCTGTTCCATCTCAAACACCTCGACGGCAAAGCCCATCCTGCTCAGGTCGCCAGCAACGGTGATGCCTGACGGACCAGCACCTATCACAGCCACCTTGCCACGAGTCTTCTCAGAGATGTCTTCGTGGGTCAACCCATTCTCAGAGTCGAAGTCGGCTATGAAGCGCTCCAGTTTGCCTATATGCACAGCCTCACCCTTCTTGCCCAAGACACAGGAGCCCTCACATTGTTTTTCATGTCCGCACACGCGTCCACACACGGCTGGCAGATTGCTCTTGGCGCGTATGATGCTGATAGCATTGCCCAGATTGCCCTTCTTCAGTTCGTGAATCCAGTCGGGTATGTCATTGCCTATCGGACACCCCTTCTTACACTGGGGCACCTTACAATGCAGACAGCGCTGAGCCTCCTGTATGGCTTCAGCCATGGTGTAGCTCTCATTTACCTCGTTCAGCATAAATTAGATTATAATTAGAAATTAGAAATTAGGAATTAGGCTCCGAGCAGAGTTCGAAGTTCAATTATCAATTGTCAATTATCAATTATCAATTTTACTTTTAATCCACTCCTCATGTTCCTTCTCCATACGTTCGCTGGTCCAGTGCTCGTTGACAGGAGTGATGACACACTCCTTAGGACAGGTGAGCGTGTTCCATGCAGCATAGCTGGTGGTTGGAGGACACACATTGTCGTTATAGCCCCAGGTCATGCGAACAGGACACTTGATGATGCGACAGAAGTTTATCACGTCGTAGTATTGCAGCACGTTGACCACCTGCGGAGTGAGTATCTCTGGTTTGAAGTGAGGATAGCCGCCAGTGCGTCCCTTGTCAGTATAGGCAGCCATATCAGTGAGGGCAGGGTGGTTGACGCAACATGCCGTTACGCGAGGGTCGAGAGCAGCAGTGACTAAGGCGAGTGCTCCACCCTGGGAACCACCTTGCACGGCGAGGTTCTTGCCATCCCATTCAGGCAGAGAGCAGAGGAAGTCAGTCCAGCGCACCATACCAGCATATACGTGTCGCAGGTAGTATGCCTCACGATTGTCTATGCGATTGGTGAAATAACCATTGTCCTTAGAAGCGAAGGCACTGGTAATATCCTTGAATGTGCTCTCAGAGAGTCGTGGGTCGAGACCGTGTATTTCTACCTCAAGACGTATGAAACCGTCCTCAGGGTAATACTTATGGCGCATAGGGAACCTGATAGTCTTCACACCTGCTCCAGGAGGAGAGAAAGCAGCAGGCAGTTTCTTGTCCTCACGGTCCTTAGGCATGAAGAGGTAACCAAACATACTATGCTCCTTGTCTATCTTCAGACGTATGAGCCAACAGTCTATCTTATCAGTGCAGTATTCCTTTGCCAGTTCGCGTGTATATGAGAGAGGTGTCTTATGCATCTCGTCGAGTGTCTGCTTCCAAAAATTGCCGAAGTCATCGGGCATTTTGGTGAATGGAAGTATCTTATCAACGTCGTAACCCACCTTCACATGATGCTGGGTTGCCTCGCCGTCAACGGTAGCCTTGAGCACAAGGTTGGTAAAACCAGGTGCAGTACGAGTGCCGATGTTGATGACAGCCTTGCCGTTCTTGAGTTTCACACTGCCCTTGGTGGTAGCAGGCATCATGTCCTGTGCCACCTCGTAATCCACTTTCACGTCTTGAGCATAGCCATACTTGAAGAGTTGCACCTCTACGTTGGCAGTCTCGCCAGTCTTGTAGAGCCAGTCGGCATGGTCAGGTGTTGTTACCCAAAGAAAATCACTTCGGTAGGGATAGTTCTCTACCGCCATAGCTACCATGATATTGAGCAGCATGATTGCAATAATAGTTACTTTTTTCATATAAACCAGAATTTTTTCTTTTTCTTCTTTTTGGTTGTGTCGTTTGCAGCAGCAGCCTTCTCAGCCTCCTTGGCAGCCTGCTTCTCGGCTTTTATTCGTGCTTTCTCAGCCTTGCGAGCCTCCTTCTCGGCTTTCTTGGCTTGTTTCTCTGCCAATTTTTTCTCATATTTCTCGGTCTGGATTTTAGCCTTCTCTATTTCTTCATCCGTCCACTTATGGATACCCTTGCTGTCGTGTTTGGTGAAGTAGGTCTTGTAGGTGTAGTAATGCTCTGTAGCCGTCTGGTGATACAGGAAATCAACACCGATGTTGAACAGAGACTTTATCCACATAGCAGTACCACTGGCAGTCTTACCATCGCTCTCCAGATCGACAGTTGCCTTGTGGATATTTAATAAGCCCACCTTAGCTTCGCTGATGACGGCGCTGAGACTGCCTATAGGCAGTTTGCCACGATTGAGGCGCAGAGCCTTCTGTGTCTTCTTACCCGTGATGTCAAACTTATATTTTGCCTCGAAGCTGGCAGTGCCTATCTCCTTGACCTCCATCACCTCGCCAAACTTGAAGTTCTTGGTGCTCATAGTACCCTGCATAGAGCGTAGGTAGCGAGTGCGTCCATCTACCATACCTCCTGGTGTGCCGTGGATATTGAAGTCAAAGCGAATATTACCAAACTTGGTGTGCAGCGTGCCATGAAAATCCTGGTCAGTCTTATAGATATTCATGTAGCCATTATAGTCTATGTCGCCAAGTTTGCGCATCTGTTCCTGCATCTTCAAATCAGCTGTTTTGGCGAAATGCCCTACGAGCTGCTCCTTAATGCCGCCATGCGCCTTCATGTGTATATTGCGGAAGTGGAACTTGAATTTCTTCTTTACCGTGATATCTTTCATTACGCCCTCAGCACGGAGGTCAAGACGCTTCTTCGATTCATCCGTGACATGGATATTGCGTATGTTGAGATTGTCCAACTCACCATCAAAATTAGCAGTGACCAGCAGAGGCGTGGTGAAATTTCTCAAAGGTGGCACTCGATAACGTGCGAAGTCCCTGCAGATTACTCTCGCTGAGAGCGACGAGGGAGAGAATGCCAACCTTGGCTTCATCACCATCTTACCTGGTGTCTTCTGGCTTGGCGCTTGTCTGAAGGTAATCTTCAAAGGTAGCTCTGGAATATTCGCCGTAGTGCTGCCCGTCTTGACATGTATCTCCTTCACCATAGCCTCGATAGGCTGAGAGAAGTCGAACTTCACCTTCTTTCCCTCCTCCTTGAATGGTATAGAAGAGAAATCTGCGTTGTCGATGGTGAAACTCCATCCCTGGAAGGTACCACTGAGATTTTCTATTTCGCTCTTCAGACTGGTCTCGCTTCCCATTGCCAACTCCAGCGCATCGAACGCCACAACGGTGGATGAATGTTCTTCGCGAGCCTTGAGGTCCTCTATCGTGATATGCTCAGGCAGGTCATCGCCCAGATGTCCACTAATCCTCACGTTGTCCACAACGACGCTGAGATGATTGGTATCCAACTGCTTTTTGCCATCAAACTTGTAAAGCTTATGGGGCTGCGACCTGACATCCCATTTGAAGTATGTTCTTTTCAGACTCAGCAGTTTCAGGTCCAATGCCAGAGGGGTATTGATCTTCTTCTCTTCCTCTTTCTTTTTGTCTTTGTCGTCCTTGTGTGATAGTTCCTTTATGACATCAAGCGCAAACTGGTAGTTGGCAGCCGTGTCAGGACGTTCCTTATAGAATGTGCCCTTTGCTCCATGCAGGTAAACACGCTCTATCTCCACCTTGCGTTCGAAGATTCTGGTCAAATCCACCATAGCCTCCAAGGTGTCCACCTTCAGCATGGTGACATCCTGTTTGTCATCAATCTCCAGACCATAGAGGGCTATGCCTCCCTTGCTGAAACTGATGGCTATCTTGTCAACCTTCACTCGTGTGCCAAGTGCATCCTGCAACACATCGACGCCCTGAGCATACAGCCATTGCTGCACTTTGTCAGTAGAAAGTGCATAGATTACACCACCCACAATAACGAGTAGCGCAACCAATATACCGATTATCCACTTAAAAATAGTTTTCATTTAAGGTTTTGGTTATGAGGTGAAATTGTCACTATGTTCTGCAAAAGTAAGAATTTATTCTTAATCAGCCAAATTATTATAGCGAAAATGTTAAAAAACTAACCGTATTGCAATAATTTTTTCACGCGTACGTTATAAAAGAGGTATGATTGAATATATAAAAGGCGAACTGACAGACATCACCCCTGCAACAGCGGTGATAGAGGCAAGAGGCGTAGGCTACTTGCTCAACATATCTCTGAACACCTATACGGCGATACAGGGGAAGAAAGAAGTTAAGTTGTACGTTCACGAGGCTATAATGATTGGTGGACGTGACGACAGTTACACACTCTACGGTTTCTACAACAAGCAGGAGCGTGAACTGTATCGTATGCTCATTACCGTTAGCGGAGTGGGTAGCAATACTGCACGCATGATACTCAGTGCTACGAGTGCCACAGAACTTGTGAACATCATTTCAACAGGCAACGAAAAGGCTCTGAAAGGTGTAAAAGGCATAGGACTGAAGACGGCACAGCGCATCATAGTGGACCTTCGTGACAAGATGGCTGCGAGTGGTATCATAGCCGATATCGCTTCAGCTTCAAATGGTGCTAATGCTGCTGGTGTGGCACTCTCGGCTCAGGCATCACAAACCCACGACGAGGCGATAAGCGCCCTCACAGCACTGGGTTTTGCCCCTGCACCAAGCAGCAAGGTGGTAACAGAAATTCTTCGTGGCAATCCTGATATGCCTGTAGAACAGGTTATCAAGCAGGCGCTGAAGATGATTAAATAGTTTACAGTTCATAGTTCATAGATAAAAGTGAGAAAGCATATATCCATATTCGTGATTCTATTGATGGTGGTTGCCAGTGCGGTAACTGCCAACTTGGGTATGGCGTTTGGAGAATATGCACCAGAAGACACTAACGTTAACGGGAACGGGAACAGGGCAAAGACGGGTGGCTCACAGAGTTCGCTCGAAAAATATCGTGAGCAGATGGCTCAGTTGGAGTTGGAGAACGACTCCATACCAGACAGTCTGCTGCACCCCCGTTGGCCTATACAGCGCACTACCCCTATAACATACGACGACCTGGAACAAGGACCTGCCGACCTGAAACGTCCAGAAAACATGAAGCAAGAGGTGGAGTATAATGACACACTCGACAGGTATGTCATAGGTACTCGTATGGGCAAGACATGGTTATCTGCTCCTATCATGATGGACCAGATGGAGTATATGAAGTGGAGCGAGAAGAACCTCTTTAGCGACTATTTCCGTAGCAAAAACAGCGAGATATTCGAGAAAAAAGGCAAAGAAAAGTTCGATTTCACCGATATGCACTTCGACCTTGGTCCTGCAGAAAAGATATTCGGTCCTGGAGGCATCAGGGTGAAGACACAGGGTACTGCCGAACTGAAACTCGGTGCTACGATGAAGACCATCGACAACCCATCTCTGCCTCTCAGCAACCGTCGTACTACTACCGTTGACTTCAACGAAAAGATTAACGTCAACGTGACTGGTAAGGTGGGTGACAAGATGAACCTCAACCTCAATTACAACACCGATGCGACCTTTGACTATGACGCACAGAACATGAAGTTGAAGTATGACGGTAAGGAGGACGAGATAATAAAACTCGTTGAGGCTGGTAATGTGTCGTTTCCAAGCAATTCATCGCTCATCACTGGTGCTTCGTCACTCTTTGGTGTGCGTGCAGATATGCAGTTTGGTAAGTTGAAGTTGCAGACCGTCCTTTCTCAGAAGAAATCTTCATCAAAGTCGGTATCGTCAAAGGGTGGTGTACAACTCAAACCTTTTGAACTCAACGTTGCCAACTACGAAGAAAACCGTCACTTCTTCCTCGATATCTACTATCATGACAATTATGACGCATGGATGTCACGACTGCCTACTCCACTTACAGCTATCACCATCAACCGTGTGGAGGTTTGGGTGACAAACAAGAGTGGTACGACGAGCAATACACGTGATATTGTAGCATTCCCCCACTTGGGCGATGTGGGTGTTACCAACGTTCCTAACAATCAGCAGGACCGACTTTATCAGGAACTTATCAACCATACCGCTATACGCTATCTGGATAATGTGGATGATGCTCTTGACGGTGAGGTGGTGGCTGGTATCTCTATGTCTGGTGGCAAGACATACGAAAAGGTGGGTAAGGCACGACTGCTCAACTCCTCAGAATACACGGTGAACAAAGCTATGGGTTTCATCTCACTCAAGACGGCTTTGCAAAATGATCAGGTGCTTGCCATAGCTTACGAATACACCTCGGGTGGTGTGACCTATCAGGTAGGTGAATTCTCTACCGATAACAACGAAACCGATCAGGTGCTCTTTGTCAAATCGCTACGTAACGTGGAGAGTGCCCCAAGCCAGCCTAACTGGAAGCTGATGATGAAAAACGTCTATTACCTCGCCTCATCGATTAAGAAGGAGAGGTTCAAACTCGACGTTAAGTATCAGAGCGACACCATCGGCGTATATACCACCTACATACCAGACCCAACGGTAAAGAACTACCCAATCATACGTTTGCAGGGTGCAGACCGTCTCGATGGCAATAACCGTACTAACCCTAACGGTGTGTTCGACTTTGTTGAGGGCTACACCGTCAGCAACGGACGTGTGTTCTTCCCAATGGCAGAGCCATTTGGTAAGGGATTGAAGGACCAACTCATAGCTCACGGTATGGAGAGTCTGTTGGCAGAGAAATATTCATACTCCGAACTCTATGATACCACCAAGACAGCGGCCAAGCAGGTGGCTGAGAAGAATAAGTTCCTTATGACAGGTCACTTCCAAGGGTCGTCGAATAATGTCATCTCGCTCGGTGCTTATAATGTGCCACAAGGTAGTGTGAAGGTTACGGCTGGTGGTGTGCAACTGGTAGAAGGTGTTGACTATTCTGTGGACTATAGTGCAGGAGAGGTGACCATTCTCAACCAAAGCATTATCGACGCAGGCACCGCTGTCAATGTATCCCTTGAGAGTCAGTCCGACTACTCCATGGAACGCAAATCGATGTTTGGTATCAACTGGGAGTATGACTTTACCAAGGACTTTAATATCAGCGGTACTTTGCAGCACCTTTCCGAACAGAGTCTGACGTCAAAGGTGGCGATGGGTGCAGAGCCAGTCAACAATACTCTTGTAGGCTTCAACGTGAGTTGGAAGAAGGAGAGCCAGTGGCTCACTGATATGCTTAATAAGATACCTTTCCTTCATGTCAAGCAACCGTCACACATCCAGTTTACGGGAGAGTTTGCCAAGCTCTTCTCAAGCATAGCAAGCGGTACGCAGGATAATGCATCATACGTTGATGATTTTGAAAATTCCACCTATAACATAAACCTCCTGACTCCTACCTCATGGCAGTTGTCAAGTGCACCAAAGACCCTATTGAACCCTACCGAATATGATAAGGATGGTTTGCAGTCAGGCTATCGTCGTGCTAAGATGGCGTGGTACACCATCGACCCGTTGTTCACCAACCGTTCTTCTTCGCTCACCCCAGCCCATATAAAGAATAATGTGGAGATGCTGTCTAACCACTACGTTAGAGAGGTGTATGTGAGCGAGCTCTATCCTAATCGTGACCAGAGCACATATAATGGTGCTGTGAATACCCTCCCCGTAATGAACGTAGCTTATTACCCTAAGGAACGTGGACCATACAACTACACTACAGACATTAATAGTGACGGTACACTGATGAATCCGAGCAGAGCATGGGGTGGTATGGTGAGAAAACTGGATACGAGTAACTTTGAGGATGCCAACATAGAATATGTGGAATTCTGGATGCTCGACCCATTCATCTACACCGAGCGCGATGGTACGTCAAGCAAGCACTCAGGCAAACTACACATCAACCTTGGTGAGATTTCTGAGGATGTGCTCCTTGATGGAAAGAAATTCTATGAGAGCGGTATGCCTGTGACTGAAAACGAATTAACTTTCGATACACAGTGGGGTAAGGTACCTTATCAGACAACTATCACATACGCCTTTGCCACAAGTGACGGTTCACGAGAGAAGCAGGATGTGGGTCTTGATGGTCTGAATGATGACGAGGAACGTTCAAAATTCCAGGAATACCTGCAGAAACTGCCTGCAAGCGTACAGCAGGATTTTGGTCGTGACCCTGCAGCCGATAACTACCACTATTTCCGTGGTAGCGACTATGATGCTATGCGATTGGGTATTCTGGAACGCTATAAGAATATCAACAACCCACAGGGCAACTCGCCTGACTCAAACAACCAGACAGAGTCATACGATACATCATACAAGGCAGGTCCTGACCTTGAGGATATAAACCAAGACTACACCCTTAACGAGTATGAGAAATACTTTGACTACGAGATAGACATCAGTCCTGAGGCTCTGGTAAATAACACTCAGGGATATGTGGCTGACGTGAGAGTGGCAAAGCCTACTCTGCGTAATGGCAAACAGGAGACTGTCAACTGGTATCTCATGCGTATTCCTGTGCACAACCCAACCAAGCGTGAAGGTAACATCTCAGACTATACATCTATACGTTTCATGCGTATGTATATGACTGACTTCCAGGACTCTTGCATAGTCAGAATGGCAACCCTTAACCTTGTGCGTGGTGACTGGCGTGTTTATGATCAGACACATCAGACAATAAAGGACTGTAACCCACACCCAACAGGCAGACTCACTGCTTCTTCTATCAATATTGAGGAGAATAACGATAAGGAACCTGTAAACTATATCCTGCCTCCAGGTATCTCGCGTGTTGTTGACCCTTCACAGCCTCAGTTGACAGAGAACAACGAGCAGTCGCTTCGTATGGATATATACGACATGAAGACCAATGACGGTGTTGCTGTGTATAAGAATACCCATCTGGATATGCGTTATTACAAGCGCATACAGATGTTTGTTCATGCCAATGCTACAAAGGAGAACCTGTCAGACCTGAAGGACTATGACCTCATGCTCTTCATGCGTCTTGGTAGCGACTATAACAACAACTTCTACGAGTATGACATACCGTTGAAGCTCACTCCTCCACGTAATAACTATACCTCTAACTCTGAAGCCGACCGTCATGTCGTTTGGCCTGACGAGAATATGCTCGACATTGACCTTTCCAAGTTCACTGCCATAAAAAAAGCTCGTAATTTGGAGAGAAAGGCTAACAGAGCATCATATACTACGGTTTTCTCACAATCAGATCCTGACCGACAGAAGAATACCATCAAGATATTGGGTAATCCTTCGCTTGGCGAGGTATCGACTATGATGATTGGTGTGAAGAAGATTGGTACGGCAGGTGAGATGCAGGATGCTGAGGTATGGGTAAATGAATTGCGTCTGCTCGAACCAGAGAGTGAGGGGGGATGGGCTGCTGCGGCTAATCTCAATGTCCAACTTTCAGATTTGGGTAACGTTCAGGCATCAGGTAAATATATCAGCGACGGTTTCGGTGGTTTGGAACAGAAGGTGATGGAGCGCACAACCGATAAATATGCCACTTACAGCATCACCACCAACATTGAGTTGGGTAAGTTCTTCCCTGAGAAGGCTAAGGTCACTGCACCTTTATACTATAGTGTAACGCGCGAGCGCACGTCACCTAAATATAATCCTCTTGATACCGATATGAAACTTGAGGATGCTCTTGAGTCAGCTGCTGACCAGCATGAGCGCGATTCGATAGAGAGTGTTGCTGTTACCAAACGTGTGTCAAAGAACTTCTCTCTCTCAGGTGTTCGTGTGGGTATAGCCACAAAGGGACACCCGATGCCTTACGACCCAGCCAACTTCTCATTCAGTTTCAGTCAGTCAACATCCCACTCTGAAGGTAAGACCACTGTTTATGAGAACGAAATAAACTGGAAGGGCTCACTCAACTATTCATGGTCGCCAGTGTATAAGTCGATTGAACCGTTTAAGAAGATTAAGTCGAAGTCTAAGAGCTATGATATACTCAAGAAGTTTGCTCTCAACTACATGCCTCAGAACATTTCCTTCAACACGGAGATGTCTCGTTATTACTACGAGTTGCAGGAGCGTGACCTTGAAAACTTAAATTCCCCTTCAAGTGTGCCAGCCACATGGAACTCACGTTTCCGTTGGGATCGCAGTCTCTCCCTCCGTTGGGACCTCACACGCAACCTCCACATGAGTTTCCAAAGCTCTACGCAGGCTGAGATTGAGGAACCATATATGCAGGTTAACAAAGACCTCTATCCTGAGCAGTATCAGGCATGGAAAGACTCCGTATGGCAGAGTATCAAGCATCTGGGTAAACCGATGGACTATAACCAGACGTTCACCGCATCATACCAGTTGCCACTCAACCTCATTCCTATCTTCGACTGGCTCAATGCCGACGCTTCATATAGTGCTTCATATCACTGGGCTCGCGGTGCTGAGGAGAATGGTGTTGTGAAGTATGGTAACACCATCAACAATAACCGTGTGATAAACCTCAACGGAACGCTCAATATGGAGAAACTCTACAACCATGTTCCGTTCCTCAAGAAGGCTAACGAGCGTTTTGCAAAGGCACCGAAGAGGAATACAAGAAATCTTAGTTCGAAGGCTACGAAGTCAAAGAAGGACAAGGATAAGGACTCCAAAGACTTCAAGGACGAGAAGAATGCAAAGGATTCGAGGGAGAATAAGAAGAATACCTTTGTAAAGGAAATAACTATCAAGGCAGACACCTCGTTAATCATCACGCATGGTAAGAAGACTAAGCGCCTTGTTGTTACAGCACGTAACGAGGAGGGAAAACTCATACCTGTAAAATTCAAGAAGCTGGATGATAACAAGATAAAGATTATCAATAAGAGCGACACCACTATCAAGATGAAACTCAGTGTACTTGCCCTCCCGCCTCTTGACGACCTCAAGTGGTATAAGTTTGCTCAGGGAGCAGCACGTTTCGCAATGATGGTGCGTAATATTGGTATCACCTATCGCACCCAGTATGGTATGACTCTTCCAGGTTATACTCCTAATATCGGTGACATCTTCGGTCAGCGTTCTGGTTATGACGCGATGGCACCAGGTCTTGATTTCGCCTTCGGCCTCATCAGCGACGACTATATCGGCAAGGCACGTTCTAATGGCTGGTTGCTCAACAGCAGCGACTCGGTAACTACTCCTGCTACCACCTCACTCACTAAGGACTTGCAGGTAAAGGTAACAGTTGAACCTATACGTAACCTGAAGATTGACGTGAATATGTCTCACACTCAGTCTAAGGCTAAGTCTATACAGTATATGTACGAGTCGATGCCAACAACGCAGAGCGGTAGCTTCTCTATGACTACCATAAGCATCAAGTCGGCATTCGAGGGAACAGGCGATGCAAACAATGGCTATAAGTCTGCATCATTTGAGAAGTTCTGTGGATTGCTTGACAGCTATCAGGAACGTGTTCAGGCTCAGTATATGGACACTCGTTATCCTGTCAACAGTTCTATGCATGGTACTAAGTTTGACCCTGTCAAGACACCAGTTAAGAAATATGGTGCCGACGTTATGGTGCCAGCATTCCTAAATGCCTACACAGGATATAGCGGTCTGAGCATATTCCCGACTATAGCGAGCATGCTGCCTAACTGGACGGTGAAGTATAGCGGACTGGGACAGTTGGCTTGGTTCCGTGAGCGTTTCAAGAGCGTCAACATCAATCATGGCTACAAGAGCATCTATGCCGTAGGTTCATACTCTTCTTATTCTTCTTACCAGAAGGTGATGGGCGACGAGATAGGTTTCATAACTGATGCTACGACCTCTAATCCTTCACCAAGTTCTATGTTCAATGTCTCTACCGTCAGCATCAACGAGGCATTCTCGCCATTGCTGGGTGTAGATGTGACACTCAAGAACAACATGACGTTCAAGGCTGAGTATCGCACCACTCGTGTGCTGAGCCTCTCCATGACCAGTGTCCAGATTAACGAGACCACCTCTAAGGACTGGGTGTTTGGTATGGGCTATAAGATTAACGATTTCCGTTTCTTCAGGAGTCGTGCCCTCATGGCTGCAAGGCGCAGGAATGCCAAGAACGGTGGCGATGATGACGAGAATAATAAGAACAACACCAAGAATACAAGAAGAACAAAGGGTAAGATGGACTTTGCTCACGATCTTAACCTGCGTCTTGATTTCAGTTACCGTCGTCAGGCTGCTATCACTCGTGACATAGCAACTGTATCCTCTACGGCAACATCAGGTAACACAGCATTCAAACTCGCTTTCGTAGCAGATTACACACTCTCTCGTCTGCTCACTATGAGTTTGTATTATGACCGTCAGAGCAACACTCCACTGCTGTCTTCTGGTAGTTACCCTACTGTTACTCAGGACTTCGGTGTGTCCATGAAATTCTCGCTGACAAGGTAGTTTTGTGTGCGATTATTTGCACGTAAAAATAATTTTGTGTAATTTTGCATTGTTGTGTAATTTTACATCGCTATGGTATATAAGTATGATTTCCTGATTATCGGTTCAGGCGTGGCTGGTATGAGCTATGCACTGAAGGTGGCAAGGGCTAACGTGGGTAAGATTTGTCTTATCTGCAAGACTACGCTTGATGAAGCTAACACTACGCGTGCACAGGGTGGTGTGGCATCAGTTACCAATATGATTGTCGATGATTTCGAGAAGCATATTGAAGACACTATGATTGCTGGCGATTATATTTCCGACCCTGCTGCTGTGGAACAGGTGGTGAGAATGGGACCGTCACAGATTAAAGAACTGGTGGAGTGGGGCGTTCACTTCGATAAGAAGGAAGACGGACTCTTCGACCTTCATCGTGAGGGCGGACACTCTGAGTTCCGCATTCTGCATCATGCCGATGATACTGGTGCAGAGATTCAGCGTGGACTGATGGCGGCAGTGAGAAGCAATCCGAATATAGACATTAAGGAAAACCATTTTGCCGTAGAGGTGATTACCCAACACCATTTAGGCATAGAGGTGACCAGACAGTCTAATGATATAGAGTGCTACGGTGCCTATGTGCTGAACCCTGAGACGCAGAAGGTTGACACATACCTCTCTAAGGTTACTGTGATGTGTACTGGCGGATGCGGTGCTGTGTATCAGACTACTACCAATCCCGTTATCGCTACTGGTGACGGTGTGGCTATGGTCTATAGAGCTAAAGGAACGGTAGCAGATATGGAGTTTGTGCAGTTCCACCCTACTTCGCTCTATCATCCAGGCGAGACCCATCCAGCTTACCTCATCACTGAGGCTATGCGTGGCTATGGTGGCATACTCAGACTGCCTACAGGCGAGACTTTCATGGAGAAATATGATGAACGTCTTTCTCTTGCTCCACGTGATATTGTGGCTCGTGCTATAGATAAGGAGATGAAGATACACGGCATTGACCACGTTTGTCTCGATGTTACCCATAAGGATGCCGAAGAAACCAAGCATCACTTCCCTAACATTTATCAGAAGTGTCTCTCTATCGGCATTGATATCACAAAGGAATATATACCTGTACGTCCTGCTGCCCACTATATGTGTGGTGGCATAAAGGTTGACCTCAATGCCTGCTCAAGCATCAAGAGGCTGTATGCCATAGGCGAGTGCTCTTGCACAGGACTGCATGGCGGCAATCGTCTTGCCTCCAACTCGCTCATTGAGGCTGTGGTATATGCTGAGACAGCTGCAAGACATTCGTTGGAGCATATCGGCGAATACGACTTCAACACTATGATTCCTGAATGGAACGATGAGGGTACTATGACCAATGAGGAGAAGGTACTCATAACGCAGAGTGTGCATGAGGTGGGTACCATCATGGCAAACTATGTGGGCATAGTGCGTTCCGACCTCCGACTCAAGCGTGCATGGGTGCGCCTCGATACTCTATATGAGGAGACCGAAGACCTCTTCAAACGTGTTAAGGCAAGCAAGGATATCTGCGAACTGCGTAACCTTATCAATGTGGGTTACCTCATAACCCGTTGGGCTATAGAGCGCAAAGAGTGTCGTGGTCTGCATTTCACTACCGACTATCCGCTTCATGCCTATGACACTCAGAAAGGGGTGATGTAAAAAGCAATTTGTCTGTCACATGAAGAAGACACTTCTTACTTCATATTTCTTGCTTCTCGCTTTCTTGGGCAATGTCGTTGCTCAAGAGGTGGATAGTCTTGTGCTGAGGCTCGATAGTGTGGTCGGTGAGGCTAAGATATTGCGCACATCGCAGATGGGCTTGATGGTCTATGACCTCGATGCCGACTCTGTAGTGTATCAAAGGGATGCCTTGCAGACCCTGCGACCAGCCTCTACCATGAAACTCCTCACGGCTATCACTGCGCTCGACCGACTGGGAGCCGACTACGAGTTTACTACAAAATTGATGAAGACAGACTCCTGTGACTACTACCTTATAGGGTGTATGGACCCTCTTATAGGGATGGAGGAACTGAACCAGATAGCCGACAGAATTAAAGCTCAGGGCATAGACACCATTCACGGTTCGCTGTTTGCTGACCGTTCCATGAAGGATGCCGACCTCTATGGCGAGGGGTGGTGCTGGGATGATGACAATCCTATGCTCTCGCCCTTGGTACATAATCGTAAGGACGGCATGATGGAAACCCTTGCCGAACTCTTGCAGGTACGAGGCGTTTTTTTTACTGATGGAATAAAGACGGGCACTTGTCCCAATGGCGCTACTCAGGTGTGCCAGGTGAGTCACAGACTTATAGAAGTGCTAGTGCCCATGATGAAGAACAGCAACAACCTCTATGCCGAGAGTGTGTTCTATCAGTTAGGACTGATGCGAGGCAGACCCTCCACAGCCAAGAAAGCCAGCAAGGCGATAGAAGATGTATTGCGCAGGGCAGGTAGGGAAGAGAGTATCCACCGCTTTGCTGACGGTTCGGGTTTGTCGCTCTACAACTACGTCTCTGCCGATATTGAGGTGGCATTCCTCAGGTATGCTTTCAGTGATAAGGATTTGTACTATAAACTATATGAGACATTGCCCATAGCAGCCATCGACGGTACGCTGAAAGACCGTATGAACGGCACTCCTGCAGCAGGCAACGTAAGGGCCAAGACGGGCACAGTGTCTGGCGTCAGCAGTCTGGCTGGCTATTGCACCACCTCAGGTGGCAGACATCTCGCTTTCTCCATTATCAATCAGGGTGTGATGAAGGGCTCATACGCCAAAGCCCTGCAGGACAGACTTTGTGTAGAAATGTGTAAGTAAAAGGACAACATGAACCCAAGAATAATTATCTCCAAAGACTTAGGGGCAGAACTGACAACTGCCATCAATGAGTGCGAGCACGACAAGATTTTTGTGCTCACCGATACCAACACCGAGAAGTATTGCCTGCCGATATTTCAGGCAGCACTGACATCCTCGCCTTTTAAGGGAGAGATAGAGAGGGTCTGCATCCCCTCTTCCGACCTCTCCAAGACCCTCGACAGCGTGAGTCATGTGTGGCAGGAACTGCAGAAGGGTGGTGCTACTCGTCATTCGCTCCTCATCAACCTTGGTGGTGGTATGGTGACCGACCTTGGCGGTTTTGCTGCGAGCACCTTCAAGCGAGGCATCAATTTCATCAATATCCCTACCACCCTGCTCTCTATGGTTGACGCTTCGGTGGGAGGCAAGACAGGCTTCAACTTCGGCGGGCTGAAGAATGAGATAGGTGTGTTCAACGACCCTCACTGCGTCATCATCAGTACTAAATTTCTTGAAACTCTTGACACCGAGAATATCCGTTCGGGCTATGCCGAGATGCTCAAACACGGACTGATAAACCGAGAGGGTAGGGCGATGTTCGATGAGCTAATCTCTTTCGATATAGCCTGTCCCGACCTTGCTCAGTTGGCAAGGATGGTGGGCGAGTCAGTTGCCGTGAAAGAGAAGATAGTGATCGAAGATCCTCTGGAGCACGGCATACGTAAGGCACTCAACGTGGGTCACACCATTGGTCACGCCTTTGAGTCATGGGCTATGCGTCACGATTGTCCTATCCTCCATGGCTATGCTGTGGCTTTCGGTATGGTGGCAGAACTCTATCTGGCTTGCGTCAAGATGGGATTCCCTCAGGATGTGATGCGTCAGACTGTATATTATATAAAAGAGGTGTATGGCACATTGCCCATCACTTGTGACGATTACCCCGAATTGCTCGAGCTCATGACCCACGACAAGAAGAACACTGCTGGCATTATCAACTTCACCCTGCTTGGCGGCATTGGCGATATACACATTAACCAAACAGCCACTAAGGAGGAGATAATGGAAGCGATGGATTTTTTTAGGGAAGGATAACAAATTGTAAGCGAAATTATAGGAAAAGTTGACAAATTGTAAAACTTTTCTTCGATTTTCTTTGCAGTTTAATAAAAATGTGCTAACTTTGCAGTCAAAATCGTAAAAAAAGCTATGAGCAAGATTATTAAACCTAAAGGATACAAGGCAGCTCTCGACCTGAGACAGACAGAACAGGGTATCAAACTGATAAAGGATTTCTTTCAGCAGAACCTTGCTACGGAGTTGCGCCTGCGTCGTGTCACCGCACCGTTGTTTGTGCTCAAAGGTTTGGGCATCAACGACGACCTCAATGGTGTGGAGCGTGCCGTGACATTCCCCATCAAGGACCTTGGCGACCGCGAGGCAGAGGTAGTTCACTCGTTGGCAAAATGGAAGCGACTCACCTTGGCTGAATACCAGGTGGAGCCTGGCTACGGCATATATACCGACATGAATGCTATTCGTGCCGATGAAGAACTTGACAACCTCCACTCACTCTATGTTGACCAGTGGGACTGGGAGGCAGTGATGAAGGATGGCGAACGTAATATAGACTTCCTCAAGTCTGTCGTTAAGCGCATCTATTCAGCCATACTCCGTACCGAGTTCCTGGCTTGCGAGACCTATCCTCAGCTCAAGCCTTTCCTTCCACAGGACATACACTTTGTGCATTCTGAGGAACTCATACAGATGTACCCCGACATGTCGGCTAAGGAGCGTGAAGACGCTATATGTAAGAAGTATGGTGCCGTGTTCATCATGGGCATCGGCGGTAAACTCTCCGACGGCAAAAAGCATGACGGCAGAGCTCCAGACTATGACGACTGGACCACACCAAACTCTGACGGTTTCCTCGGTCTCAACGGCGACATCCTTATATGGTATCCTATCCTTGACCGTAGCGTCGAGCTTTCCTCTATGGGCATTCGTGTCGATAAGGAGTCACTGCTCCGTCAGCTCGCCCTTGAGGGTAAGGAAGACCGCAAGGAACTCTATTTCCACAAGCGTCTGCTCGATGGCACCCTGCCACAGTCTATCGGTGGCGGTATAGGTCAGTCACGCCTCTGCATGGTTATTCTTCACAAGGCTCATGTTGGTGAGATTCAGGCAAGCATCTGGCCCGATGAGCAGCGCAAGGAATGCAAAGAAGCAGGAATGAATCTTATTTAGTTTAGAGTTTAGGGTTTAGAGATTAGAGTTGTGATTGACATAGGTTAAAAAAATATAATTGATTGTCAAACTTTCAATTGCCAATTGTCAATTGTCAATTATTTTTCGTACCTTTGCACCCGCATTTCTAAAAAATTATTAACCGTGTGCCTATTTGCGGCGCGCATAAAACATTAAGAAAAATGAAGAAGGATATCCATCCAGAGAATTATCGCCCAGTAGTTTTCAAGGATATGTCTAACGGCGACATGTTCCTCACCAAATCTACTTGCAAGACAACTGAGACGGTTGAATTTGAGGGCGCTGAGTACCCAGTAGTAAAGATTGAAATTTCATCTACATCACACCCATTCTACACTGGTAAGTCTAAGCTCGTTGATACAGCAGGTCGTGTTGACCGCTTCCAGCAGCGTTACGGCAATATCAAGAAGTAACTCAAGGGTGAAGTTATAGATTATAAAATAGTTGGACGATAGTGGTAACACATACCAGATAGTCCAACTTTTTTTCGTTTTTATTATAACGGATAACAAAAATATCATTTATGACAAAGATTGTAAAACTGCATCGTGGTCTTGACATCCGTCTGGCTGGTGTGGCAAAGAAAGAAAAGGTTGCCATCAAGTCAGGTAATGTCTATGCCTTGCAGCCCGACGACTTTGAGGGCGTAAAGCCTAAAGTTGTGGTAAAGGAAGGCGACAAGGTGAAGGCTGGTGATGCGCTGTTCGTAAACAAGGCTTATCCTGAAGTAAAGTTCGCAAGCCCTGTCAGCGGCACGGTTACTCTCATTGAGCGTGGTGAGCGTCGTAAGGTGCTCAGCGTTCAGGTTGAGGCTGATGCCAAGCAGGAGTACGTGGATTTTGGTAAGAAAGACGTCAGCAAGCTCTCTGCCGACGATGTTAAGGCATCGCTGCTCGAGGCTGGCTTGTTTGGTTACATCAACCAGTTGCCTTATGCCATCTCCACCAATCCTACAACAGCGCCTAAGGCCATTTTCGTTTCTGCCCTGAGGGATATGCCTCTGGCAGGCGACTTCGAGTTTGAGGTAAAGGGTCAGGAAGCCGACTTCCAGACTGGTTTGGAGGCACTGAGCAAGATTGCCAAAGTCTATGTTGGCGTAGGCAAGGACTCACAACTGGTTCCCGTTAACGTTAACGTTCCCGTTGAATATGTGGTATTCTCAGGCAAGTGTCCTGCAGGCAACGTAGGCGTTCAGGTTAATCATCTCGACCCAGTCAACAAGGGTGAGGTAGTGTGGACTGTTGACCCTACCGCAGTGCTCTTCTTCGGCCGTCTGTTCAATACTGGCAAGGTAAATCTCACTCGCACACTGGCTCTCGCTGGTTCTGAGGTTGAGAGTCCAGCTTACTTCGATGCTATGGTCGGAGCACAGGTTAGCCTTAACGAGCTCGTAAAGGCGGATAAAACCCTCCGCGTCATCGCAGGTAACCCACTCACTGGTAAACCTCAACTCTTAACTCTCAACTCTCAACTCTCAACTCTCATCGGAGCTCACCAGTCCGAGATTACCGTAATCCCTGAGGGCGACCATGCCGACGAGATATTCGGTTGGATCATGCCACGTTTCAAGCAGTTCTCTGTCAGCCGTTCTTATTTCTCTTGGCTTTTCCCAAAGAAAGACGGCTATGTTCTCGATGCCCGCGTTAAGGGTGGCGAGCGCCACATGATTATGAGTGGTGAGTATGACAAGGTGCTGCCAATGGACATCTACGGCGAGTTCCTTATCAAGGCTATCATCGCACAGGACATTGACAAGATGGAGGCACTCGGCATCTACGAGGTGAGCCCTGAAGACTTTGCCCTTGCTGAGTTTGTTGACAGCAGCAAACTTGAGTTGCAGAAGATAGTTCGTGAAGGTCTTAACATGCTAAGAAAGGAGAACGAATAATGAGTTTAAGAAAATATATCGACAACATCAAGCCTCAGTTTGAGCCAGGCGGAAAATTCTCTGCACTCCACAGTCTTTTCGATGGCTTTGAGACTTTCCTGTATGTTCCGAATACTACGTCTAAGTCAGGAGTCAGCATCCACGATGCCATCGACTCCAAGCGTATCATGAGCATGGTGGTGATAGCACTTATCCCAGCCCTGCTGTTTGGCATGTACAATGTAGGCTACCAGAACTACCTCGCCGCAGGCACTCTTGCCAGCACCCCTTGCTGGGAGGTGTTCCTCTATGGCGCCCTTCTGGTATTGCCTAAGATAATAGTGAGTTACATCGTGGGTCTGGGCATAGAGTTTGCCTGGGCACAGTGGAAGAAAGAAGAGATTCAGGAGGGTTACCTCGTCAGCGGCATCATCATCCCTATGATACTGCCTATCGGTTGTCCTCTGTGGATGATAGCCATCGCCGTAGCCTTTGCCGTAATCTTCGGTAAGGAGATATTCGGTGGCACAGGCATGAACATCTTCAATGTGGCACTCCTCACTCGTGCCTTCCTCTTCTTCTCTTATCCTACCAAGATGAGTGGCGACTCAGTGTGGGTGGCTAACGAGAGCTTCCTCGGACTGGGCAACAACCTGCCTGACGGCTTCACCTGCGCCACACCGCTCGGTCAGATGGCACAGAACGTGGCACCTTCAGCCAGCGTCATGGACAGCTTCATCGGTCTCATCCCTGGTTCCATCGGCGAGACCAGTGTCATCGCTATCGCCCTTGGTGGTATTTTGCTTCTCTGGACGGGCATCGCCTCATGGAAGATTATGTGCAGCATCTTTGTCAGCGGAGCTGCTATGGCACTCCTCTTCCAGGCACTCGGCATGACCCCTGTAGAGTGGTATGAGCACCTCATTATCGGTGGTTTCTGCTTTGGTGCAGTCTTCATGGCTACCGACCCTGTCACTGCAGCCCGCACTGAGACAGGCAAGTGGATTTACGGCATCATCATCGGTGCCCTCGCCATGATTATCCGCGTTATGAACCCAGGTTTCCCTGAGGGCATGATGCTCGCCATCCTCTTTGGCAATATGATGGCACCAACCATCGACTACTTCGTGGTTCAGAGCAATATTAACAAACGAATAAGGAGGGCACAGGCATGAAACTGAATACCAACAACAACGCATATATCATTGCCTACAGTTGTGCAATGGTAGTCATCGTAGCATTCCTCCTCGCTTTTGTCAGCAGCACGCTCAAGGCACGTCAGGACGTTAATGTAGCCCTCGACAAGAAGAAGCAGATACTCGCTGCCCTCAACATCCGCGACCTCAGCGATTCTGAGGCTGAGGCTAAGTACAGCGAGGTGGTGCTCGATAACGACAACAACAAGCAGGCATTCCAGCTCAACAGCGGCGACTACAAGGCAGGCACCTACAAGGTGTATGAGTGTCAGGTAGGTGGCGAGAAGAAGTATGTCGTTCCCGTCTATGGCATGGGTCTTTGGGGCGCCATCTGGGGCTATGTGGCAGTCAATGCCGACGGCAACACCGTCTATGGAGCCTACTTCAACCACGACTCTGAGACAGCAGGTCTCGGTGCCGAGATTAAGGATTCCAAGGCTTGGCAGGATAAGTTCATCGGCAAGAAGATTTACTCAGCCGACGGCACTCCAGCATTGAAAGTAGTAAAGTCAAGCGAACTCAAGAACCCCGTGAGCGAGGTCGATGGCATCACTGGTGCCACCCTTACCTCCAATGGTGTTTCAGATATGTTGCAAGACGGATTTAAGAAATATAAAACCCTTTTGAGCCATGAGTAAGTTAAAGGAAGTTTTCATGGCACCGTTGAACATTCTCAACCCGGTGCTCGTGCAGGTACTCGGTATCTGTAGCGCCTTGGCTGTCACGTCACAGCTCAAGCCAGCCCTCGTCATGGGCTTAGCCGTAACGGTTATCACCGCTTTCAGCAACCTCATCATCTCTCTGCTTCGCAATACAGTGCCTAACCGCATACGTATCGTGGTGCAGCTGGTGGTTGTGGCAGCTCTCGTAACCATCGTCTCTCAGGTGCTCAAGGCATTCGTCTATGACGTCAGCGTGCAGCTCTCAGTCTATGTCGGACTTATCATCACCAACTGTATCCTCATGGGTCGCCTCGAGGCATTCGCCATGCAGAACAAGCCCCTCCCATCCTTCGTTGACGGCTTTGCCAACGGCTTGGGCTACGGCATGATACTCGTCATCGTGGGTGCAGTGCGTGAGTTCTTCGGACGCGGTTCGCTCCTGGGCTATCAGATAATCCCCGACGGCTGCTACGATTTCGGCTATATCAATAACGGTATGATGACCATGCCAGCCATGGCGCTCATCATCATCGGATGTGTAATCTGGGTGCATAAGGCATTCTTTTATAAGGAGGAAGCATAATGGAACAGTTAATCAATCTATTCTTCAGGTCAATCTTCGTTGACAACATGATATTTGCATTCTTCCTCGGCATGTGTTCATTCCTTGCCGTAAGTAAGAATGTCAAGACATCGCTCGGTCTCGGCATCGCCGTCACCTTCGTACTCTTCATCACCGTACCAGTCAACTATCTGTTGCAGACAGAGGTGCTCGGTCCCGACTGCCTCGTTGAGGGCGTCGACCTCTCTTACCTCGCCTTCATCCTCTTCATCGCAGTCATCGCAGGCATAGTGCAGCTCGTGGAGATGATAGTAGAGCGATTCTCACCAGCCCTCTATGGCGCACTCGGCATCTTCCTGCCCCTCATAGCAGTAAACTGTGCCATCATGGGTGCATCACTCTTCATGCAGCAGCGCATCAACCTCGACCCCTCTAACACGCAGTACCTCGGCTCTGTGCTCGATGCCATGGTCTATGCCCTCGGCTCAGGCTTCGGCTGGACCCTCGCCATCGTCGCTATGGGTGCCATCCGTGAGAAGATGCAGTACAGCGACGTGCCAAAGCCCCTTCAGGGACTCGGCATCTCCTTCATCGTCGTGGGTCTCATGGCAATGGCTATGATGTGTTTCTCTGGACTAAAATTGTGACCCCCTCTCTGTCCTTCGGACATCTCTCCCCGAGAGGGAGAGCAGGGATTACAAGTTTAATAATTGTAATAAGTGTAATTTTTTAATTTAATTCCCCATATATAAGTCCTCCCTCTCGGGGAGGAACGTCAGCAGAGCTGACAAGGAGGGGGTCAGAATTATGAACACCAATTTTATAATACTAAGCATAGCAGTATTCCTCATCGTAATACTCGTACTCGTGGTGGTGCTCCTGGTGGCAAAGAAATACCTCTCACCAAGCGGACAGGTAACCCTCACCGTCAATGGCGACACCAAGCTCACCGTTGACCAGGGCAACAGCGTCATGGCAACACTCAACGAGAACGGCATCTTCCTGCCATCAGCCTGTGGCGGAAAGGCAAGCTGCGGACAGTGTAAGCTCCAGATACTCTCAGGCGGAGGCGAGATACTCGATTCAGAGCGTCCCCACTTCTCACGCAAGGAGATAAAAGACAACTGGCGACTGGGCTGTCAGGCAAAAGTCAAAGGCGACATGGAAGTCAAAGTACCAGAAAGCGTACTCGGCGTCAAGGAGTGGGAGTGCACCGTGATAGGCAACCGCAACGTGGCAACCTTCATCAAGGAGTATAAGGTGCAGCTGCCTCCAGGCGAGCACATGAACTTCGAGCCAGGCTCTTACGCACAGATAGTAATACCAGAGTACGACATCGACTACAATCGCGACTTCGACAAGTCACTCATCGGCGACACCTACCTGCCAGCATGGGAGAAGTTCGGACTCTTCTCACTCAAGCAGAAGAACGACACCCCAACCATCCGTGCCTACTCCATGGCTAACTATCCTGACGAAGGCGACATCATCACCCTCAACGTGCGTATCGCCACACCGCCATTCAAGCCAAAAGACCAGGGCACAGGCTTTATGGACGTACCATGCGGCATAGCCTCTACATACATCTTCTCACTCAAGCCAGGCGACAAGGTGCGCATGTCAGGACCTTACGGCGAGTTCCGTCCACAGTATGGTACAGGCCGTGAGATGATATGGGTAGGCGGCGGTGCAGGTATGGCACCACTCCGTGCCCAGATAATGCACGTGCTCAAAGGCCACGGCATCAGCCCAGAAGACCGTCAGCGACCAATGCACTACTTCTACGGCGCACGCGCCCTCGAAGAAGTACCATTCCTCGACGACTTCCTCGCCCTCGACAAGGAGTTCCCTAACTTCCACTTCCACCTCGCCCTCGACCGTCCCGATCCTAAGGCCGACGAGGCAGGCATCAAGTACACCCCAGGCTTCGTAGCCCCAGTAATGGGCGACACCTACCTCAAGCAGCACGAGGCACCCGAAGACTGCGAGTACTACCTCTGCGGACCTCCAATGATGGCAAAGACCGTGCTCGACCTTCTCCACTCCCTCGGCGTGGAAGACGACATGATACGCTTCGACAACTTCGGAGGATAATCCACCTCCGTTCGTTATATCATACGACAATAGGCACCACCCCAATTTCAGGGTAGTGCCTATTTTCTTTGTACCTTAGTCACCTGCAAAGAATCCTTTGCTGGAGACCGCCAGGTCATACCCCAGCTCTGCGTAGGTTCGCATAGAGTGCACCTGAGCAGCATTGGCACCCATCTCCACTCTTGTCATAGCCAATAGCAGTTGCACTACGAGGTCGCGGTTTCTGAGGTCTATCTCAGTGTTCTCGTTCACTGTGTATGGTTCACTCTGCCGTTCCGACAGGTTGTCGAGCACTGCTTTGATATACGCCACAGTGTTGTTTTCCGAGCGTGGTGCCCACGTTTCTATTATCTGTGGCACGGTTTTCAGTCCTCGCTTTGCATAGGAGCGTAGTATCATCACTGCTGCCCTGTAGCCAAAGCTAAATGCTGCGAACACTACGAAGCCTCCGTGACCTTTCAACTTACTGCCAAACCAGTTAGTCTTCCTGTCATACCTGATGTTCAGGGGATTGCAGTTGCGATATGCTAATGTCTCGTTGAAATATACTTCTTTATTCTTTCTTGCCATAGTAAAACCTCCTTATTGTCTTATTGTCTTAATGTCTTATTGTCTTCTTTTTTCCAGTGCTGTTTGTCCACCTGCTCTACCCATCCGTCGTTTTTCCATCTGAGGATGATTTTCAGCAACGATTGTCTTGACAGGTCGTTACGCTTCAGGGCGGCGAGGTCGTCGAGGGTGAAGGCTGGTGGCAACTGGTCAAACACGGAGTGGTTGGCTCCATACCTCTGACACTCGCTCTTGGCATCCACATACTCCTTCTCCAAGGCTTCGCCAAAGGCGCTTATCTGCTGGTCGAGGGCATACTGAGCCATCATCAGGGCAAAGTCAATCGATGAAGACCCCTCCCGTCCTCCCCTTAAAGGGGAGGTGCCCTGCGTTGTTGGAGCTTCCCCATCTAAGGGGGATTTGAGGGGGTCTGTCAGCAGGTAGTGTATCACCCCGCAACGGAAGCCTATCACAGCGGCACGCTTGCGGTAGGTGTCCTTCACGCGGTCTATGTCCTTGGCAGCCTCCACGCGCTTCTGCTCCACCCATTTCTCTATCGCCTTCCTAAGGCGAGGGGTGTCTATGAATCCCGTGCAACCTCTGAGTCGGCTCACTGCCTCCTGTATGCGCTGCTCGTCAAGGTCGGAGCGCTTGCCGTATTTAGGCATCTTCTGGAAGGCAGAGTCGGGCATCTCGCTGATGAGCATACGGCTTGACAGACCGTTCTCTATATTGTCCTGCTTGAAACACTTGCGCAGAGCGCCGTTCGTGCCCAGCATGGTCCAGTTGTAAGCCACCTTCACCATGCCGCTCTCAGCCTGGTCGCTGTTGTAGTCCTGACCCCATTCGCCCTGATCGAAGGAGAGGCGGTAGATGTCATACTTCGACGACCACGAGCCTGCTCCGTTGGTCTTGCGTAGGGTGTCCAGCTCCTCGCCAAAGGAATATAAGGTATGTCCGCGCGAGTTCTTCATGCGCTTGAGCAGGGTGGAGCAGCTCACCGTCACGGGCACCGTTCTTATCAGCACCTTAGGGTCGTCAGGAGCCTTCTCGTTAGCCTTGCGAGCCTTCTTCTTCTCCTTCCACTCCTCCTCGCGCTTGCGGGCAAGAGCGTCCTCCTCCTCCAGCTGGCGCTTCCACACGTCCACAGCATTCTTGCACACCGACTTGCCCGATGCCTGCTCGCCCCTGATTATCGACATCAGTCCGAGCTTCATCCTCGTGCCGTCGCAATACTCCACCTCCACCTGGTCGGCATAGGCAGCAGCTATTGGCATCACGGCGCAGAGCACAGGCATCTGCATCGGCTTGGGTACACCCACGAGTGATTCCTTCAAGCCCAAGGGCATCTTTTTTAATGAAGAATGAGGAATGAAGAGTGAAGAATCATTTTCCTTCCCGTTATCGTTCCCTTGTCCCTCGTACTTTGTACCTTGTCCCTTGTCCCTTGACTCTACTATACTGTCCATCACCTTCGAGCCCTTGGCAGGTTCCTTGCATGCAGAGCTTACGATGCCTTGCAGTTCCTGCTCCGACAGTCCCAGTCGTGGCATCACCTGCATGAGCACCTCCTGACGGTTGTCGCAGATAGAGCGCAGGTTAGCCGCCAGCTTGTGCAGTTTCACGTTGCGCTCGCCCTCCTCAGGTTCGCCACCCGTGCGCTTCCAATACTCAGCAATAATCTCTGAATAAGGTATGCCTTTGAAAGAGAGAGACTCACCCCCAGCCCCTCTCTTGGAGAGAGGGGAGGAATTACCATCCGTTGATGGAGTGTTGTTCGCAGAAATTTTACTGTCATTAGCAGAGGCATTCTGTTCCCCTCTCTTGGAGAGTTTCTGCCCCTCGGGAAACGAGGGGACTAGAGGGGAGTTCATTAGGGGTGAGTCTTCAAATATTTCCTCTTCAAGATACAGCAGCTCTGCTGCCGTAGTAGTAAAGAACACCCTCGTGATATCCTTCGCTCCCTCGTCATACTTCACGCCCAGCAGGTCTGAAGCCCACTTCAGGTTCTCCTCCTGAGTCATCTCAGCCTTGCGCTTAAACACCAGGTGGTAGCCCTCGCCCCTTGCGCTCACCTCGAGCATCAGCAGTCCCAGCTGCACCTTATTGTTAAGCACGCGCTGCTTAACAGCCTCCATCTCCTCTGGTTTGATGTGGTCTATGTCCATGCCCACAGTGGTTGACATGGTCTTAGTGCCCTTCAGCGAGCCGTCAGCATTAGGCATGCAGGAATAGTTCATCTGCACCAGGTGGCGCTTCTCCTCCGTCTTGCCTTCGCGCACAGCCTTCAGCAGAGCCTGCTGCTTGGTGCTGTTGCGCAGATTTATGTACTCCTCACGAGTGAGGACTGGGCGCATCATCTTTGCGCCGTTCTGATAATATATTACGTATGCACTCATTGTTATTAGAAATTAAAGTTAAGTTGAACATTAGCGGTAATCTCTCTTGGCATCTTCCTCACCATGGTGTTGAGAAAGTCCACCCCCTCGGGCGTCCATACCTGATAGCGCACGGTGCGGGGTTTGCCCTTCAGCGTGAAGCAGAAGAAGTGTCTCACCTCGGTCAGCCCCTTGTCTCGGAGCTCCTCGCTCAGTTGCCAGCGGCCGTGCTCCCTGTGCTGTATGCCCATGCCGCGGAGCAGGTTGTTGAAAGATGTCACGTCCATGCCCCAGAGTGCTGCCACCTGTGTAGCCGTGAGGCAGTCCTCGTTCTGGGCGTTAGTCAGTCTGAGCGTCCTTCCCACTATCTCGTAGGCACGTTCCACTATCTCCTCGTCGGTCAGCCTCCTGCCCTCAGCATCGTGGGTGGGAATGTAACCACCAGTCTGCCTTATCTGAGGAAGCACCTCTGATGTCACCCATCGCTTGAATGCCTTAGCCTGAGGAAGCTTTGATGCAAACACCAGAGAGTAAAGACCACTCTCGTTGATGATGATGGTTTTTGACTTGTAGTTAGAACCAGATACCTGATTTAGGTATGTGGTTTTGTCCTCCTTTTCTACGTGTACCTGCAGAGCATTTGAAGGGTTGCTATACCCCAGTGCCGTTGCCACGTCCTTGCCTACAAAGAAGGGCTGTCCATTCTCGCTTGTCATCATTCTGAGGTTGCCAAACACCTCGTGGTTGAATACCTGAACCTCCATAAGGTTCGTCTTTTTGGTTTGTTTCTTCATTTTGTTCTGAAAATTTTAGCGAGATTAGGCAAGTGCTGAAATTTGACGTCATTTTCACTCGCGAGCCTCCCTTCACTCAGCTTCATCTCAGAGTTAGTGATTTTGTGATTTTGTCCTTCGACAAGTGCAAAGGTACTATAAGGTACAAAAAAACATACCAAACGTTTGGCTTACGTTTGGTATGGTATGGTTGGTAAGATTTAGGTAAGAAAAGCTACTCGAAAAGGTTGTCTATTTCCGCATAGCCGTTTGGTTCAAAGCGGCAGTTAAACCTCATAGCATCTTGCTTGGCATTCTTCAGTCCTGTCTCATTAAAAAGATTTTCAAAAGGCTTCCAAGACGTTTTTTCTCCATTTCCTATATTAAGTTTCTTACACATCTGTTCAGCATAGTATGCAAGCAACTGTTTTGATTTAGTCCATTTCAGTTTATAACCATCAATCTCTATCAGCCCTGCCTCTATAGCCGTTTCTATCATTTCTTTGGCTTCCTCTGATGAAAGTTCCTTAGGCAACAGGTCTTCCCAACTTTTCACATTGTCTGCCTCTCCTCTCTCATATCGCTCTATCAAGAGTATGGCACTATACACCTCATAAAGCTCCCTACGCGATACCTTCAGATAGTTTAGGGACATAGCAAGCTGGTCGTGGTCATGATAGTCGCGGAGCTTCACACGAGGCATCTCGGCAAACCAGCCTTTAAGACTTTCTATTACCTCGCTTTGAGCCTTCCTGCTGCTTGTCAGGTACTCTTCAAATTTAGCATACAAGCCATCCTCTTTCTTTGCCTGCTGGCTGAGTTGGCTCAGCTGCTGCTCAAACACCTTACCCAGCAAATTCTCATGCGTACGATGAAAATCACCTTGCGTATCATACAGAGTATCGCGAGCATGCTCTAACTCCCGTTTCTGCTCATCCGTAATGCTTAGTTTTAAGGCCTTGGCTACCTTCTTGTATATATGGTCACGCCATAGGTTGTCGTCCTTGCTCAGCGACAGTCTGGATAGCGGCAGGTAAACATTCGTCATTTCTATCAGTTCATCCACATTATCCTCCTTTACCAGCAATCCATCCAGTTTAAGCGCCACAAACTGAAGCTGGCGTTCCTTTTTACTGAATGGCATGATCAGCTCACGTGGCAACACACTCTCGGGCAAGCATCGCTTTGCCTCAGCTGGTGCCTGCACATTGTCAGGCGCATTAGGAATATCTATGGTAAAGGTAAGGTGACCGTCATTGCCACAAACCACGGCTTCGCAATGCCCGTTACTGTCAAGCAAAGGTATCACCTCGTCGCAGCATTCATGCTTTATATAGCCACTATGACGATACTTGATATATACCGCTATTGCATTTTCATCGATAGGATTATCAGGCTCTGCAACCAAGGTTGCAGGGGTGCCATCCTTCAGCCCCCTGAGAAAATCCTCTGCAGCCAGTGTCTTATCATCAAGAGTCTGTCCCTCCATCTGGTATCTGAGCCCAGTCACTTCATATCTTGCCATAAATTATGTTCTCTTCTTTTTCGTTTTTTTATTTTTTCAGTAGTCGAGCGTGTTGCTGTGCCTTACCCCCCTGTGCTGACAGCCTTCGCTATCTCTTCTGCCATAGCATTGAGAGCCATGCAATCGGCACGAGTGATGTGGTGCTTGCCCTGATCATACTGCCAAGGGCTCAGAATCAGCAGACGCCCTGCAGCACAGGCATCAAATAGAGCATCTGTGGGCTTGTAGTAATCGCGGAAACCATTGTCGGCGAGCAGAATGAAGGGCAGCTGCTCGGCAAGCAGCACCTGCATCACCTGCTTCTCTTGCGGCGAGATAAACGGCGATACCATCACCACTCCCCTGCGAGCCTCAAGCACACGGCTGTTCATATAGTCGCGCAAAGGCTGACTGTCGCCACGCTCAGCGGCGCTGACCCACATACGGCGCACGTGCACAGCATCATAGCGCTCTGCATGCAGCAGGGCTATATTACCCACGCCATCATAGCTGCGGCCAGCTATCCCGATGCCTTTCTGCACACTGAAGAATCCGGGCATCAGGCGCTTCGTTGCCAGACGCTGGGGATTCATATCCAAATAGCGTATCGTGTTTTGCAGCTGGGAATAGCGGCCCATCGGGCGTATGAAGGGCATCTCAGAAAACAACGGCAGCAGGCTGTAATAGGCATCGTTGCCCAGCTCTGCGCAAAGCCCCGCAGCTAGCTCCTGCAGCCTGGCACTTCCCTCTTTCAGCCCCTCCCGAGTAGTACTCGGAACAAGAAAAGAAGACCCTCCTTCCTCGCTCAGGCTTTTCTGCAGTCCTCCTTCTTTGCTTTCCCAGCCTTTGCCTTGGTCTTTGCTCAGGCTTTTCTGCAGTCCTCCTTCTTTGCATTCTCCCCGAGTGTTACTCGGGGCTATCCCCCTCTCCTGATACGAGCAGGCACGCCCCAGTTTCTTGACCCCCTGCCAGAGGCCCCTCACCAGTGTCTTTATGCCCTGCTCCATAGTGCAGCGCACATACACCACCGCATGCAGGTGGTCAGGCATAAGGCAGAAATGCAACACCCTCGCCTCAGGATGATAATGCGGAATACCCAGCAGCGTGTCCACCAGCGCATCACCCAAAGCAGAGCGCTGCACTCTGGCATTGGCGGGATTGTCGTCAGGCACTGCCAGACGTCCCAACACAGGCTGCCTGCTTGGCACAGTCAGCGTGATATGATACAACGCCGCACCCCTCCATGCTGTGCCTGGCTCCTGCCATTGCCATTGTTCCTGCTCCATCATTGCTCTGCTTTTTTATACACCCCACAAAGGTAACACTTTCTTTTGACACTGAAAAATCTGCAACGCCTTTTTTCAAGTTAATATTTCAAAACGAAGACAATAAGACAATAAGACATTAAGACATTAAGACATTAAGGTGGTTGCAACATACAGACGGCAAGTATCAGGTGACACATTGTAAAAATATCATAGCATATATAAGCAAAGTGTAAGTAATATAATTTAATATCATATTATTATATTAAATATAATAATATGATATTACCTATAGTCGGCACCCTCCTCTCTGCTACTCGCCACGTGCTTATTGTCTTATTGTCTTAATGTCTTTTTGTCCGAAATGTTAAAAACCCCGCCGCTTTTTTCCCCCATTCAGCCCCAAAACGCAAAAGCTATACTTTTAGGTGGTAAAAGCATTACTTTTAGCGCTAAAAGCATTACTTCTGCATCCAAAAGCATTGCTTTTACATCACCCCCTCGCAAGCCCCGAAAACACTGGGCTCACGAGAGTGTTAAATACCCCGTTTTACTTGCACAAACCACTATTTTTTTGTAACTTTGCATATAGAAAAAGGACGGAATTTCAAAGGCCACGAAAGGAAGTCCCAGAGCGCTCAAAATTCATTAACTAACTAAATTAACTAACTAACTAACAAACTAACTAAAAATTGACTCAAAAAGTCTCCCTCTAAGGGAGGTTTGGAGGGTCGGAAAGGAGATTTAAATTATGGCAGTAATTGTAGATGTTTATCAGGACAAGCGTAAGACTGGCAACAACCTCTGGTATGGACGTGCATGGCACCCAGGAGTTCTTGACACTCGCGCACTCGCAAAGCGCATTGAGCAGAACGTGTCAGTGAAGGAGTCAGACGTATATGCAGTGCTCATAGAGCTGGCTAACGTGATGACTTACGAGATTCAGAACGGCAATAAGTGTAAGCTCGACCGCTTCGGCTACTTCGGTGTTTCACTCCGCTCTGCTGGTGCCCTCACTGAGGCTGACTTCTCCATCAAGGAGCACATCAAGAACGCTAAGTGTATCTTCACTCCTGAGTACACCCGTGACGGGGCTGGCGAGGGCTCTAAGCTTCAGTCTCGCGCTCTCGGAGCTAAGGGCGACTTCCAGTTCGTGATCAAGAACCCAGTTCCGAAGCCTTAAAAGCAAGCCCCTCAATGGGGCTTCGCTTTTAAAAGTAAAAAGTAAAAAATAAAAAGTAAAAAGTTATGTCTGAACAAGCGAAAAAGAATTGGAGCGTTATCATCAACGCTATACTAACGGCAATTTGTACTATACTGACTACCTCCAGTTGCGTAAACCACCTTTAGGTGACTAAGTGACAAGGTACAGGTGACAAGGTGACAAAAAAAATAGGCACTGCCCTGAAATTGGGGCGGTGCCTATTGTTGTTTTAGTTAGAAATGGAGAGTTTGAACTTTGCAAATTTCTCTGCGGCTTTGGTAGTCTTTTCTATGCCTGCCTTCATCTTTTCTTCGTCAGTTTCAAAGACGTCCATGTTTCTCTCGCCAGCGAAGTCTAAGGTGATGGTTTCGCCGACTTCGCCCTCAAGGAAGTTTTTGAACTGCTCTCCGTCGCTATCCTCTGTACGCCATTCTCTTGACGAGATGTCCTTAGGATTGAGGTCGTCGATGTTTCTGCCTTTCTCGTCTTGTGCCTGACCTACTAACCACATTTGTCCGTATTCGCTCACCATGCTTTCTGTAGGGACTTTTTTGAGCAGTTTGAAGGTGATGCTGACTTTAGGGAAATGGTGATCATCCATATCTACGGGTATGGTGCCGTCGTCTTCGGGCACTACTTCTACAGAGCCCTTCAGTTCTGATGGCAGAAGGATGTTTTCTGCTTTCAGTACTGCGATGTGATTAGCTTCAGGTACGTGCTCTTCTTCCTGAGACGGTGCCTCGCTGGTTGCTACGGTGTCTGCTGTTGTGCTGGCTGGTTGTGTCTTGCTGCCGCACGCGGTGAGCATCATGCCTGCTACTGCCATGATGCTGAAAATAGATATTTTCTTCATGATGATTTGTTTTTAGAATGATTCTTTTATGACTTTGAGGCTTATCTCCTGATAGCGTTTTTTCTGTTCAGGGGTCATCTCGTCTTCATTGAGTTCTTTCTCCAGTTCTTTGCATTCGTCGGCAATACCTGAAAACTCTGCCGTTTTCTCCAAATCGCCGTTTTTTATTGCTTTGTTTGCTTCGATGCACTTGTCGGCAAGGTCTTCATACTTGTCGAGTGCTCTGTCGATTTTGTTCTGACATGAAGTGAGTGTCAGACTTGCCATCGCCACGAGGGCTAAAAAGAAATTTTTTCTCATAATTGTTACGTTTTTTTATTGGTTTGAAAAAATGGTGTTACGATTATTTAAGTTTCGCATGTGCTTAACTTCTCAGGAGTTAGAGGGAGTTAAGAGGAGTTAGAGGGAGTTAGAGGACATTACTGTAAACCATACGATAGTCAGATTAGATGTCTTCTAACTGTTATATTTCAATCAGTCGAAATACATGAACCACTTGACGAGCTTGCCTTGGGCATTGAAGTAGAAGTCGCCGTATTTCTTGTCGTTGCGCAGGGCATAGTGGTAGTCGGTGCCGAAGGCATTCCACTGTTTGGTCTGGTTGAGCCAGAAGAGTGAATAGACATCGAGGTTGCCACTCTTGCGTGTGAACTTGAACTTGCTCAGTCCGAGTCCCTTGCACTCATCTTCTACCTGGGCGCGGGATATGCCTTTCTTGAGGGTGCCGATGAGTCCTGTACCATCATCCTTGTTAACAAACAGAACCCACTTGTCTTCGGTATAGGCAAGCATTGCGCATAGGGTGTTGCCTCTACGGGTAATCATGAATCCTGAATTTTCACCCTCGATGGTTGGCGCGACATCTACTTTGCCTGACCATGAAAAGGTTGTTCCGTCTATTTCTTCCGACCTTTCCATTTTGGGTATGTTCAGGGTGATGGTGACGGTTCTGCCCTGTGTGCCGAAGGGGATGATTTCGAGAGTTGCCTTGGTGCCATCTAACGTGGCGGTTGGTTCGCCAGTGGTTCCGCCCTGCATAATAACAAAGGCATCTAAGGGAGTGGCGACTTTGTAGGCACCGACGATGGTGCGTCCTCCCTTGGTGTGCTTCTGGGCTTCGAGTATGACGCTTCTTTGTGCAACGGATGCAACGGGAGTGAGCATTGCGAGGGCAATGAACAGGGTGTTGAGTAAATGCTTCATAGTAGTGATGAATTTTTGTTTTAGTTAGACATGTTTATTGATTCTGCTGGCAAAGGTATGGTGAGAAAAAGAAACGTGCAAGTCCTTTTCTGTCCTTTTGAGGATGGGCTTGCAGATTTGCGAAAATATTAGTACAATAAAAATAGAAAAAAAGATGAAGAAAAAGTTGTTTTTTAAACTATTATTTGTAACTTTGCACCGTAAAAGTTTAATATTAAGCTATTATGGATGATATTTATATGCTTGCGGATGCGGCTATTCTTGGTAGGATAGGTGGCAACTTAAAGGCTACGAGACTGAAGCAGAATGTCACTCAGCAGAGTCTTGCTGAGGCATCAGGTGTGTCTTTGTCTTCTGTGAAGAAAATTGAGAAGGGGGAGATAGGTTCTTTTGATTCATTCCTGAGGGTGTTGCGAACATTAGGAAAACTGGACATTCTTCAGCCTTTGGTGGATGAGGAGCAACTTAGTCCGAGTGAATATTATGAACTGGTTCAGTCAGGTGCTGGCAAACATATTCGCAAACGTGCTGCGGGACAACTGAACAAGACAAACAAGGAGGAGTCAGAATGGTAGATGTAGCAAAGGTAAGTATGTTTGGCATCCCTGTTGGCACATTTAACTGGGATAGCAGATATGAGGTGGCTCGATTTGAGTATGACCATAGTTTTATAGGACTCGGCATTGAACCCTCACCCTTGATGATGCCTGTGCAGGAAGGAAGGGTTTATTCGTTTGCCAATTTGGGCAGAGATACTTATCAGGGATTGCCTGGCATGCTGGCCGATTCGCTTCCTGATACATACGGACGTGCGCTGTTTGACAGATGGCTGGCACTGATGGGGCGCACAAGTGGCAATCCGATAGAGTCTCTTTGTTTCTTAGGAAAAAGGTGTATGGGCGCATTGGAGTTTGAACCTGCAACTGACCTTTCCTATAACCCACACATGAAAATAGAAATAGACAGGTTAGTGGAAGTGGCACGTGAAGCGCTTACGGAGAAGTCGGCATTCGGAACTAATCTGAATGATGACAGGAAGGCTGCTGTTGCTGAAATCCTGCGTCTGGGAACATCGGCTGGCGGTCAGCGTGCAAAGGCAATAATAGCATATAATAAAGAGACGGGTGAGGTGCGTTCAGGGCAGGTGGAAGCTCCAGAGGGTTTTGACTACTACATTATCAAACTTGACGGCGTGTCAGCCAAGGCAGGATTCAGAGAAACTGAGAATTATGGTCGTTTGGAATATTCGTTCTACAAACTGGCAAAGGAGTGCGGCATAGAGATGACGGAATGTTTCATAATAGAGGAAAATGGCAGGGCTCACTTCCTGACAAAAAGATTTGACAGAAAAGACGGGAAAAAGGTTCATATGCAGACTCTTTGTGGAATAGCACATTTTGACTATCGCCTGCATCGGGCATATTCTTATGAACAGGCATTTAATGTGATGCGTGCATTGCGTCTGTCATACGCTGAAGCCAGACAGATGTTTCGCAGAATGGTGTTTAACGTAATGATTCGCAATCAGGATGATCATACGAAGAATATCTCGTTTCTGATGGAAGAGGATGGAAAGTGGCATCTGTCTCCAGCATACGATATGGGATATGCCTATAATCCGAACGGAGGATGGACAGCTACGCACCAGATGTCTATTAATGGGAAATATGATGATATTACAAGAAACGACCTGCTGACGTTTGCATCTCAAAATAACATTAAGGATGCGACATCAATCATTGATGAGGTGTGTGAAGCAACGTCTCATTGGGGGGCTATAGCCAAGGATTGTGGAGTACCTGATTCTGTGATTGATAAGATAAAAAGAAATTTCATCTGACGTCCTTTTCTGTCCTTTTGAGGATAGGTTTGCAGATTTGCGAAAATATTAGTAACTTCGCAGCATGAAACATGAATTGCTGAAACAAGAGGTGGAGCGCACGATGGGCAGGAGGCTGCTGGTGGCGCATGATTACGAGGAACTGAGCGCGCTGGTGTTCAGGCATACGAAGGAGAACCTGTCGCCCACGACGCTGAAGAGGCTGTGGGGCTACCTGAGCAACGAGAAGGTGGCTACGCGTCGCCACACGCTGGATGTGCTGGCTCGCTTCATAGGCTACAGGGGCTATGATGATTTCTGCTCGCATGCAGGGGAACTGGATGAGGTGCAGAGCGGTATATGCACTGAGGAGAGGATAGCGACGGAGGAGATGCCCCGCTGTCAGCGACTGGTGATAACATGGCGTCCTGACAGGCGCATAGTGGTGAAGCACTTAGGTGACAGCATGTTTGAGATACTGGAGGCGGAGAACACGAAGCTGAGTGTGGGCGACACGTTCCGTTGCCGCCTGATGATACAGCACGAGCCACTGATTCTCGATGAATTGAGGCACGAGGGACTGCCTCCCACCACCTATGTGGCAGGACAGAAGAATGGAGTGAGGGTGGTTAACGGTTAACGGTTAATGGTTAATGGTTAACGGTTAACGGTTAATAGGGTAGTTCGTCAATTCGTTTTAACCAGGGTTTGCAGTAGTGCGTTCCGATGTATTGTTTTAGTTCAAGGTCGGGAGTGGCGTTGAGTAGGTCGTAGGCTTGTCTGATGCCTGGCATGGTGATGTAACGCTTGTGGGTTGCGGTGTCGAGCATCTGCTGAAAACCTGTTGCTTTCATCTTGCGGTCGATGATGCTTTTCTGTTGGCTGAGGTATGCCTGACGTTGCTGTAGGGCAGACAGTTCAGCCTCCTGCTGGGTGTGGATGCGCTCCACCTGCTGACGTATGGAGTCTGCCTTGGTGTTTATGGAATCGGTCTTGCTTTTCTGAATGTTTATCTCCTCTTTATAGGCTTGGCTGACAACAGCAATGGAGTCGCTGAGTGCCTGCACCTGCTGACGGTTGTGGGAGAGTCCTGCGAGGAACAGCATTGCAGCCATAACCACGAGGCAGAGGATGAGAGCCGCACGCTGGGGCCACAGAAACCATCGGCGGAGGTGACGCTGAATGAGCGACACATCCGCATAACGCTGGGGCAGAGGGGCGAGACACCTGCTGATGATGGCACGTGAGCGCCAGCCTAAGTTCAGTTGACGGAGTATGCAACCGAGGGCATAGACATCAGACGGTCCTTCAGGTGCCATATAGTTCTCTGTGCCAGCAGGGGCTTTGAGTATGGCGTGGCTGTCGGTATCAGAGAGTCCGAAGTCGATGAGTTTGAGATGCTGCCCATCACTTGTCAGCATCACATTAGAGGGCTTGAGGTCGCGATGCTGTGTCTGTCTGCTGTGCACATAGGCAACAGCCTCGAGGAGCATATCGGCAACGTGCAGACGCTGGCTGAGGGAGGGGTGCTCCTGACTGAGCCACTGCCTGAGGGTGATGCCCTCTATCCATTCCATCACGATGCAGAGACCATAATCCTTCACCTCTTCGAGTGAGACGACTGACACCACCATAGGATGCTGCAACTGGCAGGTTATCTCGTATTCCTTGCGAAGGAGAGTCTGGTACATGCTGTCATGGCGATAAGGTTCCTTCAGCGCCTTGAGCAACCACCAGCGGCCATAGCGCTTTGCCCTCACCAGCAGACTATAGCCCTGGGAGGGTAGGAGAGAGAACTCGCTGAACTCAGCCGAGATGCTCACGCCCTGTTCTGTGAAAAATGATTCGCTTGACGACATATATCAGATGGGGACAAAAGTACAACAAATATTTGGCATAAACAAATTATGTCGCAAATTATTTGGAGGTTACAAAAAAAACTCGTACTTTTGCAAGGTGATATTTCGTAACGGGAACGTTAACGGGAACGGGAACTAAAACTAAACTATACAATAAAAAACAAAAAGAATTATGAAGAACATTTCATTAGACATCACAAAGGCTCAGCAGTTTCTGCCTGCTGGAGCGGTAATGGCGTTCAAGGACAAGGTGGCTGAGGCTCAGAAGGGTCTGGAAGAGGGCACTGTGCCTGGCAATGACTTCTTAGGTTGGCTGCACCTGCCATCAAGTATCACACCTGAGTTTATGAAAGAGGTGAAGGCTGCTGCAGAGGTGCTTCGCAAGAACAGTGAGGTGGTAGTGGTAGCTGGTATCGGTGGTTCATACCTCGGTCCACGTGCCGTGATTGAGGGCATACAGAACACCTTCGCTTGGCTCATACAGGACAAGAAGAACCCTATTGTGGTGTTTGCTGGCAACAACATAGGCGAGGATTATCTGGCTGAACTGACAGAGTATCTGAAGACCAAGACATTCTCTATCATCAACATATCAAAGAGTGGTACAACAACTGAGACAGCGTTGACATTCCGTCTGCTGAAGACCCAGTTGGAGCAGCAGGTAGGCAAGGAGAAGGCTAAGGATCTGATAGTGGCTGTGACTGACGCTAAGAAGGGTGCCGCTCGCACATGTGCCGACAAGGAGGGTTACAAGACATTCGTAATTCCTGATGACGTAGGCGGACGTTTCTCAGTGCTCACCCCAGTGGGACTGTTGCCTATCGCTTGCGCTGGCATCGACATAGAGCAGTTGGTGGCTGGTGCTCAGGCTATGGAGAAGGCTTGTGGCATAGACGTGCCATTCGAGGAGAACCCTGCAGCTATCTATGCTGCTACTCGTAATGCTCTCTACCAGGCTGGCAAGAAGATAGAGATACTCATCAACTACCAGCCTAAGCTGCACTACTATGCTGAGTGGTGGAAGCAGCTCTACGGCGAGTCAGAGGGTAAGGACGGCAAGGGTCTGTATCCTGCAAGCTGCGACTTCACTACCGACCTGCACTCTATGGGTCAGTGGATTCAGGAAGGCGAGCGCACCATATTCGAGACCTGCATCAGCGTGGAGAACCCAGAGAAGAAGCTACTCTTCCCATCAGATGCAGAGAACCTGGACGGACTGAACTTCCTCGCTGGCAAGCGCATTGACGAGGTGAACAAGAATGCTGAGCTGGGCACTCGTCTGGCTCACGTTGACGGTGGTGTGCCAAACATCCTCATCTCTATAGAGCGTCTGGATGCCTACAACTACGGTCAGCTTATCTACTTCTTCGAGAAGGCTTGCGGCATCTCTGGTCAGCTGCTCGGCGTCAACGCATTCAACCAGCCAGGCGTAGAGGCTTACAAGAAGAATATGTTTGCCCTGCTCGAGAAGCCTGGATATGAGGCTGAGACGAAGGCGATACGCGCGAAACTTAATTCATAATTCATAATTCATAATTCATAATTTTCGTAGCGAAGCGTATCGTAGGTCGTCAGACCGTATCGTAGCAACGAAGTTGCGTTTCGTACGAACGTAGTGAGTAAAAGATGAAATACGCATTAGTAACAGGTGGCTCTCGCGGATTAGGCAGAGCCATCTGCCTTAAATTAGCAGAACAGGGCAT
>JAEEVS010000113.1:0-26908 GCA_016290975.1 Prevotella sp. | reverse complement strand
CTGGTGTGGAATGGCACAAATCACAACTCGCTTTGAGGTCTATCAGATGGATGCTGATGATAAGTTCATATTGCGAGTGTCACCTCGTCCTCGCACCCGTGTGGGACCTTTCTTTGGTTGGCGCTTTGCCTTCTTTTGCTATAATATCGACCTCAAATCCATGTTCATTAACAGCGACGATACCGACCTTGCCGCTTCCATCTATTCAGCAGCCTTTGGCTTCGACCTCTTTTATCGTAGGGTGGGAGGTAATTACAACATTTACAAGCTGAAGGTGGATGGAAAGGACTATTCGCAGTATCTCAAGGGTGAGCCCTTTGATGGCATCAATATGGCTATGACTCGAATAAGTTTCAGTTACATCTTCAATTACAAGCACTATTCACAGCAGGCAGCATTCAGCCAGACCCATCGCCAGCTCATCTCTGCTGGTTCGCCAATAGCAGGCATTCAGTATGCCCATAACAGGTGTGACATAGACTGGAAACTGCTTTCAGAGAAGATGAGTTCCGCAAGTGGTACTCCAAGCACAGGTGAAGCCTTGTCTGGCGAACAGTATAATGATGAAATCTCGCTCACTGGTGGCTATGGCTACAACTGGGTGTTTGCCAAGAACTGGCTTTTTGGTGTCGAGGCAACAGGTTCTATAGGCTATCTTATTCAGGGAGTGCATAATGAGATGAAATATGATGGCGAGAAATCCAGATTCGCACACAATATCGAGTCAGCTCTTCGAAAGAACATTGCACTCGATGGCACCTTCCGTTTCGCCCTTCTGTGGAACTGCGGACCAGTATTTGCAGGCACTCAGGGTGTAGCCTTTTATTATCAGCATGGTAATGGAGTCATGATGTCTCGTGACTTTATTGCCCAGGTCTATGCATTCGTAGGCTTCAACTTCTAATGTTTTATGGCTGGAAGCTAAGCTTTTATGGGTTGAAACCTAAGCTTCTATGTATCAAAATAGCTTAGTTTATAAAACAAAGTAACTTAGTTTGTTCATCAAAGTAACTTAGTTTGTTTAACAAAGTAACTTAGTTTGTTCAACAAAGTAACTTAGTTTGTTATTTAGAAGCATTGCTTTTTATGTATAAAAGCCGTGCAAGCGGGGGTAAAAGCTATGCTGTAAAAGTTCTTGGATGAGTAGCATGAATTATAGGCTGGGTGTATTTTTGTTGAAAATATAGGAAACAAATGAAAATAAAAATTTGTGTAATAGAAAAAAAAGTTGTAATTTTGCAAAAATAATTCGTTTTTGAATGTATAACACTAGAATAGAATGAAAAAAATCCTCTTTTCTCTTGTGCTGGTTGTGTCAGCAATGCTGTTTACAGGATGCACCCTGACCAAGCATCTGACTTATTTCCAGAACATCGATACGGTGAATCTTGCTAAGGGTGAAATGCGACCTCACATTACGATTAAGCCTAATGATGAGTTGACCATCAACGTAACATCCGTAACCCCTGAGGCTGCTGCACCATTTAACTTCAATGCAAGTTCTGTGAACTCAGGCAGTTACATGGGTAGTACGGGTTCTATCTACACCTATATAGTTGATAAGGATGGTATGATTAACTTCCCTGTGCTTGGTAAGATAAAGGTGCAAGGTATGACTCGCCCTGAGGTTGAGGAATATATCACCAATATGGTTCAGCCTTATTTCTCAGAAAAGGAAAAGCCTGTTGTTAAGGTTCGTATCTCAAACTTCAAGGTGACAGTGATGGGTGCGATAGGCACCAGAGTGCTGACTGTGGAGAATGAGAGAATGAGCATTATCGAGGCCATAGCCCAGTGTGGTGACCTTAATATATATGGTAAGCGTCCGAATATTCTGCTGATTCGTGAAGATGCGAAGGGTGAGAAGACAACGGCCCGTTTCAATATCAATGACGCCAACATTCTCAACTCTCCGTATTACTTCCTGGAGCAGAACGATATCATTTACGTAGAGCCTCACAAGATGCAGGCACGAAGTGCTGACGTCAATTCATATACCTTCTGGGCTCCTTTAACCAGTATGGTATTCTCATTAGCAACGATGGTGATAGCAATAACGAAGTGGTAATAAACAAGATATATAAGAGTTGATGTGACAGGCTTGCCTTTCATATTAACTCTTTTTCTTAAACAATAAGCAAAGATACAACAAGATTATGTGTGGAATTGTAGGTTACATTGGAACAAAGCAGGCTTACCCTATACTGATTAAGGGTTTGAAGCGCCTGGAGTACAGAGGCTATGACTCAGCAGGTTGTGCCTTGATATCAGAACAGGACAGCCAGCTTAACATTTATAAGGCAAAGGGCAAGGTGTCTGACCTTGAGGCTGTAGCCAATAGTAAGGACATCACTGGCAACATAGGTATTGCCCACACCCGTTGGGCTACTCATGGTGTGCCAAGCGAGGTGAATGCTCACCCTCATGTCAGCCAGTCAGGCAATCTGACGTTGGTTCATAACGGCATAATAGAGAACTATGCCACCCTGCGTGAACAGCTCAAGTCTCGTGGCTACGACTTCAAGAGTGAGACAGACACAGAGGTGCTGGTTCAGCTCATAGAGTATGTTATGGTGACCAACAATGTGGACCTTCCAACAGCTGTTCGTGGTGCACTGAATCAGGTGTTTGGCGCTTATGCCATAGCTGTCATTGATGCCCGCAATCCTCATGTGCTCGTAGCAGCCCGCAAGTCTTCACCACTCGCTGTTGGTGTGGTAGAGGACAATTCAGAGTTCTTCCTCGCTTCTGATGCCAGTCCGATAGCAGAATACACCAACCACATAGTGTATCTGAATGACGAGGAGATGGCTGTGATAGAGCCAGGCAAGGAGCTCGAGGTATATAAGCTGACAGGCGAGGTTGCTGATGCAGAGATAAAAGAGGTGAATGTTGACCTCTCAATGCTCGACCATGACGGCTACCCACACTTCATGCTGAAAGAGATATTCGACCAGCCAAACGTGCTAAAGGACTGTATGCGAGGTAGAATAGTAGAGGCACCTTACTCACATAACCCACAGGTGATACTCTCAGCAGTAACCAACCACAGACGTGAACTGCTTCAGGCTAAGCGCATAGTGATTGTGTCATGTGGTACATCTTGGCATGCAGGACTGATAGGCAAGCAGCTGATAGAGCATTTCTGTCGCATACCAGTAGAGGTGGCTTATGCTTCAGAGTTCCGCTATTCAGAGCCTGTCATAGGTTATGATGATGTGGTGATGGCTATAAGCCAGTCTGGTGAAACGGCTGATACTCTCGCAGCTATCCAGCTTGCCAAAGAGCGTGGAGCCATGATATTCGGTATAGTAAACGGTGTGGGTTCAAGCATAGCCCGTGAATCTACCACAGGTACATACATTCACGTAGGACCAGAGATTGGTGTTGCCTCAACAAAGGCATTCACAGGTCAGGTGACAGTGCTCACCATGCTTGCTCTTGCACTGGGTATGGCTAAGGGTACAGTGGAGCAGGACGAGTATGAGAACACCATTAAGGAACTGCTCGCCATACCTGAGAAGATAGAGAAGGTGTTGGAGCAGAATGACAAGATAAAGCAGATGTCTTCTAAGTTCACCTTTGCCAAGAACTTCCTCTATCTGGGTCGAGGATGGAACTACCCAGTAGCACTTGAGGGCGCTCTGAAACTGAAAGAAATCAGCTACATACATGCTGAGGGCTATCCAGCAGCAGAGATGAAGCATGGTCCTATAGCCCTGGTGGATGAAGAGATGCCAGTAGTGTTCATAGCTACCCACCATAAGCTCTATCGCAAGATAATCTCTAACATGCAGGAGGTCATCTCTCGTCATGGAAAGATTATCGCTGTGGTGACTGAGGGCGATGAGGAAGTAAAGAACATGGTGGAAGAGGTGATAGAAGTGCCTCAGACCATAGCTTGTCTGGCTCCGCTGCTTAGTGTGATACCTCTGCAGCTGCTCTCTTATCATGTGGCTGTAGCTAAGGGACTGAATGTGGACCAGCCTCGTAACCTTGCTAAGTCTGTTACAGTAGAGTAAGACAGAGAGAAAACGAAATAACGACAGAAGAATTCATAAGAATGAGAAACGTAACTTTGTTACTACAAGACGGGACTAAGTTTCATGGAAAGTCCTTTGGTTATGACAAACCCATTGCAGGCGAAGTAGTCTTCAATACTGCTATGATGGGTTACCCAGAAAGCCTTACTGACCCTTCGTATGCTGGTCAGTTGATGGTACTTACATATCCGCTCGTTGGCAACTATGGTGTGCCTCCTTTCACTTTTGAGGAGAATGGTTTGCCTACCTTTATGGAGAGCGACAAGATATATGCCTCAGCAATAATCGTTGCTGACTATAGCACCAAATACAGCCACTGGAATGCTAAGGAGAGCCTTGCCGACTGGTTGAAAAGAGAACAGGTGCCAGGCATCACAGGCATTGACACCCGCGAATTGACCAAGGTTTTGCGTGAGCATGGTGTGATGATGGGCAAGATACTCTTTGATGACGAACCAGACAACATTCCTGAGGCTAACTACGAAGGAGTGAACTTCGTGGATCAGGTGTCAGTCAAGGAAATTATCACTTACCAGCCAGCTGAGGGCAGTGTGCCAGCAGGCAAGAAAGCCAAGAAGGTGGTGCTTGTGGATTGTGGTGTGAAGGCAAACATCATACGATGCCTCATCAACAGAGGATGCGAGGTGGTTCGTGTGCCTTGGAACTATGACTACACCGATATGGAGTTTGACGGTCTGTTCCTTGCTAACGGTCCTGGCGACCCAGACATGTGTGAGGATGCTGTAAAGATAATACGCAAGCAGATGGAGAAGAGCGACAAACCTATATGTGGTATATGTATGGGTAACCAGTTGCTGTCTAAGGCTGCTGGTGCTAAGATTTACAAGCTGAAATACGGTCACCGTTCTCATAACCAGCCAGTTAGAATGGTAGGCACAGACAAGTGTTTCGTAACATCACAGAATCATGGTTATGCTGTTGATGCCTCAACGCTGGGTGAGGATTGGGAAGAGCTGTTCGTGAATATGAATGACGGTTCTAACGAAGGAATTAGACACAAGACCAAACCCTGGTTCTCAAGTCAGTTCCACCCAGAGGCTTGCTCTGGTCCTGTAGATACAGAGTTTATGTTTGACAAGTTTGTTGAGAGCTTGTAATTAAGGAAAAAAGAGAAATTGCTAAAGTCGTAACAATGAAAGACGAAAGTATAAAAAAGGTTCTGCTGTTGGGTTCTGGCGCTTTGAAAATTGGCGAGGCTGGTGAGTTTGACTATTCAGGTTCACAAGCACTGAAGGCATTGCGTGAAGAAGGCATAGAGACAGTGCTGATAAACCCAAATATCGCAACAGTACAAACATCAGAAGGAGTTGCTGACAAAGTTTACTTCCTGCCTGTACAGCCATATTTCGTAGAGCGAGTAATAAAGGAAGAGAAGCCAGACGGCATTCTGCTCGCCTTTGGTGGACAGACTGCCCTCAACTGTGGTGTGGAACTTTATCAGTCTGGAGTATTAGATAAATATAATGTACGCGTGTTAGGAACTCCAGTCCAGGCTATCATGGATACTGAGGACCGCGAGCTCTTCGTGGAGAAACTTGACGAGATAGGTGTCAAGACTATTAAGTCTCACGCTGTAGAGAATATAGCTGATGCCCGCAAGGCTGCTGCTGAGTTGGGCTATCCAGTCATCATTCGTGCTGCTTATGCTCTTGGTGGTCTGGGTTCTGGTTTCTGTGATAATGAAGAGGAACTTGACAAACTTGCTGAGAAGGCTTTCTCTTTCTCTCCACAGGTGCTTGTCGAGAAATCACTCAAGGGTTGGAAAGAGATTGAGTATGAGGTGGTTCGCGACCGTTATGACAACTGTATAACGGTTTGTAACATGGAGAACTTCGACCCTCTGGGCATACACACTGGCGAGTCTATCGTTATAGCTCCTTCACAGACCCTCACCAACTCAGAGTATCACAAGCTTCGTGCCCTTGCAATAAAGATAATCCGTCATATCGGTATAGTGGGAGAGTGTAACGTTCAGTATGCCTTCGACCCACAGTCTGAGGACTATCGAGTTATCGAGGTGAATGCCCGACTCAGCCGTTCTTCAGCCCTTGCATCTAAGGCAACAGGCTATCCTCTTGCCTTCGTAGCAGCAAAACTCGGTATGGGTTACGGATTGTTCGAGCTGAAGAATTCTGTTACCAAGACTACATCAGCATTCTTCGAGCCAGCTCTGGACTATGTGGTATGTAAGATACCTCGTTGGGACTTGTCTAAGTTCCGCGGAGTAGATAAGGAACTGGGCTCTTCAATGAAGTCTGTTGGCGAGGTTATGGCTATAGGTCGTAATTTCGAGGAGGCAATACAGAAGGGTCTTCGTATGATAGGTCAGGGTATGCACGGCTTTGTGGAGAACAAGGTGTTGCAGATAGACGACATAGAAGGTGCCCTCAAGGCTCCTACAGACAAGCGAATCTTTGTCATAGCTAAAGCCCTGAAGCGCAAGATATTCAACGTGCAGCAGATTCATGAGATGACCAAGATAGACCTCTGGTTCCTTGAGAAGTTGCAGCATATCGTGGATATTGACGACGAACTCGACAGATGCACCTCTGTCAATGTGCTCGATAAGGAACTTCTGCGCACAGCCAAAGTATATGGCTTTACTGATTTCCAGATAGCTCGTGCAGTAGGCTTGCAGAAGGAACTTGGCAATATGCATAAGGCTATTCTTGCCATCCGTTCTCTGCGTAAGAGCTATGGTATTACCCCTGTTGTAAAACAGATTGATACCCTTGCAGCTGAGTATCCTGCTCAGACCAACTACCTCTATGTTACCTATGCAGGAGTAAATCATGACATCAAGTATGAGAATGACAAAAAGTCTATCGTAGTGCTTGGCTCAGGAGCTTATCGCATTGGTTCAAGTGTGGAGTTTGACTGGTGTGGTGTGCAGGCTCTTAATACCATCCGCAAACAGGGTTACCGCTCTGTCATGATAAACTATAATCCAGAGACTGTTTCTACGGATTATGATATGTGTGACCGTCTCTATTTTGACGAACTCACATTTGAGAGGGTGATGGATATTCTGGATTTGGAGATGCCTTATGGTGTAATCATTTCTACTGGTGGACAGATACCTAACAACCTCGCTATGCGTCTGGATGCTGAGAATGTACCTATTCTTGGTACACCAGCTAAGGATATCGACAACTGCGAGGATCGTGCACAGTTCTCGGCTATGCTTAACCGTATAGGTGTAGACCAGCCAGAGTGGGCTGCTCTTACCTCTATGGAAGATATGAATGCCTTCATAGATCGTGTGGGTTTCCCAGTATTGGTTCGTCCTTCATACGTTCTTTCTGGTGCAGCGATGAATGTCTGCTCTAACAGAGAAGAACTGGAGAAATTCCTTCAGTTGGCTGCCAATGTGAGTGCCGAGCACCCAGTGGTGGTGTCTAAGTTCATAGAGCACGCTAAGGAGATAGACTTCGACGGTGTGGCAAAGGATGGCGAGATTGTTGCCTATGCTATATCTGAACATGTGGAGTTTGCTGGAGTGCACTCTGGTGATGCAACTCTTCAGTTCCCTCCTCAGAAACTTTATGTAGAAACCGTTCGCCGTATCAAACGAATAACGAAGCAGATAGCTAAGGAACTCCATATATCAGGACCATTCAACTGCCAGTATATGGCTAAGGATAATGATATCCTGGTTATTGAGACCAACCTCAGAGCCTCACGTTCATTCCCATTTGTCAGCAAGGTTCTGAAACTGAACTTTATAGACCTTGCCACAAAGATAATGCTGAATGTTCCGTTCGAGAAGCCTGACAAGAATCTTTTCGACCTGGACTATGTTGGAATAAAGGCGAGTCAGTTCTCATTCAATCGTCTACAGAAGGCCGACCCAGTATTGGGTGTAGATATGGCATCAACAGGTGAAGTGGGATGTATAGGTAATGACACCAGTTGTGCTATTCTGAAGGCTATGCTCTCTGTAGGTCATCGCATTCCTGAGAAGAATATACTGCTCTCTACAGGTTCTACCAAACAGAAGGCAGAGATGCTGGATGCTGCAAAACAACTTGTGGAACATGGCTATAATCTGTATGCTACTACTGGTACCTATAAGTTCCTCTGTGATAACGGCATCCCAAGCACACTGGTTTATTGGCCATCAGAAGAAGGAAAACCACAGGCTCTGGAGATGCTTCACAACAAGGAGATAGATATGGTGGTAAACATACCAAAAGACCTGACTGTCTCAGAACTTGATAATGGATATAAGATTCGTCGTGCAGCGATAGACCTGAATATTCCACTTATCACCAATAGCAGATTGGCAAGTGCATTCATAAATGCTTTCTGCACACAACCTCTGGATGAGATTGCCATAAAACCTTGGCAGGATTATAAATAAGTTTTCTTGATTGATAATTTGAAAATATAAGTTTTATTATGCAGAATATATTTAGAGGATTAGGTATTGCCTTAGTTACTCCATTCAATGAGGACGGAAGTATCGATTACGAATCTCTGGCTTCAGTCATAGAATATCAGTTGAGTAATGGTGCAGACTTCTTGTGTATCCTGGCTACAACAGGCGAGACCCCATGCTTATCTGAAGAGGAGCATTATAAGGTTAAGCAGTTTATCGTTAAGCAGGTAGCTGGTCGTGTGCCTCTGCTGATGGGCTGTGGTGGTAACAATACTGCTGCTGTGGTCAATATGTGTAAGACATACGACATGAGTGGTATTGATGGTCTGCTCTCTGTTTGTCCTTATTACAACAAACCTTCTCAGGAGGGATTGTATCAGCATTTTAAGGCTATTGCCAATGCTACAAAACTCCCTGTAGTATTATATAATGTACCTGGACGCACAGGTATTAACCTCAAACCTGAGACAACTTGTCGCCTTGCCAACGATTGCGACAATATTGTTGCTATCAAGGAGGCTTCAGGTTCTATAGAACAGGTGGATGAGATAATAAAGAACAAGCCTGCAGACTTTGAGGTGCTCTCAGGTGATGATGCTATTACTTTCCACATGATAGCTACAGGAGCAGTAGGTGTTATCTCAGTAATAGGTAATGCCTTGCCTAAGGAGTTCTCTCGTATGATTCGTCTGGAGTTTAACGGCGAGTTTGGTCATGCTCAGAAGATACACCATAAGTTCACTGAACTCTATAGCCTTCTTTTCGTAGATGGCAACCCTGCTGGCGTAAAGGCACTGATGAGTGAGATGGGACTGCTGAAGAATGTTCTCCGTTTGCCTCTGGTACCAACTCGTCTCACAACAAAACAGAAGATTTCAGCTGTACTGAAAGAGTTAAAGTTGTAAAAGGCTAAAAAAAGAACTGAAGTTATAGATTGATAAAAGGGCGACGATGGTAAATCTCGAACTTATGTCATTTATAGAGCGCAACATTCTTCCACGTTATGCGTCTTTTGATGCTGCACATAACATGGAGCATGTGACCAATGTCATCAAGGCCTCTGTCTCACTGGCTGAATCCCTTGGAGCAGATGAAGATATGGCTTACGTCATTGCTGCCTACCATGACTTGGGTTTGGAAGGACCACGAGCCATTCATCATCTTACTTCAGGAAAAATTCTGAAGGCTGACAAGAGATTAGAGAAATGGTTCTCAGCCCAGCAGATAAATATCATGAAAGAAGCTGTTGAGGACCATCGTGCAAGTTCGTCTCGTACTCCTCGTAGTATATATGGCAAGATAGTTGCTGAAGCAGACAAAGACCTGAAACCAGAGACCGTCTTCAAACGTACAGTACAATACGGACTGGAGCACTATCCAGAGAAGACTCATGAAGAGCACTGGGAACGCTTTCGTGACCACATGGAGAAGAAATACTCTTCTGTAGGCTATATACATCTGTGGATTCCTGGTTCGCCCAACGAACAGAATCTGAAAGAATTACGGCAAATAATCAATAATGAGATGGATTTGCGTAATACCTTTGAAAGAATATACGAAAAACTGACTTCAAAATAACGGTTTATGTTGGTTGACATAAATATGCGTACAAACTCTTTGAGAGCATGGATACTGGCAGCACGTCCTAAGACCCTTTCTGGTGCAGCAGTACCTGTTATGCTGGGTTGTGCGTATGCATATCATTTGTGTGGAGTTGATACCTTTCTTGATGGAGGATGGATAGCAGCATTACTCTGTTTTCTCTTTGCCTTTGTCATGCAGATAGATGCCAATTTCATCAACGACTACTATGACTGCGTAAAGAAACGTGATAATGAGGAACGACTCGGACCTTTAAGAGCATGCCAGCAAGGATGGGTCACATTGAAAGCTATGAAGATAGCCATCGCACTTACCACATTGTTTGCTTGTCTCATAGGCTTACCTCTCGTGATGTATGGAGGCTACGAACTGATTGCAGTTGGTGTGGCTTGTATAGTGTTCTGTTTTCTCTACACTATTTGCTTTGCCCAGTTGGGACTGGGCGATGTGTTGGTGTTGCTGTTCTTTGGCATTGTACCAACGGTATGCACCACTTATGTTATAGTTCCTCATGACTATCAGCAATGGTCGATGATGCCATGGATTCTGGGCATTGCAACAGGAATGGTGATAGACTGTCTGCTGCTGGTAAACAACTACAGAGACATAGACAACGATAAGGCTACAGGAAAGAACACCTTAGTGGTCATGATAGGCAAGAAGGCTACTGAATATCTGTATATGATGCTGGTTCCGCTGGCTCTTGTATTGATACTGATAGAGTTTGGCTTTTCCAATGCCAACATGATACTTTGTTTCATTGTGTATTTCTTTCACATTGGAACCTACGTAAAAATGAAGAGAATAGGAGAGGGTAGAGCTCTAAATTCTGTTCTCGGAATGACAGCCAGAAATATACTGATTTATGGATTGGTGATAACTTTATTAGTGATTTTAGCATAAAAACGTCACTAAAATGGTAAAAATATGTACAAAAGTTAATTTTGCAAGGCATTATTTGTTTATATCGCAAAAAATTATTACCTTTGCTACGCAAAAGCAACTTGGGTTATTTAGATAGTAGTCAGGATGCTTTACGATAAGGATATAAAAACATTAAACTTTAACTATAAAAAAAGATGAAGAAGTACAATTTTAATGCAGGTCCATCAATTCTCCCACGCGAGGTTATTGAACAGACAGCTGCAGCATGTCTTGATTTTGACAATTCAGGATTATCACTTATGGAGATTAGCCACCGTGCAAAGAATTTCCAGCCAGTAGTTGATGAGGCAGAGGCTCTCATGAAGGAGCTCCTCGACATTCCAGAGGGATATAAGACAATATTCCTTGGTGGTGGTGCATCGCTGGAGTTCTGTATGGTTCCTTACAACTTCCTTGAGAAGAAGGCTGCATACCTCAATACTGGTGTTTGGGCTACAAAGGCTGAGAAAGAGGCTAAGCTGTTTGGTGAGGTTGTGGAGATTGCATCTTCTGCTGACAAGAACTTCACATATATTCCAAAGAACTACACAATTCCTACAGATGCAGACTATCTGCACATCACAACAAACAATACAATCTATGGAACAGAGATGCGTTATGACATCGACTCTCCAGTGCCATTGATTGCTGATATGTCTTCTGACTTCCTTTCTCGTCCTATCGACGTTAGCAAGTATGCTCTCATCTATGGTGGTGCACAGAAGAACCTCGCTATGGCAGGTGTTACCTTCGCTATCGTTAAGGAAGACGCTCTTGGTAAGGTATCTCGTCAGATTCCTACTATGCTCGACTATCGTACACATGTTAAGAAGGGTTCTATGTTCAACACTCCTCCTGTAGTTCCTATCTACTCAGCTCTGATGAACCTCCGTTACATCAAGGCTCATGGTGGTGTTGTTGCTATGGATAAGCTCGCTAAGCAGCGTGCAGAGATTGTTTATGGTGAGATTGATCGCAACAAGCTCTTCGTTGGTACAGCAGAGGAAGACAGCCGTTCACTCATGAACCTCACCTTCGTATTGAAGCCAGAGTATCAGGATCTTCAGGATGAGTTCATGGCATTCGCTACATCTAAGGGTATGGTAGGTGTTAAGGGCCATCGTGATGTAGGTGGTTTCCGTGCTTCTTGCTACAATGCTATGTCTATCGAAGGTTGTGAGGCTCTCGTAGCTTGCATGAAGGAGTTTGAGGCTAAGCACTAATCAGTTCATAATTCATAGTTCATAGTTCATAATTAAGAATTAGGAAAAAAATGGCTAAAGTATTAATTGCAACAGAAAAACCATTTGCAGCTCCTGCTGTAGCTGGTATAAAGGAAATCATTGAGAAGGCTGGTTTTGAACTCGCTCTTCTTGAGAAATATACAGAGAAGTCACAGCTTCTTGCTGCTGTAGCTGACGTTGACGCTATCATTATCCGTTCTGACAAGATTGATGCAGAGGTAATGGATGCAGCTAAGAATCTTAAGATTGTTGTACGTGCAGGTGCTGGTTACGACAATGTTGACCTTGAGGCTGCTACCGCACGTAACATCGTGGTAATGAACACTCCAGGTCAGAATGCTAATGCAGTTGCTGAACTCGTTCTGGGTCTTCTCGTTTATGCAGTTCGTAACTTCTATAATGGTAAGGCTGGTAGCGAGTTGATGGGTAAGACACTCGGCATTCTCGCCTTTGGTAATGTTGGTCGCAACGTTGCTCGCATAGCAAAGGGCTTCGGCATGGATGTTATCGCTTACGATGCTTTCTGTCCAGCAGAGGTTATCGAGAAGTCTGGTGTTAAGGCTGTTGCTTCTCAGGCAGAGCTCTTCAAGCAGGCTGATATCGTTTCTCTCCACATCCCTGCAACAGCAGAGACAAAGCAGTCTATCAACTACGACCTCTGCAACACCATGAAGAAGAAGGCAATACTTATCAATACCGCCCGTAAGGAGGTTATTGATGAGGCTGGTCTCCTGAAACTCATGGCAGAGCGTGAGGATTTGAAGTACATCACCGACATCAAACCTGATGCAGATGCAGACTTCGCTAAGTTCGAGGGACGTTATTTCTCTACACCTAAGAAGATGGGTGCACAGACAGCTGAGGCTAACACCAACGCAGGTCTTGCAGCAGCAAATCAGATTGTTGATTTCATCAAGAACGGTGTGACAAAGTTCCAGGTAAACAAGTAAGAACATTTTATAATGAAATCCCTGTGGTACTCGTACCATGGGGATTTTTTGTCTTTTATATCAGACATCTAATCTTCAATTTATTAATCTTCAATCTAAACAACATGGCAATAGTAAAACCATTCAAAGGCATCCGTCCCCCAAAGCAGTTTGTAGAAGAAGTGGAGTCTCGTCCTTACGACGTACTCGATTCTGAAGAAGCACGTGCAGAAGCAGGTGATAACGAGAAGTCTCTCTATCACATCATCAAGCCAGAGATAAACTTTGCTCCTGGTACATCAGAGTATGACCCAAAGGTGTATGAGGAGGCTGCTCGTCAGTTCCAGAAGTTCCAGGATAAGGGTTGGCTCGTTCAGGACCAGAAAGAGCAGTATTATATCTATGCACAGACCTCGTGTCTGCCAGCCAATGGTGGCAAGGAGAAGACCCAGTACGGTCTTGTGGTAGGTGCTTACTCAGGCGACTACGAGAAGGGTATCATCAAGAAGCATGAGCTCACTCGTCGTGATAAGGAGGAAGACCGCATGAAGCATGTTCGTGTTAACAATGCCAACATCGAGCCTGTGTTCTTCGCTTATCCTGACAATGCTACCCTTGACCAGCTTATCAAGAAGTATGCTGTTACGGAGCCAGAATACGATTTCGTAGCTCCTATTGATGGTTTCCGTCATCAGTTGTGGATAGTGTCTGACGATGCAGACATACAGACCATCACGGCTGAGTTTGCTAAGATGCCTGCTCTCTATATTGCTGATGGTCACCATCGTTCTGCAGCTGCAGCTCTCGTAGGTACAGAGCGAGCAAAGAACAATCCTAACCATCGTGGTGACGAGGAGTACAACTACTTCATGGCTGTATGCTTCCAAGCAAGCCAACTCACCATCCTCGACTACAACCGTGTGGTTAAGGACCTCAACGGCAACACCTCTGAGGAGTTCCTTGCCAAGCTCGCTAAGTGTTTCGTAGTAGAGAAGAAGGGCAAGGAGGAGTATCGTCCTCAGCATGCTCATCAGTTCTCTCTCTATCTCGACGGCGAGTGGTACAGCCTCGACGCAAAGCCAGGCACCTACGACGATAATGACCCTATCGGCGTTCTTGACGTTGATATCTCTTCACGTCTGATACTTCAGGACATACTCGAGATAGGCGACCTGCGTTCTTCACAGCGCATAGACTTCGTAGGTGGACTTCGTGGTCTTGGCGAACTCAAGCGCAGGGTCGATTCAGGCGAGATGCGTATGGCTTTGGCACTCTATCCTGTCACTATGAAGCAGATAATGGATATTGCTGATTCAGGTAATATCATGCCACCAAAGGCTACTTGGTTTGAGCCAAAACTGCGCTCAGGTCTTGTAATCCATAAGCTTGACTAATAGCGCAATACACTAGACAAGCGCAATATTAACCTATGGCGCAACATAACGAACTTGGTAAATGGGGCGAATGTAAGGCTGCTGAGTACCTCAGGGAAAAAGGGCTTTACATTCGCCATATTGATTGGCACGATAAGCATCGTGACCTTGATATAGTAGCGATAGATGCAGATATGACAACCTTGTATGTCATAGAAGTTAAGACCAGAAGTTCTGAAACATGGGGTGAGCCAGATGAAGCCATAGACCTTGAAAAGAAAAACAATATTATCAAAGCCGCCACAAAATACGTTTCATTATATCGTTTGAGCCATCTTCATGTTCGCTATGATACCATTTCTGTGATAGGAACTCCAGACACATCTTGCAAAATTATATATAAGGAAGATGCGTTCAGTGTGGTAGATTCATATCTTAATTACGAACAGCGACGTAAAAAGGCATGGTATCGTCGCAAACCTGGCACGTGGTAAGTACAAGGTACAAGGTGACAAAGTATAGGTTATGCGTTTATATAAAACGTGTAACCTATAATTCTTTATCGAGAAGCATAATTACATTTTTATGTTAATTATAGTCTTTTCTTTTTTTATTCTTTTTAAAATATTTTGAGGCATTATTATAAATAGGTAATTTTGCAGGCATGAAAAGGTCAACGATCTGGATAATAGCAATAGTAATGGGACTCTCATTCGTGGGTTTGCTGGCTTTGCAGATTTCTTACATTGAGGAAATGGCAAAGATGAAACGCGAGCAGTTTGAGGAGTCCGTCAGGCGCTCGCTTAATCAGGTGGCGCATAACATGGAGTTGAACGAGACGTTGCGCTATCTGGAGAATGATGTTCAGAGCACAGAACGCAAGGCAGCAGTAAATGATTCTGTTGTTGTAACCAATGCATTGGGTAATGGTGAGGTACAGAGTTCTCACCAGTATTCTGTTGTTGGCGACGATGGTACCATTTATTCATCATTCCAGTTGCAGACTCTCACTATGAGTCCTCGCAAGGTGCAGGGTGGACTGATGGTGAAGCGTGACCGTAATGCCATCTCTGATGCCCAGAAATCCATGCAGGAGATTATACGTAACAGATATATCTATCAGAAAGGTTTGCTTGACGAGGTGGTGTACAGCATTCTTTATACCGCCAGTGACAAGCCTCTGAAGGAAAGAATCAACTTCCGTCAGATGGATCAGGACATAAGAGCAGAGCTGTTACATAATGGTATAGATATATCATATCACTTTACTGTGGCTACGAATGATGGTAATGAGATATACCGTTGTCCTGACTATTCTGATGAGGGCAAGGAATACAGTTTCTCTCAGGTGTTGTTCAGAAACGACCCTCAGTCAAAGACTGGTGTGGTGACTGTACATTTCCCCAACATCAACTCCTACATCTTCTCCAGCATCAGGTTCATGATACCAGCGCTTGTCTTTACGGGCATTCTTCTCATCACGTTTATCTTCACCATTGTGGTTATATTCCGTCAGAAGAAGTTCTCTGAGATGCGCAATGACTTCATCAACAATATGACCCACGAACTCAAGACACCTATAGCCAGCATTTCCCTTGCAGCGCAGATGCTCAATGACAGGAGTGTCAACAAGTCTGAGTCGATGATCAATCACCTTGGTGGCATAATAAACGATGAGAGCAAGCGACTGAGGTTCCTCGTTGAGAAGGTGTTGCAGATGTCTATGTTTGACAAGAAGAAGAGCATCTTCAAGATGAAGGAAGCCGACCTCAACGAGATGGTTGATACTATAGCCAATTCATTCTCCCTGAGAGTGGAGCATACTGGTGGTAAGATATATACCCAGGTGGAGGCAGTTGACTCTACTGTGTATGTTGAGGAAACCCATTTCAGCAATCTCATATTCAACCTGATGGATAATGCCGTCAAGTATCGTAAGCCTGACGAGCCCATCAACATTTACCTCAGGACATGGAATGAAGAGGGCAAGGTCTATCTGTCAATCCGTGATACTGGTATAGGCATCAAGAAAGAGAATGTGAAGAAAATCTTTGAGCAGTTCTATCGTGTGCATACAGGCAACCGCCACGATGTGAAAGGCTTTGGTCTGGGTTTGGCTTATGTAAAGAAGGTAATCGACATTCATAAAGGCACCATTGCTGTTAACTCAGAGTTTGGCAAGGGTACTACATTTACTATAGGAATGGACTATATAGACCGCGATGTAGAAGATACTACAAACGGTAAACCTACAATAGAGGAAAGATAAATAAATTCAGTAATAACCACAAAAAAAAGAAAAGAGTATGGAAGAAAATTTGAAGATTCTTCTTTGTGAAGACGATGAGAACTTAGGTATGTTGCTTCGTGAGTATCTCCAGGCAAAGGGTTATGACACCGATTTGTATCCTGATGGCGAGGCTGGTTATCGTGCTTATCTGAAAAATCCTTATGACATCTGCGTGCTCGACGTGATGATGCCTAAGAAGGATGGTTTCCAGCTTGCCACTGAAATCAGGCAGGCTAACGGCGAAGTGCCTATCATTTTCCTCACTGCACGCCAGATGAAGGAAGACATTCTTGAGGGTTTCAAGATTGGTGCTGACGATTATATCACCAAGCCATTCTCTATGGAGGAGCTCGTATTCCGTATTGAGGCTATCCTGCGTCGCGTACGTGGCAAGAAGACCAAGGAGTCAACACAGTATCAGATTGGTAAATTCCTCTTCGATACCCAGAAGCAGCTCCTGTCTATCGGCGACAAGCAGACCAAGCTGACTACCAAGGAGAATGAACTGCTCTCACTGCTCTGTTCTCACTCTAATGAGATTCTGCAGCGTGACTTCGCCCTGAAGACTATCTGGATTGACGACAACTACTTCAATGCCCGTTCTATGGATGTGTATATCACAAAGTTGCGTAAGCACCTGCGTGAGGACTCTAACATCGAGATTATAAACATTCACGGCAAGGGTTATAAGCTCATCGTACCAGAAAATAATAACGAAGAGGCGTAAAGGCATGTTACAGGTGATGATTTTTGCCGCAGGCAAGGGCACAAGATTGAAGCCATTGACCGATGTTATACCCAAGGCGTTAGTGCCAGTCGGTGATATACCACTGATACAGAGGGTATATCGTAAGGCTGTGGATGCTGGTGCCGACAGGGTTGTGGTAAACGTTCATCACCATGCCCAGCAACTTAAGAACTATTGTCATCTGCTTGCGTCCACATACGGCGTAAAGATAGAAATCAGCGACGAATCAGACCGTTTGCTCGAAACAGGTGGTGGTATAAAGAAAGCACGTAAGTGGTTCAGTGAGCCAGTACTCATACATAACTGTGACATATTGAGCAATACCGACCTCAAGGCTTTCTATGAGCATGGAAAGAATGCCGATGCCACATTACTTGTGTCTGACAGACAGACAAGCCGATACCTGATGTTCGACGACTCTATGAGGCTGAAAGGCTGGATAAACGTCGCTACTGGCGAGGTTAAGTCGCCATACCCAGAGGTTATCAGCAGTGGAGGTGCAGGACTGAAGCGATATGCTTTCTCAGGCATCCACGTCGTCAATACCACACTGTTCCCCCTGATGGACTCTTGGGATGATGCTTTTCCTATCATGGATTTCTATCTCAAGCACTGTGCCGAGTGTGACATTCGCGGCTATCTGCAGCCTGACCTCAAGATACTTGATGTGGGCAAACTCGACACTCTCGAGCAGGCAGGAGAATTTTTGAACAGTTTACAGTTCACAGTTCATAGTTCATAGTTTGGAGTATTTACTCCCACTTAAAACGAATACTTATGCAAAAGATTATAATATTAGATTTCGGCTCGCAGACCACTCAGCTCATAGGCCGTCGCGTCAGAGAACTGAACACCTTCTGCGAAATCATGCCCTACAATAAGTTTCCGCAGAATGACCCTGACGTCATTGGTGTCATCCTGAGCGGTTCACCTTATTCAGTATATGAGGAGAGGGCATTTAAGTTTGATTTCTCACAGATCAGAGGCAAATATCCTATTCTGGGCATTTGCTATGGTGCTCAGCTCATGGCTTACACCTTTGGCGGAAATGTAGAGCCAGAGGGCACTCGTGAGTATGGTCGTGCCAACCTTGAGTTTATGGAAAAAGATAATCCTATACTCAAGAATTTCGCTGAGAACTCTCAGGTGTGGATGTCTCATGGCGATACTATAACCAAGTTGCCAGAGGGCTTCCGTGCCATTGCATCCACCACCACCGTTAAGTATGCTGCTTATGCTGCTAATGACGAGAAGATTTGGGGTGTGCAGTATCATCCTGAGGTGTTCCATTCTGTTGACGGCACCCTGTTGCTGAAAAACTTTGTCGTTGACATCTGTGGCAGTAAGCAAGACTGGTCGCCAAACAGCTTCGTGGAGCAGACCGTAAAGGAAATACGTGAGCAGGTAGGTAATGATAAGGTTATCCTTGGCTTGTCTGGCGGTGTTGACTCAAGCGTAGCAGCAGTCTTGCTCAATAAGGCTATTGGCGAGAACCTTACCTGTATCTTCGTCAACAACGGTCTGTTGCGCAAGAACGAGTTCACTGACGTGTTGCGTGACTATGAGTGCCTTGGTTTGAACGTGAGAGGTGTTGATGCTTCGCAGAAGTTCTATTCAGAGCTCGCTGGCGTTTCAGAGCCAGAAAAGAAGCGTAAGATTATAGGCGCAGGCTTCATCGATGTCTTCGAGGCAGAGGCTAAGAAGATAGAGGGGGCCAAGTGGCTTGCTCAGGGAACCATCTATCCTGACCGTATCGAGTCGCTCAACATCACGGGCAAGGTTATTAAGAGCCATCATAACGTGGGCGGACTGCCTGAGAAGATGGGCTTGAAGCTCTGCGAACCTCTGAAGTGGCTGTTCAAGGATGAGGTGCGCCGGGTAGGTCGTTCTATGGGCATGCCTGAACATCTTATTACCCGTCATCCGTTCCCTGGACCAGGACTGGCAGTGCGCATCCTTGGCGACATAACCCCTGAGAAAGTGCGAGTGTTGCAGGATGCCGACGATATCTTTATCAACGGACTGCGCAACTATAAGACCAAACTCTCTGGCGAGGAGGCTCGCAAGGTTCTGGCAGCAGGTGTACCAGCCAACATGCAGAATGGCGAGATAGAAGTGAGCCTCTACGACCAGATATGGCAGGCAGGTGCAATCTTGCTCTCCGATGTGAAGTCTGTAGGTGTGATGGGCGATGAGCGCACCTACGAGAATCCTGTCGCTCTGAGAGCCGTAACCTCTTCTGACGCTATGACAGCCGACTGGGCACAGTTGCCATACGATTTCCTTGCCGATGTGTCAAACCGCATAATCCGCGAGGTAAAGGGCATCAACCGCGTTTGCTATGACGTCTCTTCAAAGCCACCAGCAACAATAGAGTGGGAGTAGGGCTTTGCTCCTCACTTCAACGATACAGGTCAGTTCAGCACCCCCCAGCTGAGCTGGCCTTTTCGTTTTGTTGCGTAGCGTTTTGTACTCTTGCGAGTCATCTTGTCGTTTCATGAAAGTATGTCAAAGATCGAAGGTTCAAAAGTAGTTCCCGTTCCCGTTAACGTGTCATTCCTCCGAATGACAATGCAAAGGTACTACTTTAACTTAATATGGGCAAGTTTTAGGTAGTTTTTAACACTTTAGTCTCTTTCCTACACAAAGGCATTACTTTTATGGTGTAAAAGCATTACTTCTGCCGCTAAAAGCATTACATTTAGCGCTAAAAGCATAGCTTTTATCTTTGCCCCGTTTTCCCCTCCGTTCAGCATGGTCATGTACCACGTAACACACTGAACGCCAATTCATTGCAAGAAAAGTCACTTTTCCTCTCTGAAAAGCGGTTTTTTGCACACTTTTGCCCTTTTGTGCAGGACGGTTTTTAACATTTCAGGCAATTGCCAGGCGCAAAAAGGTTGCGAAAGTTGCGAAAGTTGCGCTCGTTTTTTTTTTGTTGCGAATGTTGCGAATGTTGCGCTGAGGTTTCGCCCTCGCACATGTTATTATATATATATTATATATTAATATTCTATTACCCCTTTAATATAAAAAATATAATAGAATTATATTTTTTATATAGTTCCCCCTCTTTCCTTATAGAACCATTCTGCTTATCAGTTCTTCCCCCTCTTTCTCTTCAGCCATCCTCAAAAACTCATGCGCAACATTCGCAACAATCGCAACATTTTCTGCATGCGCAACTTTCGCAACTTTCGCAACCTTTTTTCTAAAACCACTGCACCAAATCAGTGCACGGGTTGTCTTTTCACTCTCTCAATTTGGGATGATGCCCATGGGGCTCGCAAAACGCGACACCCTTTGTAAGGGAGTAACGAAACGTGACACCCCTTGGGGGGTAGCTATTACCGACACCCCTAAAAAAACTTTGTTTTTTCTTTGCATATTCCAAGGATTTTTTGTAATTTTGTAGTGAAGTAGAAAAGACCTGGTAACTAAGGTATAAATGGTTAAGAAACACTATAGGTATGTACAAACCTCCATTCGATATAACGTCAGAGATGCAGCATCTGATTTCCGAGATATCAGAGCAGGTAGGTATCATTAATATGAGGCTGGGCGATAATGTGCCATCTCCCCAGTTGCGTAAGAAAAGCCAGATTAAGACCATCCATTCATCACTTGCCATAGAGCATAATAGCCTGTCGCTGAAACAGGTGACAGACATTATAGAAGGCAAGCGAGTTATGGGAGCTCCTGACGAGATACAAGAAGTGAAGAATGCTATTGAGGCCTATCGCTTGATGCCCGAACTTGATGCCTTCAAGGAAAAGGATTTACAGAAGGCTCATGGACTGATGATGAAAGACCTGGTGAAACGTGCTGGTTACTATCGTCAGGAGGGTGTAGGCGTGTTTGATGGTAATGGTAATTGTATTCACATGGCACCTCCTGCAGACAGAGTGCCACAACTGATGGGTGACCTTTTCCATTGGGTGAGAACGACGAAGGACCATCCATTGATTTATTCATGCGTATTCCATTATGAATTTGAGTTTATCCACCCCTTCATTGACGGTAATGGACGCATGGGACGTTTCTGGCAGACGATGCTGCTTTCTCGTTGGAAGGGTATCTTTGCGTGGCTACCTGTAGAGACCATTGTCAAGGAACATCAGCAAGACTACTACAATGTCATAGTTCATAGTGATGCAGCAGGAAATAGTACTGCGTTTGTGGAGTTCATGTTGAAGTGCTTGCTGGATGCAATGGAGAACTATGAGGATAATGAAGAAGAAGTAGAAGAACTGCACGATAAACTGCACGATAAACTGCACGATAAATTCCCCGAACTGTCTGAAAAAGCCTTTAGTGTATTAGAAGTTTTAAAAACACATCCTAGTCTTACTGCTAAGAATATCGGTGAGCAGGTTTCTCTTTCTGAGCGACAGGTCAAGACGTATCTCAATGCACTGAAACAGGCTGGTATTGTTGCTCGTGTTGGTAGCAACAAAACAGGCTACTGGAAAGTAATTTTGTAGTGTAATTTTAATTGTGGCGAATTCGCCACAATTGTTTGGCATGACAGCCAAGCAGTGGCGTGATGTCAACCCTGAATTGAAAGGCAACATCCGTGATTATGCCACCATCAACGAACTTATCTGCCTCTCAAATATGGAGAACATCAATGCTGTACTCATCAATGATGGAATGCCACAGGGAGAGAGACTCATTAAACTCAATCATATTGCCATTCAGCAGATGCAGGTATTGGAAAACAATGATGACAGGCGACTGCTGAAGTAAAGGGGGGCGCAAATCGCGACACCCTTTGATTTTTTTTGTAGGTCGGACATCTTTTGTCCGTCAGGTGGAGTAATTTTGCCTCTGAAATAAAATAAACTGAAGAAAATGCCTTCAATAGTCATTCCCAAATGTGCTAACGAACATGGGAAACTGGCCGTAAAAAAACTAATAGAAGTATCATAAACAATATGTCAAACAATAAATAAACAACTAAAATTATGACTATCAGCTACACCACCTACAAGAAGTTTCGTGAGATTTCCATGGATCTTGCTCTCATCAGTTTCGCCTTTATTCTTTGTAATTACAATGTTAGCAATTATGATGAGGCTATCATACGTTGCACTATCGCAATCTTTATGCTAATGCTTTCTTTGCCCAACTTTATTGCTATTCTTCTCTCTCTTATCATGCAGTATACAGATGAATCTATCGCAGATGAGGAATAAACTTGGTATAATATCGAGCTGTTCAAATGAAGGCGTTAGATTATGAAGAAGTCCACCATAGTAAATTTGTGGGCGTGCACAGAAAAAAAATGCTAAATTAAAGTTGAAAAATAATTGAAAATAAAAAAATAATTGTAATTTTGTGATGTTAATCTAAGAGTCTTTATAATAACTAAAATTGAAAATATGTTACAGAAAACCAAAGCAGCCGTAATGGCAGAAATAGCAAAAAGTACTATATTTTGAACCTGCACTAATATCAGGGATAAGAAATGCTAATATTCTCAGGTCTTTAAATAAAGATTTAAAATCAAAAAGTAAATATTCCAATCTTTTTATTAATGCATAAATTATTTTGAATTATGTTTTACAATCAAGCCAAAAAGAAAGCCATTGAGAAATTAAAGAATGCTCAAGATCGATATCAAAGGATAGCGGAAGAAGGTAATGATATCGCATTAAGTCTGTATGCAACACGTAAGTCGGCAGCAAAAGCCATCGAACGGGTAGAGAATTATATAAACACACTTGCAAATACCCCCAAAGAGTTTTTAAAAGAGGTAGCTCAAGTTAGATTAGACATCAATGATTTTACCAGTGCTATGAAACTGGAAGAGGAAGCCTACAATGCAAATATTAAAGGTGCAGGTGTAGGTGTTGCAGGTGTAGCCGCAGGTGGTGCGATTGCTGCTTTAGGACCAACAGCTGCTATGGCGATAGCAACAACTTATGGTACAGCATCAACAGGTGTTGCTATATCTGCTCTGTCAGGAGCAGCGGCAAATAGTGCAGCATTGGCATGGCTCGGCGGTGGAGCTTTGGCAACAGGCGGTGGTGGTATGGCAGCAGGAAATGCATTGTTGGCTTTGGCAGGGCCAATAGGATGGAGTGTCGCAGGAGTTCTGGTAGTAGGCGGCGGAATCTTTGCTGCTCACAAAAATAAAGATGCTGCTGAAAAAGCAGAAAAAATAGCATTGGAAATAGAAGAAAAATTGAGGAATCTTGAGCCCAAGTTAAGGAAGATGAAACAGTTGTTGGAAAAGACGAATCAACTGAAGAAGGGACTTGACATTACTATGTTTGTCAATACCTATCCTAACGATTACAATAAGTTCTCTGAGGAGCAAAAGAAATCATTAGTAGCGTTGATAAACAACACAAAATCAATGGGAATACTTATTAACGAACGTATAAAATGAAAAAAAGAATATATACTGATCAAACTACTGCGGGGTTCGTTCAACAGGGGATTCATAATAAGGAAGAACTCTTGCTAAAAACACTGGAAGATATAAGCCTACGCACCAATCAAAAAGCTACAAAAGCAGATATAGCTTTTGTAGCTGCACAACAATGTGTTGAACGTGTAAAAGAATTTATTTCAGATCCTTCAAGAATACTTGGCAATGAAAGTACCAAACATGGTGAAATAGCTGAACACATACAGGTCGAAATAAGCAATGGTAGAAGAATTCTTGATGGATTAAAACCAAATGCTAGCCTTGATGTTGGACGAACTGCTCCCGAAGACTATCTGATAGATGGTCGTATGGTGCAGTCAAAGTTTATACAAAGTCCCAAAAGTACTCTTGATGCCATTATTGAACACAGCCACAAGTATCCGTTTTTCGTCTCAAATGATGGGTATTACCATACGTCAAAAGACCAATATGAGGTATTCATGAAGGTTGCTAACGGAGAACAGGTTGAAGGTTTAAAACTAAGTACTATTAATACAATTAAACAAAAGATTGCCCAGATAGAAAATGATACAGGGCAGTCGTTCTCAGATGTGGTAAAGCCTAGTATTTCCAATTATGACGAAGTGCAATTGGGTAGAGCTGGACAAACACTGGATAATTATGAAAATGAGTTTAATGACAAGAATGTTCAGACTCATAAAAACATCAGAGAAGAAGGAAAAAAAGAAGTAGAAAATGCACAACATATAACCGATCCGTCATGGGGTGAGGCCTTCAAATATTCGGCAATAGGTGCAGCCATTACTGGAACGGCATCTGCAGCAATCAATATCTATGGTAAAATAAAGAGTGGTAAGAATATTGTCCAATTTACCATGGATGACTGGAGAGATGTAGGTTGCGATTTTGGCAAAAATAGTATAAAAGGCGGTATTTCAGGATTGGGCATTTATGGATTGACGAAATTAGGAGGATTTTCTGCACCTTTTGCAGGTGCCATTACCAGTTCTGCAATGGGTATTGCCTCCTTGGCATATGACTATGAAAAGGGAAATATAACAAAAGAGGAGTTTGCTGACAATGCATGTATAATCAGTTTTGAGGCTGGTATTGCTGCAATCGGTTCTGCTGTAGGGCAAGCCGTTATTCCTATTCCTGTGTTAGGTGCTATCGTTGGATCTGCGACAGCAAAGGCTGCTATAATGTTGACAAAACATGTTATGGGAAATAAAGAGAAGCAGTTGATAGAACACATGCAGAAAATATATGATTCAGTTGTAAGCAAATTAGACCCATATTGCCAGAACCTTTTAAGGGAAATTGATGCATATTACGTTAAGTTAGGTGGTTTAATCAATGTAGCATTAGACAAGGACGTAAATATTCGAATGGAGGGAAGTATAGAATTAGCACGTTTCCTTAAACAACCAGAAAAGGAAATCATTCACAATACAAATGAATTAGATGTTTTCATGAAAGAATAATGATATGACGAAACTAACAATATTCACAAAAATGCCTGGGAAAAATTGGAACGACCAAAACAAATATGAAACAAACGGAGCGTAAAATACAGGAAACGACGGATGTTACAGAGTTAGACCAGATAGCAAAGAGCTATGCAAATGGTGGCAATTTCTCTGTGGCTATGAGAGCATGGATGCGAGCTGAGGAACTTGGCGATACTAAGTGTAGGAAGAACATTGCTGTGATGGTCATGCTGGGCAAGGTTCAAAGGGAAGAGTTCCGTAAGGGAGTAGAGTTGGTGAAGCGTTGGAAAGAAGAGGGAGATGCAGATGTTTTGAATGTTATAAAACAGTATAAGCTATGTCAAAACTGAAGAAATGTCTATACCTCATTAACTTGCTGCAACGCAAGGGGGCTTTGACACTGAAGGAGATAAACGAGAGTTACAGATATTCGTCACTCTATGAGGGTGACGAGATACTGCCTCGCACTTTTGCGAGATATAAGGACTTTATAGACGAGACTTTTCCATGCTATATAGAGTTTAATCAGAAGACTGGTAAGTACGAGCTACACAGACACAAGGCTCTGTATGGGGAAGATGATTCGCTGTATGATTATCTGTTGTCTGCATACCATATAGAGGGTATGACGGAGCTGGCTCTGAAACATCGTGATAAAATGGTGCTGACAGAGGCTCCTACTGGAGTGGAGAATGTGCAGATTATTCTGGAGGCTATAGATAGGAAGAAGGGGATAGAGTGTGAATACTATTCGTTTAACAGAAAGACAGTGAAGCACCAATTGCTTATACCTTATTTTCTCAAGACATGGGAGAAGAGATGGTATCTGGCAGCAGAGCCAGACAACCACCATCGAGGCATCTCAATCTTTGCTCTGGAGCGGATGGTGAACGTAAGGCTGACGGAACAGAAAATGTTGCCTTCAAACAAGATTACCGCAGAAGAATATTTTATGGGTAGCTTTGGGGTGAACCATTCTGATGACCAGAAGCCTGAGAATATAAGGATTAAGGTGTATGGCGCACAGGTGGAATATGTCAGGGCACTGCCTATCCACGAATCGCAGAAGGAGGTGGAAACAACTGACGAATGGAGCATCTTTGAGTATAGTCTGGTGCCATGTTATAATTTCTATCAACAACTGCTATGGCACAGAGAAAAACTGGAGGTGATGGAGCCCCAGCATGTACGCAATGAATTGATGAAGACAATAAAGAGTATGCTTGCCAAATATGAGAAATAGGAACGAAACGTTCATTCAGCTAAAATCTATATTTCCCATAAAGATTTGGAGGAAAGGAAAAAAGTTTGTAAATTTGCAGGCAGAAATGATAAGCAAAAAGGATTGCATAGAGAAATTAAAAAACAGCAAGAACGTGATAGTTGAGAAATTTGGCGTACGTTCTATGAAGTTGTTTGGCTCTGTAGCTCGTAACGAGCAGAAAGAGACAAGCGATGTAGAT
>JAEEVS010000112.1:0-6211 GCA_016290975.1 Prevotella sp. | reverse complement strand
GTGCTCATGAAAACATATCTTAAACACCCTGAAGCGGTGACAAATCTGAAAGACAACAAGAATGCCGAGAAGATGAGGGAGGACGAAAACCTTACGCCTATAATAAACGGTCCTGCAACGATACCTGCCATGGTCAACGTTCCAGAACCTGACGACAAGGTGGAGATGGTTATCACGAAACCAAACTTCTGGACTTTCTCGGGCGACTACAGTCTGCAGTTTATGCAAAACTACATATCGCCAAACTGGCACACATCAGGTAACTCCAACTATTCGATGATGGGGGCTGTTACCCTGCAATACAACTATAACAACAAGCAACGGATAAAGTGGGACAACAAACTGGAACTGAAACTGGGACTCTTATCTACCGAAGCCGATACCATCAACAAGTTTAAGACCACTGAAGACCTCATAAGATATACTACCCAGCTATCTCTTCAGGCTTATAAACAGTGGTATTATGCTGCCCAACTGATTGCGAGCACACAGTTTGCCAAGGGACGAAAAAACAACGACCCCGTAATATATTCTGACTTTATGTCACCATTTACCCTTAACGTATCTCTGGGTATGAACTATGTGGTGGATATATGGAACAAGAAGCTTACGGGCAACATACTGCTTGCTCCTTTGTCTTATTATTACACGTACGTCGACAGACTTGCGCTAGCCACTCGCTTTGGTGTAGATGAAGGTAAGCATTCGCTTCACGATATAGGTTCGCTTATCAACATAGGACTGGTATGGAAACCTGCTGACAACATCAAGTGGGAAACGCGTTTCTATACTTTCTCAAACTACTCGTATGTGCAATTGGAATGGGAAAACACCATCAATTTCCAATTCAACCGATACATCTCAACAAAATTGTCATTCTATCCTCGTTTTGACGACCATGAAGAGCGTACAACAGATACTTATTGGCAATTAAAAGAATTTCTTTCTATCGGTTTTGCTTACTCCATGTAACACCTGACTTATGGATCAACTGTCTCTTGCCTGGCACATAATATCAAATACCGACACCCACCTTTTTCTAACAGGAAAGGCGGGGACGGGCAAGACAACCTTCCTGAGACAGTTAAAGGAAAAGTTGCCAAAGAGGATGGTAGTATTGGCTCCTACAGGAATAGCAGCCATCAATGCTCACGGCACCACGATACACTCTTTCTTTCAGTTTGGTTTCGGACCACAACTGCCTGATGCTAAGCGCTCAAGCAAATACAAGTTTCGCAAACAAAAGATACAACTCATTCGTTCACTCGACCTTGTAGTTATTGACGAGATAAGTATGGTGAGGGCTGACATACTGGATGCTATTGATGCTACACTGAGGCAGTATCGAGACCGCACTCGCCCATTTGGCGGAGTACAGATGTTGCTCATAGGAGACATGCAGCAACTGGCTCCAGTAGCACGTGATGAGGAATGGCAACTGCTTCAGCCATACTATGACACACCTTATTTCTTCTCCAGCCATGCCTTAGAGTCATCAGACTTTGTTACGGTAGAGCTGCAACACGTTTACAGACAGTCTGACCCTCTATTCCTGGACATTTTAAACAAAGTGCGCACAAACTCCATTGATGAAGCTTCGCTTAACATTCTCAATGGACGATACGATCCTACATTCGTGCCCCCCAAAAAGAGCGGATATATAAGACTATGCACTCATAACCGCCAGGCTGATGCCATAAACCGTAAGGAACTGGCTGCACTCACTACACCGTCGATTACGTTTGAGGCTGAAATAGAAGGGGATTTTCCAGAACTCTCCTACCCTACGGAAGAATCTCTCGAACTCAAGATCGGAGCCCAGGTAATGTTCGTAAAGAATGATTCGTCGATGGCTAAAGAATACTATAATGGTATGATTGGAGAAGTGACGGCATTTGATTCCGAAGGGCAGATACACGTGCGTTGCACGGATAATAACAAGATAATCAAGGTGGGAAAAGAAAAGTGGGAGAACACCCACTACATACTTGATAACGATACAAAGGAAATATTCGAGGAAATTGCCGGCACATTTGAACAATATCCATTAAAAACCGCATGGGCTATTACGGTGCACAAGAGTCAGGGGCTCACCTTTGAACGTGCTATAATAGATGTGCAACACTCCTTTGCGCATGGTCAGACTTACGTAGCCCTCTCCCGTTGTAAGAGTCTTAATGGTATGGTGCTGAGCAAACCTATACCTCGTCACGCTATAATAAATGATGTAAAAGTGGAACAGTTCACTAACGATCCACGCCATAGCGAACCTGACGAAGCACATTTGTCATTGATGGAGCAGCAGTATCTCATTCGTACTCTTGACGACCTTTTCTCTATGCTCCCATTACGTCAGGGCATAAACGATATGGTACGCTTCCTGCGTGAGTATTTCTATTCTCAGATGCCTAAGACATATAGTAAGTGGGTGGAATCTGGCGAACAGCTAAAACCTCTCGAGGAAGTTTCTATACGTTTTCATCAACAGTATCTTTCAATAATACGGCATGGGGATGACAGCCAGTTGCAAGAGCGACTGAAGAAAGGTGCTGCATATTTTGAAGAACAGTTGCTATTCATACGCATACTTCTTAAAAACACACTTCTGAATAGTGACAATAAAAACATACGAAAACGTCGTGATGAACTGCTCAGCAGCATGAATACGAACTACAAGCTGAAGTTTCAGTTGCTACACTACGTTTCGCAAAACGGCTTCCAACTGCAAGATTATCTCAAGACAAAAGCGCGTCTGAGCATTAGTCTGTAGATGTTATGCTTATTCCTTTCTTTTTAGGGCTATTACCGTTTTTTGCTTCTTTAGGTTTTGGCGTAGGTGTAGGTACAAAACCGAGTATAGCCACAAGGCACGACATAAACGGACTTATGATATTAAAGAAACAGAACGGCAGATAAACTATTGTAGGAATACCTAAAACAGTACTTTGCGTCATACCACAAGCTGTCCAAGGCACCAGAACGGATGTGACTGTTGCGCTATCTTCGGTACTTCGGCTTAGTAACTCAGGACGATAGCCACGCTCCTCATACTCTTTACGGAAAATGGATGCATTCATTATTATGGAAAGGAACTGGTCGCCCATTATAAGATTAAGGAACACACCTGAACCAACGGTTGTACAGACAAGGCTGGTGGTACTACGAATAGCATGTAGCAAGAGATGAGTAATGCTGGTAAGCATCTGGCTTGCCACCATACAGGCACCGAAACACATAGCACAAAGTATGAGCCACACGGTATTGAGCATACCAGCCATACCACGAGTGGCTATGAGATCATTGATGGACTGAACGCCTGTTTCCACTGCCGTACTCGTATAGCAGGTGATGAATATTCCCTTGAATACAGCCATGCCAGTAACTTCTGCACTACCTGCTATACCTGCCAACACTTGAGGCTGGAGAACTACGGCACAAATACACGCTGAGAACGATGATAGTATCAGCGTAATGAGCGAAGGCACCTTCTTGTATATCAGGAAACCAGTAAATACTGGTACAAGCATTGTCCATAGAGAAACATTGAACGTGCTTGAAAGAGTCGTAGTATATTGATTAACTTCAGCCATAGCACCGCCAAACTTGAGTCCCATGAAGAGATACAGAAGCAGAGTAATTGTGATACTCGGCACCGTAGTGTACATCATATAGCGAATATGGCTGAACAAATCGGCACGGGCCATAGATGATGCTAGCACTGTAGTATCAGACATTGGGGACATTTTATCGCCGAAATAAGCACCAGAGATTATCGCACCAGCAGTAAATGGAGCAGGTATGCCCAAGGCATCACCTATGCCGAGCAAAGCTATACCTATAGTTGCAATAGTTGTCCACGACGTACCCGTCATCACAGATATTATAGATGAGATAATGCAGGCACATGGCAGGAATAGTGATGGTGTCATAATCTGCACACCGTAGTAAATCAAGGTCGGCACTACCCCGCTAATCATCCATGTACTTGACATAATACCGATGAGCAACAGTATCAATATCGAAACAGACGACTCGCCAATAGTAACATTTATTGTTGCGCCGAAATCATCCCAATGCACTTTGTATATCAACATTGACAGGCCTATGCAGATAGAAGATGCTGCTATAAGTGCTATCTGGCTGGCACCGCTAATGGCATCATCAGGAAACATTACCAGCACAAACGCTATCATTGCTATAAGTGAAATGATAGGTATTGCTGAAATCAGCGGATGTGGGGGTCTTCGGTCTTTTTCGTCTTTCATTTTTTAGATAATTATGCGTTTTTTATTGGATAATAGTTGTTTTTAATCGTCCTTTCGTTTATCAACGAACTTAAAGTCGCTATATTTGTTGCGAGGAAAGACAAAAACATCGTCGCTTATATTACCTGACTTGAAGTTTGTAATATAAATCTTTGCCCAAAGGAAGGCTACTTTAATTCGAACAAATTTAGGGTCACGAGTTTGGCGATCAAGTGTTACACGTGCTTCTTTCACGCCGTCAACACCCTTCTTTGCCTTTACCGTTATGATGTATCCTTCAGGGTCGTTGGCTATACTGTAAGTATAATTGTCAGGCTCAAACTTAAACTTCTCTTCGTATTTGTCTTTCTTCTTTGATTTGGCATAATTTATTTCAACAATCTTACGCTTTTCCTTTGTAACATAAGACGTTACACCATCATTCCAACCATTACTGTTCTTTGACAGAAACTTACTTTTTTTACCTTTATACCATATTGTTCCCTCTGTCTTATACAGGTTAGCTATATTTACTTTATAGTGCAATGAGGCACCATGCTCCCCAAACACACGATTATAGGCAGTCATAAACATATGGCGAGCCTGCTGGGCATTAGAAGTTTCTTGTGCATTTACGTTACACAAAGAAAGAAAGGTTAGAAAGAGTATTGTTATTCGTCGTATCATCACGTATATTTAATTCGAGTCACAAAGTTACTAATTTTTTCCGTATTTTCAGTATCTTTTCTACAAATTTTATATAGCACTGATATATTCTGCAATATAAACAATTACACAGCAAAGAACTGCTACAGGAAACAGGCCCATACTAAACCATGCTGCTATTATTCCCGTAAATAAAGCAATCACACCTATTATCGGACTTGTAGTAATTTCCGTCATTGCGGGAAAAGTCATTACTGCAAGCGTTACGTAAGGTACATAGTATAAGAAACTACGCACAAACACGTTCTTGAATCGTCCACTAATCAGTGTCATCGGCAACAACCTTATAGTATTGATAGTTATTACCGCCAACAATATGTATATTATAACACTATTCTTTTCCATACATATCTTCTTTTACAGGAAACAACCATGCCATAACCGATGAAATAAGTAATGTTAAAATGATAATTCGCATGCCTGGACTATCCTTAAGAACCGGAATAATAGAGAAAAGTCCACTTAATACAAAACTCACTATAATAGCATATAATACCCTACGATCTTTTTTTGCTTGAGGCACTATAATAGCAATAAACATACCATATAGCGACATACTTAGGGCTGCAACTATATCGTATGGCAAAATCGCACCTGCCACTATACCTATAGCACAACCTGATGCCCAAAAGATTGTAGATATCAAAGCCGCTCCATAAGTGTAGGCAGGAGGGGCAAAGCCCTTATGTCCAATGGAAATGCCGAAAATCTCGTCCGTTATGCATACTGACATCATAACACGATGAAACAGAGATGTGTCTGGAGCGATTTTTTGCGATAAAGCAGCACTCATGAGTAAATATCTTAAATTTATGATAACACTCATAAGTACCAGTTCTACATAAGCAGCATTAGCAGCTATAAGGGTATACACTCCGTATTCACCAGCCGAAGCACGCGTGAAGAAACTTGACATAAAACCCTCTAAGGCTGTCAGCCCTGCACCTTTAGCTATAATACCTATTGAAAAGGAAACAGCAAAATATCCCAAAGCTATAGGAATACCATCATGCAATCCCTCTTTAAAATCCCTACTCATAGAACATTATATAAATAAAAAAGCAGCAAGTCTTGTGTTGACATGCTGCTCTCGTTTGCTCATTTTAAGCATTCTAAAAAAGAAGGCGGCCTCCTACTCTCCCACATTGCATTGCAGTACCATCGGCGCAGGCGGGCTTAACTTCTCTGTTCGGAATGGGAAGAGGTGGAACCCCGCCGCAATAACCACCCAAGTATAAGGC
>JAEEVS010000111.1:0-2257 GCA_016290975.1 Prevotella sp. | reverse complement strand
GTGATCCCAGCGCAAACCACCCATCACCGTCAGTTGCTCACCAAGTTTATAAGTGTACTGGGCATATATGCCAGGAGTTGTCTCGTCATATTTAGAAGTCTGTTCGTCCAGATAATCGTGGTTCAGGCTGAGACCTGTTGAAAGACTGTGGTGCTCGTTGATATCAGTTTCAAACAGCAGCGAGGCGTAACCGTTACGTTGGTCGGCCTTGTAGAGTTTTTGGCCGTATGTGGCATTCTCGTGGTGCAGCGAACCGGATAGTATCAGTGCGATGTTCGTGGCATGTTCCTCATTCAGAAAGAAAGCGTTCTTGGTAAAGGCCTCGTAGCGCTCGTTGGTGATGTCAATGATATAGGGGTGAGAGGAGAGTTGTGAGTTGTGAGAAATCTGTCCACCTTCACGATGTTCCTTTAGCCCTTTGACAGAAGCCAGGAAGATGTAGCGGTCGCCCAGCCACGCCCAACGGCTCTGCAGCGAACTCTGTCGCACCTTCGGCATATCCACGAAGCCGTCGCCATTGTCGTCGTGTGCCTTGTCGAGTATTTCGTAATGTCCCAGCAGAGCCGTGCTCCATCGTTCTGATAGCTTGAGGTTGCCACCGAGATTAGCCTCCAGCTTCCCTTTCGTATTATAATATAGGTTCGCGTCCGCGAAAGGCGTGGCCTGTGGCTTCTTGAATTCCACGTTGATTTGGCCTGTGATGCTCTCGTAGCCATTCTTCACCGACGAAGCACCTTTCGATACCTGTATGCTCTGCATCCAAGGACCAGGGATATAACTTAGCGAGAATGGTGCCGCCAGACCTCGGTAGTTGGGAATATTTTCCGTCAGCATCTGCACGTAGGTGCCTGAAAGTCCAAGCAGCTTAATCTGCTGTGCACCCGTAGCAGCATCGGCATAGTTCACATCGACAGAGGGGTTCGTCGTAAAGCTCTCGCCCAGATTACAGCAGGCCGCCCGCAGCAATTCCTTTGAACTAATCAGTTCCATATTGCCGACAGTATTGGCTTTCATCCTACCCGACTTATGGGCAGTAACCGTCACCTCGTTGATTTCTTGTGTCTTGAGTGTGTCCACACCATCCTTACTCTGTCCGAAAGAAGACAAAGCAAGGCAGAGCAAAATGCCGATAGGACAAGACCTTCTCATTATAATTGCAGAAAGATTTTTACACAATCGCAGCGACCACCTCGATTTCTACCAAAGCGCCCTTCGGCAAAGTCTTGACAGCCACAGCAGAACGGGCAGGATAAGGCTCTGAGAAAAAGTCGGAATAAACTGCGTTCATGTCGGCAAAGTCGTTCATGTCGGCCATAAACACGGTGGTCTTTACAACGTTGCTCATGCTGAGACCAGCCTCTTCCAGGATGGCCTTAATGTTGGTCAGTGACTGACGCGTCTGTTCCTTGATGCCGCCTTCTACGAACACACCTGTGGCAGGGTCGATGGGTATCTGACCAGAGGTATAGACGAGATTACCTACTTGGATGGCCTGACTGTAAGGCCCGATGGCAGCGGGTGCCTTCTTTGTACTGATGACTTTCATAAAGAATCTAATTTTGGGTGCAAATTTAGCGATAATTACGGAATTATCATTATCTTTGCAAATAAAATTAAGTGTATTTAGGAATGAGCAATATAATATACCAAAAACTGACAGAGGATAAAATTGACACATTTATCCAAATGCGTATTTATCAGCTTCTTGAAGAGGGTGCAACAAGAGATGTTGATCTTGCTCCAGCATTGAAGGACTATTATTTTAGACATATGGCTGATGGTACTTTTGTGTCATGGATTGCTATGGATGGTGATAAGATAGTTGGAACCAGTGGTATGTCGTTTGTTGAGAAACCTCCCTATTTTGGTTGTCCCAGCGGAAGGATCGGATTGCTGTCGAGCATGTTTACGGTTCCTGATTACAGACGCAGGGGAATAGCAAAAGAACTGCTCTCAAGAGTGGTAGAGGAGGCCCGGATGTATGGGTGTGGTACTGTTCAGATTACCGCATCAGATATGGGCGTTCTATTATATACGGATTTTGGTTTCGCCAAGAATAAGAATTTCATGCAATATCGTATTAAATAGAAAAAGATAATATAATAAAAAAGACGCAAAAAAACAGGCAGCACTGAGGCTGCCTTACAAACGGGTTGTGGAACTGCGCTTAGTTGAACCAGAGCTCTCCACCGAGCACCTGAGCGCCTACTATATAGGCTTTATTGCCTGCGGCCTGAGTTGTATACTCTTTGTACTG
>JAEEVS010000110.1:0-20908 GCA_016290975.1 Prevotella sp. | reverse complement strand
TTTCTCCAAACAAAGGGGAGAAAAAATGGAATGATAGGGCTTCATAGGGGAGAAGATCACTAAACTTTTTCTAAGGAAGCACACAGAGCGTTCTGCGTTTCAGTTTCAGTTATTTCAGTTAAAATTAAGTGTCAGTAAAATTACGAATCCTCTTCTTATAATGTATAACTAATTAATAATTAAATAATTATATTAAGAAGGAGAAAAGTGACACCCTTTGTTTTTTTACTGAAATAACTGAAACTGAAATACACGACTATACCTAAGAAGCATTAAATCAATAAGTTACGAGCCAAGATACTTGTCCCACTTGTCAGTGTTAACCTGAAATGAGGACAGTTAGTGTTTCACTCCTTCTCCTCAGGAACAACAAAGCCGATGGGACGACGAGGGCGTTTGCGAGGCTCTCGTGACTGTAGCTCTGACAGGGCAGTGCTGATAGCATCGAGCTGTGCACGAGTGCTCTCATTGATGTCGTTCTGGTCAGCAAGGATTTCATCCATCTCTTTACGGATGGACTTGATTTCCTTACGCAATTCATCATTACTCTCAGGCAATGGTTGGGTGGCGATGTGTCTGAAAGTAACGAAAGCTCTCATTATGTCACGATTTACGCTTATGGCTGTTTCGGATTTGAGCACACTACTGAGCATAGCTACACCCAGTTCTGTAAATGCATAAGGAAGGTATTTTATGTTTGAGCCTCTCTTGTTCAAGGTAACAATTTGTGACCTTGAACGCGTTAAATCTTCTATATGCCCAGTATTTTCGGGCATTTCTGTGGTCACAATTTGTGACCTTGAAAGTGCTGAGTTTGTCTCATCCTTAGTTAAACGGAACATGAAATCATCACCTTCAAAACGCTTGATGTTTCTTTTTACTGACTGATTAAGTGCCTTGGTCTCTACGCCATATATTGCTGCCAGGTCACGATCCAGCATCACACGCTGTCCGCGAATCTCATATATCTTATTCTGTATGGTCTGTATGTCGTTCATATAAATTGTTCAGGTTTATCTCCTTGCAAAATTAAGGAATTATTTTTATTTCTCCAAACAATGGGGAGGAAAAGTAGAGAAAAAGAAAGAATTTTTCATTTCAACCTCACTTACTCACTTAGAGGCTCTCAAGGCGCATGGATACTGGGATGAGGATAGTGACCTATGATTGGCTATACCTCACTTTGAGGTCACTTTATACCTCTGAAGTGCACCCCAAAAGTTGGACTGTGCAGTTGCTTAGCAACCAGATGCGGGTGCTAAGTAACCACATGTGGGTGCTAAGTAAGGAGATGAGGATGCTAAGTAACCACATGATTATTAGTAAAGAAGTATTTTTCTTGGCTTATTTCACTTTGTCAGCGAAATTGCATTTTTCCTGACAAAGTGAGTTTTTCAGAACGCCTGAGAGTGAAGAATTTGGAGGTGAGTGGAAAGTTGGCTTCAAATTCGGGAATCTCGCGAATTTTGTAAGAAATTGGTGGTCAGGGGGTTGAAAAACGGGGTGATTTTTGTGCTGTGATATTGGTGCGATAATCTGCGAATAAGGGTTGGATTTTCGGTTGCAGAAGCAATGGTTTTGCATGCAGAAGTAATGCTTTTATCTCCAAAAGTAATGCTTCTATAGATAAAAATTAAGAATGCCCCGATTTTTGGCTAAAAATGAGGTTCGGAAGGCTTCAGATTTGATTTTGAAACGGAGGTTTTCAGTGAGCAGAGTGTCACGAAAAGGGGCTTTTTGCTTTCGCTTTGTTTCTGGGTGGATATTGATTACAAATCCACGCCTATGCCGAGCATAAAGTTGGTGCCATCAGTGGCTGGGGCGTTGAGGTAATAATGGGAAGGACGATAATTAAACAGATTATCAAGGGCAAGTGTGAGGCGAACCTTCTTATACAGACGGTTGACCATGCTGAGTTTCCATAAGGTGTAGGCAGGATAGTTGACCGTCACCATGCCCTTGCTGATGTCGTAATAGTCCACATACTCACTGGCATCGACTGCGGAGAGGAACCTGCCGTTGAGTGCAAAACTGAGGGAATAGCGGTCGGAGAATTCTTTCTCCCACTGACCTGTCCACGTGATGGCATGCGGACGGGTAGGCAGATAGGCTGCTGCACCCTGCTGACTCTCGCCCTTAGCGGTATATTTCTCCTTGGTGAGGGTATAGCCGAGGGTGGTGGAGAACAGCCCCCACTTGGCACACGCCATGAACTCCATGCCATAGACCGTGAAGCGGTCGAGGTTGATGTAAGGGAGGACTAAATCAACGGGAACGTTAACGTTAACATTTGAGGTTTGGTTCCCGTTCCCGTTAACGTTATATGGCATGCCTGTCGTTATTTTGTTGTGCATGGTGTTGCAATAGCCCATGAGCATGAGGCTATAGCGACTGCGTGCATAGGAGAGGGCAACGTTGAAGTTATTGCTGAGTTCGGTCTTGAGGTTAGGGTTGCCCTGTATGACCCAGATGCCTGCCATATCAAAGGAAGAGTATTTCTCCTTGAGCGTAGGAGCGCGGAATCCCATGCCGTAGCCGAAGCGGAGGGTGAGCGAAGCATCATCCTGCTCAGGCATGAGGATGTTATAGCGCATGGAGAACTTAGGGGTGAGGCGCGACTGGTTGCCGTCAGAGATATAGTCGTAACGCAAGGCACCAACGAGTTCCCAACGTGGACTGACAATCCAGTCATACTGCACGAAGGCATCGCTGTTATACTGATGGCGACGAGGATTATCGAGGTGAGTGTTATACAGATAGTCGCGCATAAAATCGGCTCCTGCCACTATCTGCGAACCATCGCCCATGGTGTGGGTATAGAGGGCACGAAGGTGGTTCTGCACATTGCTATAGGTGCGCAGGTCGAGATTGGTTGCCTGCTGTTTGGTCGATTTATTATATTCGTCAAAGGAATAGCTGAAGTCGAAGAGGTCGCGGTCAGTGGCTTGCCATACAGCCTTCAAACCAGCCGAGAGGTCGCGATAGCGCTCTGGTTCGGTAACCACTCGTGGCACCTGACGGAAGTAATAGCCCAGCCTGCCAGTGAGTTTGAGGCGGTCTGTAACATTCACACTCAGACGGTCTTTAACGGTCACCACCTTGCTGCCATACACCTCGCTGAAGACACGAGTGGCTGGGTTAGGGTCGTTGTTTACCCTATATGACTCAACATTACTGAAGGTGGAGGTGAAGAGGTTGCTGATGCGCTTGGTGTTTCTGCCAAACTGCAAGGCGTAACGCTGTCCCTTATGGCGCGACCAGCGCGAATCGAGATGTAAGGTCCACGGATTGCCCCCCTCCTTGGTTATAATGTTTATCACACCACCCCCAGCACTACTGCCATAGAGGGCTGAGGAAGCGCCCTTGACTATCTCGATGCGCTCAACATCGGCCATCACGAGACGCGAGAAATCGACATCGTCGAGTGTCTCGCCTGCCAGTCGTTCGCCATCTACAAGGAAGAGGATGCTCTGTCCGCCGAAACCAGCGAAGTTGAGGTGAGTCTGCTGGTTCATGGCATAGGAGAATTCTACGCCAGGCACCTCCTGCCTAAGCAGATCTTGTATGTCGGTGGCATCGCTGCGCTCTATATCTTGCGCCGTTATGATGCGAGTGAGCACAGGGGTATTAGCCAAGGTCTTAGGGGTGCGAGTACCAGTAACTACTACCTGAGAGAGCTGGACGGAGTCGGAGACTATAGCTGTATGCTCTGTAGAATGAAGAATGAAGAATGAAGAATGAAGAATAATCACTGACATTACAGCAATTATCCTAATTCTCCATATATTGATATAGCTTGATGATATGTTGCTATGAAGATTCTTCATTCTTTATTCTTCATTCTTTATTCTTCATTTACAGCGGATACTTATACTCTATCGTCATGCCACAGTTGCGACCGTCAGGGGTCTTATAGTTTTTGAGGCGCAGGGCGGCATAAGTGCCGTCGCTAAGGCGCACGATGAAGACGTTGCCGTTATAAACGAAGGCTGGTGGCATGGGAGGTATCTCCATGGTGAGCCATTTGCTGAGCTCAGTATTTATCTTTATGCGCTGGCTGCCCACGATACCTGAGAGCATCTGGTCTTGCACCACCCACACATCCATCTCTGACCACGAATCCTCAACGAAAGGCATGGACGAATACTGGGTGCTGCTGCCCACCTTGCTGAAGTCAGTTAGAGAAGACTGCCAGACTGCTCCTCCATTTGTGCGCACGTTGTTACGGTGTATGGCTATGTCCCATTGGTCTGGTTCGGGCTGACGAATGGTGGGGTATTTGCTACGCAACTCATGTTTTGCCATTCCCTCGCCAAAGACGTCATACCAGTAATTGTATATGCCCGTGCCGTCAGCATCAAACTCAGCTATCGGCGTGGTAGGAATGTCGTAGGAAATAATGTTCCCGTTAACGTTCTTGCGCTCCAGTTGGTGCTCAGGCGCTTCGCGGAGCCCGTTCCCGTTAAACTTTATATAGTGCCACTCGGTCCAACTGGTGGCATCTACATAGAGGTCGCCCTGAGCAGGTTTCTGAGGGTCGTCGTATATACCGTCCATAACGCCATTGCAGGCTGAGAGAGCTATGAGCATCCCCCACCCTGCAACGAGGTTTAGTATTTTTCTGCTATTTATCAAATGTTGTCCTATACAAATCTGTCCGCAAAGGTACTAATTTTTTACAACGTACGCAATACTTATATATTATTATTTTTTCTCTGACGGCTAATACATCTTGCCAATAACATAGTTGATAAGCCTCATAGGAAAGATTCTGCCAAGGAACAAGAATGCCTGATACATAAAGCCGACGGTAGAAGTGGGCTCGGGGTTATGGCTCTCAGCCAGTGAGAGGAGTTTCTTAGCCATACGCTCAGGGGCTATGCCATGCTGCTCGTCATGCTCCATAGTCTCTACCGCCTTGGTCATGTGAGGATACTCCTTAGCACCCTCGAGTTCCTTCTTACGGGCATCAGTAAAACCCGTCTTCACATCACCAGGCATGAGTACGGCAACCTTAATGCCGAAGGGTCGCACCTCGTTGGTGAGAGCCTGTGCAAAACCGTTGATGGCAAACTTAGAGGCGCTGTAGAAAGCCTGGAAAGGCAGACCGTAGGCACCCATCACGCTGCTCACGAAGATAATCTTGCCTCGCTGCGACTTACGCATATATGGCAACACAGCCTGAGTGATGTTGACAGCACCAAAGAAGTTTACGTCCATCTGACGATGCAACTCCTCTGTAGTGGTGAACTCCACTGCACCAGAGATGCCCATGCCAGCGTTGCTGATGAGTACATCGACATAGCCGTCAGCGGCGATAACCGTGCTCACAGCCTTACGACAAGCCTCCACATCAGTCACGTCACACGTTATGTGGGTGATACCCTCACGAGCCTCAGAGGGCGTGCGGCGAGAGAGTTCGTAAACCTTATAACCGTTAGCGGCAAACAGTTCGGCTGTAGCCTTGCCTATGCCAGAACTACCGCCAGTGATTATTACATTCTTCATATTTTCGTTATTTTTAATCCAACATACGTTATAATGCCATTCAGCAACAGCAGTTCGTAGCCAAAGTGATAGCCTGTGAAACGAGGCACCAGCATGTCAGCTGCGAAGCAGATGAGGGGAGAAGCGCAGCAGACGAGGGCTACACTACCCCATCTTGATTCCCATTCCTGTTCCAGTTCCAGTTCCCGTTCTTTTAAAGGGCTCAGCGCATACGCAAACAGTCCTAACAACGGACCATAAGTGTAGCTGACGAGGGTGTATATGGTGTTGATGAGCGACGAGGTGGTGCTCACCACATTAAACATCACGGTGCAGAGTATCAGGGCGAGGGTCATGCCAATATGCACATAGCGACGAGCCTTCTCATCATCCTCCTTGCCCAATATATCGACACAGAACGAGGTGGTGAGAGCCGTGAGTGCCGAATCGACAGTGGAGAACGAGGTGGCGATGATGCCTAAGGTGAATATGGCAAGGAGACCAGAGCCTACCCCTAACCCCTCACTGAAAGTAGGGGAAAAGATGAACTGACTAAGCAGTTCGTCAGCCTTCTCAGGCAATGCCACGCCCTCCTTGGCATAAAGCATGGTGAGCATAACGCCAAGCGTGAGGAAAAGAGCGTTAACAGGCAGGAAGGCGAAGCCATAGGTGCACATATCTTTCTGGGCGTCGCGCAGACTCTTGCAGGTAAGGTTTTTCTGCATCATATCCTGATCCAGTCCTGTCATCACTATCACGATAAAGATGCCAGCCACGAAACATTTGAAGAAGTTGTTGGGGCTATCCCAATCGCCAAACTCAAAGACCTCGGAATAGCCGTTTGCCGCCACAGCCGAGAGGCATTCCCCCATCCCATGAAAGTCGAGAAGCGTGTACACCTTATATATAATAACGAGCAACGCCACGAGCATACAGAGGGTCTGCAGGGTGTCAGTCCACACCAGCGTCCTGATGCCCCCACGACGGGTGTAGAGCCATATCAGGGCAAGCAGGGCTATGGTGGTGAGGTAGAAGTTTACGCCAAGGGCACCAGAGATGATGAAGCAAGGCACGAAGAACTTTGCTGCACTACCCAGGAGTTTGGAGATGATAAAGAACATGGCACCTGTCTTGTAAGCCTCATCGTTGATTCCCCTCAATACGGTGTAGATGCTGGTAAGGTTCATACGGTAGTAGATGGGCAGAAGCACGAAGGCTACGGCAAAATAACCCAAGATAAAACCCATGCAGGTCTGCAGATAGGTCATGCCTGAATGCATCACCATGCCAGGCACACTGACAAACGTAACCCCTGATATGCTGGCACCCACCATACCGAATGCCACCATGTACCACGGTGACTGTCTGCCCGCCAAGAAGAAGGCACTGTTCTTGTTATTCCTAACACTCAGTCTGCTCACGGCAAGCAATAACAGGAAGTATGTCAGTATGACGACTAATACCATTGAAGGTGCAAAAATACAAAAAATAGTTGAAAACGCAAAAACTATGAACTGTGAACTGTGAACTATGAACTTTTTTTTGTAACTTTGCAGCCAATATCTTCTATTCTAAAAAAGAAAAATCAACTGAAACAGTTATGAAACAAATAGGAAGAATAATACTCTTCTCAGCCATATTATGTTGTGTGTCGTTGATGGGAAAGGCGCAAGACTCGCTGGGCACCAAGATAACATACGACCTGACGGCTGAAACGGCTGTGGGAACAGGCGACTACACGGCATATCAACTGGTGACAAACCGTCACCACATACTTGCCACCAGACCCAACACGGCATACCTGCGCGGAGCGGTGAATGTGGAGCACAACTTCACACCCGACCTGAAACTCACCAGTGCCGTAGATATGGTGGCATCAGTGCATGCCGACCACAAGACCTACCTGCAACAAGCGTATATGAACCTGCAGTATAAGAAATTCTTCATCGAGGCTGGCAGCAGGGAGATAGAGCCCCTGCTTCGCGACCCTCTGCTGTCAACAGGTTCGTTTGCCAAGGGCACCAACGCCAAACCCGTGCCACAGGTGAGGATAGGCACAGACGGCTTCTGGACCGTTCCCTACACCAAGGGATGGCTGGAGATAAGTCTGGAATGCGGTTTCGGAAAATATACTGATGGCGGCTACAGGGAGGATGTGTTTTACCAGAATCGTGCCGTCAACTCTTCTTACACCTCAGGCATATACTACCACCAGAAGCATTTCTATTTCCGTTCCAACCCTAACTGGGTGGTGTATGTGACGGCTGGATTGGAGCACGTGGCACAGTTTGGTGGCACGCAATACAGCTACGACAGCGACGGCAATCTTATAACCAAGACCAAGCCTCACGACCTCAAGGCTTTCTGGGACATACTGCTGAAGAAGGAGGATAAGAACTACTTTGAGAACGGAGCGATGGAAGACTGGGTTTATGGCAACCACCTCGGCATAATCACCTACCAGCTGAGTTGGAACATAGACAAGCAGCACCTCTTAGAGGCTTATCTCGATGTACCGTTTGAAGATGGTTCAGGCATGCGCAAAGGCAACGGCTGGGACGGTCTGTGGGGCTTACGTTATAAGTCGAAGAAGCCAGGCATACAGTATGTGAGGGGTGCCGTGTTTGAGTATTTCCAGACCACCAACCAGTCTGGTCCGTTGCACTGGGATAAGGGCGACTACCCCGAACCTGTGCGCAGTCAGATAACAGATATGGTGACTGGTAATGACGATTACTACAACCACCTCTTCTATGGAGGGTACAGCTACTACGGCATGACGCCAGGCAACGCCCTCATTCCTTCACCTATATACAATCAGGATGGCTACTCTGGCTATCGCGACAATCGCATCAAGGCGTGGCATATAGGCATTCAGGGCGATATTACAGACCGCCTGTCATATCTGGTAAAGGGTTCATATCGTGAGGGTTGGGGAACATACAACGTGCCCCTTACCACCAAGCACCATTCATTCGATGCTATGTTCCAAGGCACATACAACCTCGGTCCCTGGCAGTTTAGCGCAGCATACGCTTTCGATAAGGGCAATATCTATGGTGATTGCTCAACGTTCAACTTTAAGATAGGTTATCATGGCAAGATTCTATAAATTCATAGTTCATAGTTCACAGTTCATAGTTCTTTTGTTAGCGTTCCCGTTAACGTTAACGTTTTCTTCTTGTCAGGAAGGCAGGGAGGCTGGCGACCTGCTGGGTCAGTGGCGCATGGCTGATTCTGACTCCAAGTACATAAGTTTCTCTGGCTCAATCACAGAGTTCCGTTATGTGAAGGACGGCAGCCTGCGACAGTATGTCTTTGGCAACTTCCAGCATGTGGGCGATAGCCTGTTCATACAGTGCTACTCCATATATGAGGAACAGAAGGCTACAGACACAGAACTGATAGAAGACACCTACGAGATGAAGCCATTCAACGATATACGCGTAAAGATAGAGGTGCTCGACGGCAAGCATCTCTCGCTCAGCAAGAATGGCAAGATGTGGAATTTCTATAAGTATTGAGTATTGAGTATAGAGTATAAAGTATAGAGTATAAAGTATAAAGCGTAAAGTGTTGAGTCTTCAGAATATGATAAGCCCTCAGACCAAAAATCTGAGGGCTTACTCTTTATACTTTATACTTCATACTATATCAGGCCTTGCGATAGTCGTCAAGGTCTGCCTCTGTGCAAGACATTACGAATTCGTAATGCTTCTCTACCTCAGCAGCAGCGTAACGGGTGTAAACCTTAGCTGACTTAGCGAAGAGGTCAGCATCCTTGCTTGCATCACCCAGCAACAGGAGAGCCATGATGATGTCGCCAGCCATCTCGTAGAGGTGACGAATGCAGAGGTCCTTCAGCTCGTCGTTCTTCTGGTCGTTGACATAGGCAACAGCAGCGTTATACTTCTCAGCCATCTTGGCTATGCGCTCCTTCTGTGGCAGGAGGTCTGCTGAGCACCAGTCCCCGTTAGCGTTCCCGTTCCCGTTAGCGTACGCAGTAGCGTTAGCAAGTGCGAAGCCAGCCTCGCCCTGAGCCAGGAAGCCCTCGATTATCTGACCATAGAAGCCGTTGGTGATATAGCGTCCTGCTGCAACGGTCTGCAACTGAGTAGTGCCCTCATAGATAGTGAGGATACGAGCATCACGATACAGACGCTGGCAAGCATACTCGAGCATGAAGCCTGAACCACCGTGCACCTGAATGCCGTCGTAGGCGTTCTGGTTGGCATACTCTGAGGTCATACCCTTGGCAATAGGCGTGAAGGCATCAGCCAGCTTAGAGAATGTCTTGCACTCTGTGCGCTCCTCGGCTGTCAGTTTCTCGCCATTCTCCTTGCGCTCGCGCTCTATATCCTCGAGAGTCTTATAGACATCAACGAAGCGAGAGGTAGCGTAATAGAGCGAACGGCCTGCGTCGAGCTTAGCCTTCATTATTGAGAGCATATCATATACTGCAGGGAAGTTGATGATAGCTTTGCCAAACTGCTTACGGTCCTTAGCGTATGCAAGAGCCTCGTTGTAAGCCATCTGGCTGGTACCTGTTGACTGACCAGCGATACCCAGGCGGGCTCCGTTCATCAGTCCCATCACATACTTGATAAGACCCAGTTTCTCGCTTCCGCAGAGTTCTGCCTTAGCGTTCTTATACACCAGTTCGCAGGTTGGTGAACCGTGTATGCCGAGTTTGTTCTCGATACGACGCACATCAACGCCTCCGTCACGCTTGTCGTAGATGAACATAGACAGTCCGCGACCGTCGCGAGTGCCCTCTACTGAACGAGCCAGCACGAGGTGTATGTCTGAGTCGCCGTTGGTAATGAAACGCTTACATCCGTTCAGTCGCCAGCATTTGTTTGCCTCGTCGTATGTAGCCTTGAGCATAACAGACTGCAGGTCAGAACCTGCGTCTGGCTCTGTGAGGTCCATAGACATCGTCTCGCCCTTACATACTCGTGGTACGAAGCGCTTGCGCTGGTCTTCGTCGCCAAACTCATAGAGAGTCTCGATGCAGTCTTGCAGAGACCAGATGTTCTCAAAGCCTGTATCGCCTGCTGCTATCATCTCGTTGATGGCTGAGTAGATAGCCATTGGGAAGTTTAGACCGCCATAGCGGCGAGGCATGGTTACACCGTTCAGACCAGCCTTGATTGTTGCGTCGAGGTTTTCGTAGGTCTTTGAGGCATAAATCATTCTGCCGTTCTCGCATCGTGGTCCCTCAGCATCCACGCTCTCCGCGTTAGGTGCTATCACGTTAGCGCTCACGTCGCCAGCCAGTTCGAGTACCTTCTCGTAGTTCTCCATAGCCTCCTCAAAGTCGGCTGGAGCATAGTCATACTTGTCGGCATCGGCATAATTGCGCTCTTTCAGTTCTACTATATGCTTGAGCAAAGGATGGCTCAAGTGAAACTTAATCTCTGGGTGTTCTGTATAAAAGTTTGCCATTTCCTTTACTTATTATTTTCCTTATAATACTTTATCAGTTTTGGAACCACCTCTTCCACTGTGCCGTTGATTACGTAGTCGGCGATGGTGTTGATAGGAGCCTCAGGGTCGTTGTTTACTGAGATGATGATACCTGAATCCTGCATACCTGCTATGTGCTGTATCTGACCAGAGATACCGCAAGCGATATACACCTTAGGACGCACAGTGACGCCCGTCTGACCTATCTGGCGATCGTGATCCACCCATCCTGCGTCAACGGCAGCACGGCTGGCACCCACCTCGGCATGTATCTCCTTAGCCAGTTCGAAGAGTTTGTCGAAACCCTCCTTTGAGCCTACACCATAGCCACCAGCCACGATGATTGGCGAGCCCTTCAGGTTGTGCTTAGCCTGCTCCACATGGCGGTCGAGCACCTTCACCACATATTCTGCCTCAGGCACATACTTGGCAACGTCGTGCTTCACCACCTCGCCCTTGTAGTTCTCGTCGAGCACCTCTTTCTTCATCACGCCCTCGCGCACGGTAGCCATCTGTGGACGGTGCTCAGGGTTTACGATGGTGGCAACGATATTACCGCCAAAGGCAGGACGAATCTGCATCAGCTGGTTCTCATAGTGCTTGGTAACAAGTTCGCCAGCCTCGTTCTTCACCTTCATGTCAAAGTCGTCTATCTCGAGCTCAGTACAGTCGGCTGTCAGTCCGCTGAACAGGGCTGATGACACACGCGGACCGAGGTCGCGACCTATAACCGTAGCGCCCATAAGGCATATCTGTGGCTTCTCCTCCTTGAAGAGGTTTACTACCAGCGCCGTGTGAGGATTAGAAGTGTAAGGGAACAAACCCTCAGCATCAAAGATGTGCACCTTGTCCACACCATACTTCATCACCTGCTTCTCAACGCCGTCAAGACCAGAGCCCGCAATGATGCACTCCAGCTGCACTCCCAGCGTGTTGGCAAGCTTGCGACCCTTGGTCAACAGTTCGAGAGCCACATCCTTTACCTGTGTGCCCTCTATCTCGCAATATACAAATACGTTGTTCATCTCTTATCCAATAATCTTTTCTGCTATAAGTTCCTTCATCAAGGCATTGATATCCTCGTCAGAGCCAGTCATGGTGCGTGATTCCTTAGCCTTAAACACTATGTTCTCCACCTTCTTCACGTTGGTTGGCGAACCAGCCTTACCTATCTGCTGAGGGTCGCAGTCTATGTCAGCTGCACCCCACTGGGTAATGTCCAGATAAGGCTTCTTCTCAGCTGCAGCAGTAAGCTTCTCGTTGCCCTCACGCTCCAGCGCTACGGTGGCATACTTATACTTCATCACGCGCTTAGCGTTGCGAGGACGGCAAGGAGCAGCCGAACCGTTAACCGTCACCACTAATGGCAGCGGAGCCTCAACCGTCTCCACACCACCATCTATGTGGCGCTTGATAACCACCTTGCGAGCCTTCTCGTCGAGCGAGATAATCTCCTCAGCGTAAGTCACCTGTGTCAGTCCCAGTTTCTCAGCTATCTGTGGACCCACCTGTGCCGTATCGCCATCAATAGCCTGACGGCCACCTATAATAATGTCCACATCAATGCCGTTCCCGTTAGCGTTCCCGTTAGCATTAGCTATCTTCTTGATTGCCTGCGCCAAAGTGTAGCTGGTGGCAAGGGTGTCAGCACCACCCAGAGGGCGGTCAGTCACCACATAACCCTCGTCAGCCCCCCTGTAGAGCGCCTCGCGTATCACCTCAGCACTCTTAGGCAGTCCCATAGTAACCACCGAGATAGTAGAGCCAGGGAACTTATCCTTCAGCTGAAGGGCCTGCTCCAAGGCGTTAAGGTCGTCTGGATTAAAGACGGCTGGCAACGCAGAACGGTTGATAGTGCCCTCTGGGGTCATCGCATCTGGTCCCACGTTGTGTGTGTCAGGTACCTGCTTAGCAAGTACAACGATTCGTAAACTCATAAATTCCTTTATTTATATTGTATTTTTGTTAGTGTCAAAAAACCTTGACAAAGGTACTAAAAATAATCTATACAGCAAAACAATTTAAGGCTTTTTCACTTTGACCGCCTGATACAGAAGTATAAGCACTAGGCTTCGCATCCAGTCAGGGAGATTAGGAGGTTAAAATAGAGCAACTTGTTTTTCTCCGTTTTTAACACTTAAATGATTTTCATCTGTAGAGGCATAGCTTTTAGGTTGTAAAAGCATTACTTTTATGGTATAAAAGCATTACTTTTAGCGCTAAAAGCATTACTTTTACCTATCAAGAACAACGCCTTTGCAACGCGCTAATTATCAGGTGGTTACAAATCCCACACCAAGCCTCTCACCTCCTTCTCTTTTGCACACTTTCGCCATTTTGTGCAGGGTAGTTTTTAACATTTCGGAGCTCGATGCGTTGCAGCGTTGCAGTGTTGCAGTTACAAAATTCCCTTTCCCCATACTGGGAATATGCCAATATTATTAATTATATATATATAATATATATAATATAATATTGAACTCTCTTGGAGATTAGGCAAGAGCGTTTTGGGAACTGCAACACTGCAACGCTGCAACGCTTTCATCATTAGACATTCACTTTAGTGTGGCCAAAAGTGACCTCTAAGTGAGGTGTAACCAAACACAGGTCACTCGCCTCATCCCAGTATTCATGCGCCTTGAGAGCCCCTAAGTGAGTAAGTGAGGTTAAAATGAAAAATTCTTTCTTTTCCGTACTTTTTCTCCCCTTTGTTTGGAGAAATAAAAATAAATTCTTAATTTTGCAAATGGAATCATAAAGAAAGGAACAAACATGAGTGTAACTATTACAGCACCTCATTCTTCTCAAATGATTGTTACATTAGAGAATAATGCTATGGTATCAGACATAAAGAAGGCTTTGAGACTCATCAAAGGCATTGCATCTGTGCGAATGGCTCGCGTTACGGATGATAATCAGATTACTCCTGCACTATATGCTAAAATCAAGAAAGCACGTCAGGAATATGCTAATGGCGAAACTATTTCATGCAATTCTCCTGAAGAAATGCAGCAGTATTTTGATAGCTTATGATGTACAAAGTAGAATATTCAAAAGAGGCTGACAAGACGCTTAGGAAATGGAAAAAATCCAATCCAAATCTATTCAAAAAGGCTACTAAAGTTTTAATGGATATAATGCAACATCCACGTACAGGTATTGGACATCCAGAAGCCCTTGTTGGGGGAAATAATATTACCTATTCTCGTCATATTACAGCCCATAATAGAATAATCTATGACATTTATGACGACAAAGTAACTGTTCTTATTGTACAGGCAGAGGAGCATTATGATGATAAATAATAATTTCTATATTTCGACCAATAACTAAACTGATTGCCTATGAGATAAATCAAATCTTAAAGATATATTGAAATAGAAGCGTTAGCTTGTATTCTTGCTCACCGATAATTGGGGAATTTGAAGGAGCACACGAGAGTAAAAGTGAACGGTTCACGCCGCTGGGCGTGGACTTTTACTCGTTAAAGTGTGCAATAGGTTATCCCCAATACCTCGGTGAACGTAGACGAAGTAAAACGTCCACGTTTTTTTTGTATAACATTAACAACTAAACAATAAAACTATGAAACAACTAAACATTACAATTTTACTGACTATGCTCATGAGCATAGTTGTAACTACTGCTTCTGCTCATGATGCCGAAGTAGATGGAATTTATTACAATTTGAACACCTCCTCTCAAACGGCAACAGTAACCTATAAAGGATCTTCTTGGCAAGAAAATGAATATTCAGATGGCGTGGTAATTCCCACATCTTTTACTTATAAAAGTGTAATTTACACCGTTACAAGTATTGGTGCGTTTGCGTTTTACGCATGTCGTGATCTTACTTCTATTACTATTCCTAATAGCGTGACAAGTATTGGTGAGTTCGCATTCAACTGTTGCAGTCTTTCATCTATCACCATTCCTAATAGCATAACGAGTATTGGTAACAGTGCTTTCGAATTAAACGATCTAAGCTCTATTAAAGTAGAAGAAGGAAATAGCTACTATGATTCGCGTGATAATTGCAATGCGATTATAGAAACTGTAAGTAATAGGCTTATACAAGGTTGTTGTAATACCACAATTCCTAATAGCGTGACATGTATTGGTGATGGTGCTTTCTCTAATTGCCATAATCTAACCACTATAACTATTCCAAATGGAGTGACGAGTATTGAAAACTCTGCTTTCCTCAACTGCCACAATCTTTCTTCTCCCATTTTAATTCCCAATAGTGTGGTAAGTATTGGCTCATCGGCTTTCTATAATTGCTCAAAACTTTCTTACATTTCAATTCCAAATAGCGTGAATAGTATTGGTGGCAATGCTTTTGTCGGTACAGCTTGGTTTAACAATCAACCTGACGGCTTAGTTTATGCAGGAAGATTTGCACATAATTATAAAGGGACAATGCCAGAGAATACTTCTATCACATTACAAGATGGTACATTAGGAATTTGTGCTAGTGCTTTTGTAAAATGCTCTGGCCTTACTTCTATCACCATTCCTAATAGCGTAACGAGCATCGGCGATTATGCATTCTCAGGTTGCTCTGGCCTGACCTCTATAACAATTCCTAATAGCGTGACGGAAATAGGTCGTAATACTTTCTATGGTTGCACAGGACTAACCTCTATTACCATACCAAATAGCGTGACGAGTATAGGTTATAGTGCTTTCCAAGGTTGCACAGGACTAACCTCTATTACCATACCAAATAGCGTAACGAGCATCGGCGATTATGCATTCTCAGGTTGCTCTGGCCTGACCTCTATAACAATTCCTAATAGCGTGACGGAAATAGGTTATAGAACTTTTGAGGGGTGCTCTGGCCTTACTTCTATCACCATTCCTAACAGTGTGACGGAAATTGGTTATAGAACTTTTGAGGGGTGCTCTGGCCTTACTTCTATCACCATTCCTAACAGTGTGACGGAAATTGGTTATAGAACTTTTGAGGGGTGCTCAAGTCTAAACGAAGTATATAATGAAGCAACTACACCTCAAAATCTTTCATTTAATCCATATTTCAATTATACAACAGCTACTCTACATGTACCAGCAGGAACGAAGGAATTATACCAAGCAGCTGATTATTGGAAGAACTTTACTAACATAGTAGAGATGTCAATAGAGCCGATAGTAGATGAAACCGTCATAGAATTTGATGACAAGGACTATATTGTTGATAACACTCCTGTTGACTTGAATAACACTGTCATTAACGATATGTATATCAGCATGGACAACAAGTCTGACGTTAATAACCCAGATGGTTTCTATGACTCAACTGACAAATGTATCGTTATCAACAAGGCAACCTCTGCCTCTGCTATCGAAACTGCAGTAGCAAGCGACCTTGGTTCAAGTGATTTCACCAGCAACTTTACAGGTATGGTTATAGAGGTTAATGGCAAGGGTAGCATAAAGATTAACGCCCTGACCGTTGGCAATAACAAACTTGCCGTAAAGATTGGTAGTGCTGATGCTAAGACCTATACCCAGGCAACAAAGGGCGATGTGACTATCAACTATGATGTAACAGAAAACACTTATGTTTACATCTATGCCGTAGATGCTAACAACCAGCAGCAATCACTCAGCATGGACATTACGGATACTTCTGATAATTCTGTAAAGGTTTATTCTGTTACTGTTACTCCTGATGCTACAGCAATAGAGACAGTTACTGAAGCAACCATTCCAACTGCTGTCTTCGGCAAGGTCTACTCTATTGATGGCAAGCAGTTCTCTCAACCTCAGAAGGGCTTGAACATCCTCAAGATGAGTGATGGAACCACAAGGAGGGTGGTGAAGTAAAATACACCTTTTAATAATATAGAAGTCATCCTCACAACCAATGTGGGGATGACTTCTTTATATAAACTGAACTAGGAATGACAACAAGGAGACATCAGAAGATAGCAGCTATACGGCGTATCTTCTTGAGTTTCTCCATGAACGATTCGTCATTCTCTGCTACCTGCATATCGTATTCGTTCTGCATGGCAAGCAAGGGAGCTGCATCCACGCCAAGAGCTGCTTCCATCATCATTGCCAATTCTGGACTGAGAGAGCGTTTGCAATTTAACATCTCGTTGAAGGCTGAATAGGATATACCTAACTCTTTGGCAAATCCACGTTGGGAAATGCCACGATACTCCAGTTCGTCTTTCAACACCTCGCCTGGATGAGTTGGCTGATAGGGCTTCAGGTTGTTTGCTATCATCTGTGGATTTACTCCTTCAAATATGTAAATATCATCGGCTGCAAAAGTAATAAAAATTATTCATATTCGCAAATAAGTGAGCAACCATATTGTTACACATTTATTATTTTTAAGGTGTCTCTATGCAAGAGGCGAGGAAATACCACTTGCTATTCGGAGAATAATTTGGCTATTAGGGGACAACTCTACAGTAAATTCGGAATAGAAAGGTGTCTGTATTCCGAATTTACTGCAAATTTACAATATATTCGGAATAGAGGCGAGGAAATACCACTTGCTATTCGGAGATTACAAGCCTTATTCTCCGAAAAAAAACGGAGAATATTTTTGCTCTGCACTCTTTTTTTAGTACCTTTGCAAGGAAATATGAAGACAAGACTATACAACGCGAAAATTCTCTCTATGGTGGAGGGGCAGGAAATCTTCGATGGCGAGATAATCATTGAGGATGGAAGGATTGTGGAAGCCTACCCCTATCCCCTCCCTGAAGGGAAGGGTAATGGAGAGGGGAATGTCGACCTTTCTATAGACTGTCAGGGCAACCTGCTGATGCCTGGATTTAAGAATGCGCATGCACACAGCGGCATGAGCGGCATGAGGAGTCTGGCTGACGACAAACCGTTAGACAGATGGCTGAACGAGGACATATTCCCTGTGGAGGCGAAACTGACGAGCGAAGACATCTATTGGATGAGCCAGCTGTCGGTGCTGGAATATCTGACGAGTGGCATGACAGCCTGCTTCGATATGTATCTGGAGCAGGAATGGGTGGCTAAGGCTATGGACGATATGGGCTTCCGTTGCGTGCAGACGGGTGGAGTGAACGACTTCTCGAAGGACGTGCGCTGGATAGACTATATGTATAATAAGTATAACGAGCCAGGCTCGCTGCAGTCATACCTGCTGGGCTTCCACGCTGAATATACCACCAACATGGACAACCTCAGGCTGATAGCCGATGTGGTAAGGAAGAACAAGGCTCCGCTGTATGTTCACGCCTGCGAGACGGAGGCTGAGGTGAAGGGTTGCATGGAGCGCTACGGCAGGACGCCTGTTGCCTTCCTCGACTCGCTGGGCATGTTCGACTACGGTGGCGGCATATACCACGGAGTGTGGATGAGCGAAGAGGATTACGAGGTGATGAAGAAGAGGGGGCTGTATGTGGTTACCAACCCTGGCAGCAACACCAAACTTGCTTCGGGCATAGCCCCCATAAGCGAATACCTGAAGCGAGGCATAACGGTGGCGATAGGCACTGACGGACCTGCTTCAAACAACTGTCTGGATATGTTCCGAGAGATGTTCCTCGTGGCTGGTCTTGCCAAACTGCGTGCGAAGGATGCTGCTGCGATAGATGCTCGCGAGGTGCTGAAGATGGCTACCGTAAACGGTGCCAAGGCTATGCACTTAGACGATTGCGACGTGCTGGCACCAGGCAAGAAGGCTGACATCATAATGATAGACCTCAACCAGCCTAACATGCAGCCTGTCAACAATATAGAGAAGAACCTCGTGTATTCAGGCTCTAAGCAGAACGTGAAGATGACAATGGTGAACGGAAAGATTCTATATATGGACGGCAAGTTTGAGGCTGACACAAGCAATATATATAGTAAGGTAAAGGATATAGTAAACAGAACAGTCAAGAAATAATGTACTCTTATCTCGTAAAAATAGCCAACTGGCTTAGCACATACACCTCTTATTTCATCATCGCAGTAGCGGTGGTGACTTACTTCATACCAGAGCTCTTCACATGGGTGCACGGCACCACACAGTCGAGCATTCTGGGCTTCATAATGCTCACTATGGGACTGACCCTTACCATGCAGGATATGAAGGTGCTGGCGGCTCGTCCGTGGGACATACTCGTAGGCACCTGCGCACAGTTCTCGCTCATGCCGCTGATAGCATGGACGCTGACGATAGGCGTGGGCTATCTGTGTATAGTAATCCCCAAACCCGTGATAGTGGGCATAATACTGGTGGGATGCTGTCCTGGCGGAGTGTCGAGCAACATTATGTCTTACCTGTGTCGAGGCGACGTGGCTTTCTCTGTGGGCATGACAACGGTATCTACCCTCTTAGCACCAGTAGTGACGCCATTGCTCGTGTTATGGCTTGCAGGCGAACAGGTCGAGGTAGATGCCCTGGGTATGTTTCTCAACATACTCATAGTTACACTCATACCTGTAAGTGTGGGATTCTTTGCCAACCTCTTCTGGGGTAAAAACGAGGGATTCAAGAAGGCGCAAGCCGTAATGCCTGCCTTCTCGGTGCTGGGTTTGGCTTGCATAGTGGGTGGAGTGATTTCGGCTGTTCACGACAAACTGATGACTGAAGGCATAATGTTCTTCATGCTCGTCTTTGCCGTAGTGCTGTGCCACAACAGCCTCGGATACCTCACTGGCTACTCTGTAGGCAAACTGTTCAATTTCTCTAAGGCGAAGAAAAGAACCATCTCAATAGAGGTGGGTATGCAGAATGCAGGACTTGCCACCGTGCTTGCCTCTACATTCTTTGCCATCAGCTGTCCGCTCGCCGTGATACCTTGCGCCGTCAGTTGTGCCTGGCACTCTATCTCAGGCACCATACTCGCCTCATGGTTCAGGAGCAGGGACAAGGATAATTGATAATTGAACTCCGAGCTTTGCTCGCCTGAGCACCTACGGAGCGCAAGAATTGACAATTGACAGTTCATAGTTCATAACTAAAACAATATATATAGTGGAATACATCGTTTCAGCCAGAAAATACCGTCCGATGACGTTCGACAGCGTGGTGGGGCAAAGCGCCCTGACCACAACGCTGAAGAATGCCGTGAAGAGCGGCAAACTGGCTCATGCATACCTTTTCTGCGGACCGCGAGGCGTGGGTAAGACCACCTGTGCCCGTATCTTCGCAAAGGTAATCAACTGCCTCAACCCCACCCCAACGGGCGATGCCTGTGGCGAGTGCGAGAGTTGTAAAGCCTTCGACGAGGGCAGGTCGCTCAACATCTTCGAGCTTGATGCTGCATCAAATAATGGTGTGGAGCAAATCAAGCAACTGATGGAACAGACGCGCATACCGCCTCAGACGGGCAAGTACAAGGTGTTTATCATCGACGAGGTGCACATGCTCTCTACCCAGGCTTTCAACGCCTTCCTCAAGACGTTGGAGGAACCACCACAGCATGTGATATTCATACTCGCTACGACTGAGAAGCACAAGATTCTACCTACCATCATCTCGCGTTGTCAGATATACGACTTCGAGCGAATGACGGTACAGAATATCATCAATCACCTCAAGAGCGTGGCTGAGAAAGAGGGCTACACCTACGAGGACGAAGCGCTGAACGTGATAGCCGAAAAGGCTGACGGAGGAATGCGCGATGCCCTGTCCATCTTCGACCAGGCAGCAAGTTTCTGTCAGGGCAATATAACCTACGAGAAGGTGCTCGAAGACCTCAACGTGCTCGATTCCGACAACTACTTCAAGATTATAGACCTCTCCCTTGAAAACAAGGTGAGCGACATCATGATGGTGGTTAACGACCTGCTCGCCAAGGGTTTTGATGGCATACAAATGGTTAACGGACTTGCCTCACACGTAAGAAACGTACTCATGGCTACCGACCCACAGACCACAGAACTGATAGAGGCAAGCGACTCAGCACGCCAGAGGTATGCTGAACAGGCTAAGCGCTGCAAACCTAAGTTCCTGTAT
>JAEEVS010000109.1:0-11038 GCA_016290975.1 Prevotella sp. | reverse complement strand
CGCAAGAAAACTGGTTCTCTATTCCTCGCAAAGACTAAGGACAACTCCTATGGAGTATTGATGGCTCATTAACCCATCCTTATGTGAGCAAGCTCACCAAGTATGTATTAATTGCTCCATCACTGGCTCTGCCAGTTGTCCTTAGTTACGCAAAAGAGCCAAGACGCTTCTTCGAAGCTTACGCAAAGAAGCCTTCGGCTTAAGATTTGTACTTTGTCTTGCGCTCCAGTGGGTGCTCAGGCGAGCAGAGCTCGGAGTCCCTAGTCACCTTGTACTTATATCTTACACTGTCCGCATGGCTTGGCGTGAGTGCTGAAAGCACGACCTTTCTTCGCTATAGCTCAGGCGCAGAGCGGAGTTCCCTCTGCGTAGTCTAAGAATAAAATGGTGAAACCATGAGTGATGTGGAAAGGCAGTCACTGGGAGCTTGCTCACAAGTGAATGGATGGACACAGAACGAGGCTCTTGAAAAGAGCTATTCTTAGACGCCTTTGCGAGAAACAAAAAAATATTACTCGCGGAGTGTGTGATCTTTGTTTTTCAGGCTTTGTAGAAAGCCGATGTTTTTGCTTTTTGAAAGTTTTGACATCTATCAGATGAGACATGGTGTTGGTGAGAATATGATGTAAGTTCATCTTACAATCAGATTCTTGACGACATCAGGACAAGGCACGTAGTGCTAAACTTTCAAAAAGGGTTATTCTTGGTTTTTGTTAAATAATGTAGGGTAAAGAAAAACCCCTAAACCAACCTTCGATGAGGATGATTTAGGGGTCAACCTAGTCCTTTGTACCTTGTACTTGGTCCTTACTCAATCACGAACTTCTTGCCATTCACGATGTACATGCCTGAAGCAACGTTATTGAGCCATGAGCCGTCGCTAACCTCCTGCTCGGTGGCAATGCAGCGACCTTGTATGTCGTAGGCGCGTCCGTCGTTTATTCTCAGGCGCATAGTGCCGTCAGGCTGCAGGTCCATATCCTTCACACCTTGTTCGTCAAAGAGTACAGGTATGTATTCTGTATTCTCGAAGTCGATGTTGAGAGAAGAACCAGATCCTGCTATTGCGCCACTATAGTACACCTTGTTAGCATAGACATACTTGTTGTTTCGTTCCCACATTGTTTTAGTAGCATTACTCTCGCGGTCGGTGTTAGCATTCTTGTAGAAGCCTACACCTTTGTCAAATTCAAGACCATGAGGTATAACTTTACCAGTTCCTGCATTATATTCGAAATCAACTGAGTGAGTATAAGAGCGTCCGAAGACGAAGATATAGTTAGCATTTTGAGCTAACATCTGCTCCAGATAAGTACCACTGAGATCAGTTGTTAAAGCAGAAGAAGGCGCAGCGGTAGGCAGAGCCATTGTCACGGTAGCGTTAGTGGTTCGGATAATGACAGGAGTGCCAGCAGGTATGAACTGGTTGTTACCTACGTAATCTCCAGTATTAACAGTACCAATCTTATTAGGACGGAATACATACTGGTCCTTTGCTGTGGTCATTGTTGGCCACTCGTCTTCAGGTACTACGTATGCAGTATCCTTTTTATTGTCCGTTAGCAGAACATCGAAAGGAGCATAGAATGTGGTGTAGTAATGGTTATCTCCACCATTGTTGGCTGCGATGGTCAGAGCCATCTCACCATTACCAGCTTTATCGCCCTTCTGCACAGGCTTTAAGCACCATCTTACGCTCTCTAAAGCAATACCTGAAGAAGCATACTTCAAGTCATACTTCATAGAAGTCTGGTCGTAGTTGAGGTATGTCTTGGTAGCAGGTTCACCTGATTTAGTGTATAGCAGTGAAATACCTGCACCAACGTCAAGAAGATTGTAAGCGGTTGCTGCGCCTGTACCCATCTTGTTTTCTATGACGTTAAGTCCCTGAGTTTTTAACTGTACTACGCTTGGGCTGCCAATGGCGCCAGCATCTCCAGTAAACTGGAATATACTTGCAGGGTCTTTATTTACTGTCACGAGAGGAATATCACCTCTTGTAGCATTTGTAACAGTGAAGTCATCATCAGGCGTACTTCCGTCACTGAGGTCTCCGAAGGTAGGATTATTCATATCATATTCTTCTACCTCATAGAAGTGCAGTGGTATAGCTTCTGGTTCTAATGCGGTACCAGTTCCTGGAGTCAACTCCGTCTTGTGTGTATAACCACTCATATAGCGTGGAGTGGTGATGCCTAATGAACCAAGCTGTGAGTGCAGACGATAGTAACCAGGAGTATAATGCACGATGTAGTTAGGATTAGTTAGGTGATCCTCAGGGTTGTTATTATCGTGATTATATACTACACCCTGAATAGCCATCAGTCTCTCCAGTGGGTCAGTCTTTGCTGCAGCTTTATCGTAAGCCGCTTTACCTGCAGAGTTCAGTCCACCTATGTAGCCAGCAGCCTGATAGTAAGGCTTCATCACCTCCTCACTCAGTCCGAAGGTCCACTCTGTAGGTTCTGCGTTCAGTTGTATTACTCCAGTACCAGCGCTAACAACGTTCTTCATATAGACCTGTGTACCACCCTTGTTCACCACAGGGTGAATGCGGAAGTAACCTGGTGTAGTAGAACTGGTTGCAAGCAGTTCATATACAGAGTTAGCTGGTTCGTGTGGAACATACGGAGTTTCAGCGTTGTCATACACCATTACAATAGGTGGGTCATCATCAAATTTAGTGGTGCTCATCACCTTCTTTTCTCCCAGATTCTTATACATGTAACGGTTGTACATCTTGAATCCGTATGGGTCGCCTACAGGAGTCCACAGATAGTCATTAGTGTAGTGAGTAGCATATCCGCTAACAGTCTTAAGTCCATTCATCGTGGTGTAATCAGCCATCATAGGTGTGGCGTCACTTGTTTCAAATGTGTACCACTTGTTCTGATCAACACTTTTCACAAAGTCACTACCTGAGTTGGTGTCCAGACCACCCATGAAGTTATAGACTATGTTAACCCACACAATCTTGCCGAGCAGTCTGCTATCATCACCCAAGTTGGTCATCTTGAGACCTCTATAGAGACTGTTCATTTCTGTATCTGGAACACCGGTATAGTCACTACTTCCGTGTATATATACACCGTCAATATAGTAGTCATAGCTCACATTAGGACGATAGAATGCCTGAGGCACTTCGAATGCATCACCAAGACTGATATGACCAGCATCATAACAATAGGTCTTGCCATCTATTGTAGCACCAAGCTGATAGTAGTCACCATCGAAATGCCCTTCACCTGTACCATCTTTTGTCTTTAGGTCACGTAGGGTAGTACCACCCTTTATTCTGTAATTTTCTTGGACGTCATCCCCAGACTTTTCTCTATAAGGAATTAATACATCTTCACCTATATTCTTAATCATCAGGTGATATATTACCTTATAGGTAGAAAGGGCGAATGGGATAAACTTGGTAGGATTACCATCAGTCAAAGCATTGCCATATCCACTCAGCATCACAGGTGTTGCGCCTGTAACAGCAGAGCCAGTCTTTGTAAATACTCCATAGTTATAGCCATCCTTATTAAGGAGCATGAACGTGGTAGCTTCTGCATCAAGGTTGGTAGTTGTAGTGGTAACTTCGTGGATGTACTTTTTGTTTTCATTGCTGATACTTTCACCTACGCTCTTAATCTTAATAGCGTAAGGGTCGTCACCTTCAAACTCCCACTCGTAGGGAGCAGTAGTTTGTAACTCTAGATCATCATCTTCTGTTGTAATGGTCGTTCCATTACTCTTCATTATTTTTTTATCTGGGTTCCAATAGATGTTATACGGACGTTTGCCATCCAGTCCTACAGGAGCATCGTTAGAACCAACACCTGGTGCCACGGTAGCTTCACTCGTAGAATTTCTTTCATTAGGCACCATGTAAGTGCTTACATCAGGATTATATGGGGTGTAGTGGGTATATACCACATCTTCATACAAGCCATAGAGGTAAGGAAGTGCCGTGCCAAGAGTATCGTTATTTGCAACGTTTCCTTCCAAACTCTGCTCGTAATAACGATACTGGTCCATATTGAGCAGAGGAGTACGAGCAGCCTCTGGCAATACTGGTTTCCAGTCGTTACTATGAACAGATTCCTGTGTCTGACTTGCATCAATGGCATTTACACCAGTGTTAGTATATACCTTATATATAAATGTGTGCTGAACTTCGTCAGTAAGTATAACCTGTGACTTAGTTCCATCGAATGTGCCAGCAGTAGGTGTGAAACCTGATTCTACAGCTATAGTTGCAGCAGTAGATTCATTCATTCCACTTCCATTTAAGAACTGATAGGTATATGTGCCTAATCCTGCCTTAGCCAATGCATAGCCACCACCATCAGAGTGAGAAAGAAGAGCAAAGCGGTCTGCTACAGCTTTGGTTCCTGCGATCTGATTACGGTTGTATATGTACAAAGCGTATGGGTCAGGAGTGCTCTGTGGAGTTTCGAGGAACTTCCACTGCCAAGCCTTCTGAGTGGTAATTGTAGCAGGCTTAGATGTTCCCTGCTTAATGCCTCCGTCATATTTAGCATCTTTTTCATTCAGTTGCATTGTCAGCCAGTTACCCTTAAGAATCTTAAGGAACTCATCGGCTTCCTCGTCATACTCGTAGCGTACATATACCGTATTATTTGCGTCGAGAGTTGCAGCATCGAGCGCACCGCCAATAGAATCTTTGAGGTTACTATATACGTCTCCCGTTTTAGTCGCTGTAGCATAATAACCGAAGTTTGTGGCAAGCGGACTCCTGAAGTGGTCAGGAATCTGAGGTGTCATGTCGCCACCTGTCTTATAGCGCAGAGACTCATGACCGTCATTGTCTATAATAAGGTATTCATACACCACTGGACGATACAGTTTGGTGTAGGTTGTCGCTACATCAGCAGGTGTTGGTGCTATCAGTGTGCCAAACTCGCTCATGCGGGTAGCATGGTCGAAACGTGGCATCAGCTGCATGTTTCCGTTAGCGTCCTGCACAGCCATAAAGGTTGCGTTGGTAACAGACAAGTCTCTGCTGTCATACCATTTAGGATATATCTTTGCATTATTGTTGTCTAAAGATATAGCAGGGGACGCTTCATATACTCCAATCATGCTACCTTCTTCCAATGTTGCATTAGTGGCATTGGTCTTCATATATTTATCAGAAGAACCTACAGACTGTATCTGAATGTTGTATGGATCGAATCCGTTAGAGAATGCGAAATATCCCAGACTGTCAGTAAGAACCTTGTCGGAAATATAGCTGGCAACACGTTTATCCTTGAACTTATAGTGATCGTATGCGTTAGGGTTCTTGTTTTTCCATTTCTTAGAATCTGTTGGATCAGGATCAGTCCAAGTATGTGAAACATCATTATATCCCATCTCGATGTCAATAGTAGCGTTAGGCTTAACGTACCATTCTTCTGCTGCAGTGATTTCGTCATTGAGAATATGTGTCTTCATATCTGTTACACCAGACACATCATTCTTTGTTATCGTACTCCCATCTGTTGAAGCATATTTAGTTCCCTGCTCTATAAGGAAAGGCTTAGCAGATTTGTCAGAAGGGGTGTAAGTCTGAGCATACTCATCCTTTACAATATAGGTAACATACTGGTCGTTAAGGTTACCCTTCTTGTCGAGCACGTTCTTAGAGCCGTAAGGAGGCAGGTTGGTAAGGTCGGTAGAGGTGAAGTTGTCACCACCAATGCGGTCAGCAAGAGCGTAATACTGGTGCAGACCAGTACGCTTCTTCGCTGTAGCCCAGAAGGCATATTCCTTCACCATAGGGCTGTTATACGGACGTATAGCTGCATATTTTTCTTCTTTCTCTGGGTCATCAGAGCTTGAAGGCAGAGGCTTACGCATAATCTCGAAGCCATGCTGGTCGAGCAGAATGAGCACAGGGTCGATGCTTGTCTTGACAAAGTCGAAGTAGCCCTGACCCATCTTAACGGTCTGATACCAGTGCTCAATCTTTTCCCATCCCTTCTTAGTTTCATGTTTACCTTCCTCGCTGCTATAGCCGTTGTTATAGCCGTTCCAACGCTTAGCGTAAGCCCACTTTTCGTAAGAGTGCCAACCTAAGCCAGCAGGTGAAGCCTCAGTGCTTGTTGTAAGGTATGTTCTGTTGTCAAGGAAGTCAGTGACAAGGCATGGTGTGGACTGTACGGTTTCAGGGTCACTATCATTGTCAGGATAGTCATCCTTTGACTGCTTCAAAAGTTTACGGCGGATGGTGTCGTAGGTCTTCCAATACTGTTCGAAAGAATCTACTACATAACGAACATTTTCTCCTTCATCTTCGGTATCATCGTCAGCATTCAAATCAACAGGAATAGTATTGGTCGTTACCAGCTGATACTGTCCCTCACTACCGAGAACCATGTATTCTGTAGCCGTTTCAGTATTCATGCCAGGCCATCCCAATGTTGTTATAACCTGAGAGTAACCATCTGGCTTGTATGTCATGAAGTATGCATTATACTCAGAGCTGTTAGTGATAGGGTAGGACTCCGTTTGGCGTGACTTAATCTTTACATGATAAGGGTCACCCTTTCCGTCTGCGTCACTCTCTACATACCAAGCCCAACGTGTACGGGTGCTTGAAGCACCTTGCTGCTGCAGCTCATACTGCTCCTCACCATACACGAAGAAGTTACCGTCACCATTTACGTATGGATAGACAGCTTTCTGCGCAGTAGGATTAACTCCGTCACTGCCATTCTCCTGATGGAAAGTCTCGCCAGCCTCGTATTTCAGCAGATACATCTGCTTTGCTTTCAGATTCACGAGGTCATTTACGTCGTAGGTAACGTAAATGTGTCCGTGCGAGCCGACTGTTGATAATTCGGTAACTTCATTTTTAAGCGTATATGTACCATCATTTACATTAAAATCAGTTAGAAGGTAGTAATGGTATGAACTTACCAACGGACTATGGAATTCTGGTGGGAAGGCAGGAGCATCTGTTGAGGTTTGACGGGTTGTAGCTTGTAGCAAGTCCTTTCCCGCCTTGTCGATAAGGTGATATTCAATATTAGTCGCATTAGTGCCGAAAAGCTCGAATCGCAAAACGGCATTACCATACTGATAGCTGGATTGGTTGTACAGTTTCACAGTGTTAGCTGATGGTCTGCCTATATTATAATATGTGGCAGAGGCATCAACGCCATCGCCAGTAGCTGCCATCACCTCGTAAGTGCCAGACAAAGCACCGCTTTTAATGATGAAATAAGAAGGGGTATCGCTCCAACTGATATCCGCTTTGTCGTTAAATGCAACTTGAACGAATTTGTCGTCTTTGTTCTTATTCTTTACCGTCATGTGGTAAGGATCGCTATAGTTCAGAACCCACTGGTATGCATTTTCTGCTTTCTCAGCATCGGTTATGCTTGTCTTACTTTTTATGTTATCTCCGTCGGTATAGAGATATTCATTGTTGACTCTGACGTTGTAAGTATGATCAGACAAGGTTACACTATATCTAACCCAAATGTCGCGATTGCTATTGTATGGTGCATTAGTAATGGCATTGGTTCCGCTCTGTGCGTGGCTTTGTGAACCATAATAGGAGACTGTAGCATTATCGAGGAACGGACTGCGAATAACAGCTGGTATGTCCTTCCATGACTTGAGCATCTTGCCAATATCATGCGTAGAAGAAGCCTTGACAGCGATATCATAATATCCATCAGAATTATCATCTGCATTGCGCATAATGTGGTAGGTATATGTGACCTTCTCCAGTTCCACCACCCTTATACGGCTCTCAGTGGCACTGTAGGTGACAGATTTGCTGGCGTCTGTGCCCCATCCAATATACATAGGAGTGGTAGCAGCTGTACCAAATTCTCTGAGAACAAAGTTGCCAGATTCAGTATCATATACTATCTCCCATGTGCTGATGCCAGAGGTACCATCATTATTTGTGGTGAGAACCGTTCCCTCTGTAGCAGCCGTAGAGCCGATAAAGCGGTTGGCTGATGCATTCTCACAAGCCTTACGGTTGAGAATCTTCAGTTCGTATGGGTCGCCCATGAATGCTACCATTGCCTCGGCAGAGTTCTCGCCTGTGTGCAAGTTAGTGTTACTACCTCTGGTAGGAGAGGTGATAAAATCATTGGTTGATTCAGCCTTGTAAGCAATATTCTTAGCCTCTGCCTTGCCATTCATGCGCATGGTGTACCAACGTGCATCCTGATAGTTGCCAGTCTTAGACAGAGCCTCAAAAGGCATTGACTCAGAGACGGTGTAGTCTAACCAGTATTCTCGACCGGTTACTTGAGAAAATTTAGTAATCTCATTCTCGAGAGCTTCATCTGAGTATGCTTTATAGGTTACATACTTACGCTTCAGCGCCTCAGGAACATGGTCGGCAGGGTTATCTGACAACTTCGCGTCACTCCACTTCATAGTAGCGGTGAGGGTAGTTGGAGCTGCACCTGTTGCACCATGAGTCTTAACATGGACAGTATATGTCTTTATCTCGTATAAGTTTGTGGTATAGGCAGAACTTAGTGTTTTTTTTGTAAAACGAGGTTTATTTGTGGCGCCATTGTCTTCGTAGACAAAATATTTTTTACCTTCGGGTTGGTTGATGGTGGGTGCTGTTGAACTGGACTCTCCCATGTTCATTTTGCTGGCAACGAACATATAGCTATTATCGCCGTTAGGCAACAAGGCATAGGTGTTCACTTCTGCGTAGTTTTCTTTTCTGTAGTATCCCACCCAGGTGTCATATTTATCGGCTACATCGGCATTGATGTACGCTTCCCTTTTTTCTACGTATTTTGCATAATTTTTATATTCGCCTGTTTTTAAATCAACGTCGCTGTTTGTCATGCCCGACTTTATCTTGTAATGCCTGTCGTTGCTGGCATCAAACCACATTTGATCGTTGCCCATCTTGCTAAAGAGTGTCGCACCTGCGAATGGTCTGGTAGTTGCTGCTTTAACAGGATCGTTCGCAATGTTATCCGTTACATGTACCTCCCTTCCTGTATATGAAGTCATGATGGTGAAGTTATAGGGGTCCTCGCCATAGAACTTGAATCCCAGCTGAATTCCTTTAGGTCCCCAGATTTTGCCATCACCGCTACCCCACGGCCAACCGAGTTCCTTATTGCCATTTTCGGGTACTACAAAATCATTGTTGGCCAGTTGCTCTCCAGTCAGTACACTCGCGTTGGCATTAGAAACACGGTTGTTACGGCTACGGTTCAGACACATAAATTTCTGCGTGCCAGACACGTTTATGGAGATGTTATAGTTCTTTGATCCATCAAGTTCCATAATGCCATTACTCGCGCCTTTGTAGTCGTATGTTACGTATATGTCGGTATAGGCACCTACAGGGTCTCCTTCAGTAAGAGGAGGTCCCACCAGGCACGCATATTGCCAGTTTGCAACACTTTCGTCAGTACCACACTGATAGATGTAGTACTTGGCACTTATGACATTGTTGTTATTTGTATAGTCATAGAGATAGTCATACGATAATGCTGATGGATTTACACTTCCCCAGTACTTGAAGCCAGTTGCGAGCGGACTCTGGAACTCCGCAGGCAGTTCGATAGTGGTTTTGTTACTTTCGCATAGCAGTGCTTCAACACGGATGTTTGTTTTGTAGTTACCAGTGTTGTTGTGATTGCTCACGCTAAACGGCAGAGTAAGGATATGATACCTCACCGCAGTAACACTATTCACCATGCCTCCTGCAAGGAAGAGGAGAACTGTAAATACTAATGTCTGTATGTGTCGTTTTGTTTTCATATATGTCAGTTTCTTTTGTTGCTCTTTTTTCATAGTGTTTACCATTGTTCAGCCCACTTATATGAGATTTCAAGTACCTCTGGGGTGAGTGTAAGTCTGAAGGTATAAGAATAGCCAGCTTCCCATTTCATTAAATCTTCTTCAGCAGTATTCTTTTCATGGATAGTAGCTGTCCTTATGACATGCTCAACTTTGCTTATGTTGTTGTATGTAGCATCAACGGTGATGGTGAAAGTTGTTGCGTTATAGTCGTTCGGAATAACTAAGAAAGGAGTGTTGAGAGAAGCTACGATGCTTCCTGTCTCGCCTGTAGGTGATGACCACTCCCACTTGCCGTTTGTGCTGTCGTAGGTGCATGTACCACCAGTATTGAAAACATTGGCTGGGGTTGATGGCGCAATGGTTATAGAGTTTATGGTTATACCATCGCTTGCTGGATTGGTAAGTTCAAACATAAGTTTTGCGAAGGGGTGCTTGAACTGCATGCTTACACCTTCGCTGCTGTTAGCCTTTGTCTTATCGGTCGCCAATGCGCAAATGAACTCCTTGAGGGTCTTCTGCCCTTCAGCTGTAGTAGGCAGATCAGTGCACACAAACTGTGGCTGGCGTTCTGTGCTGTAGCTTATGCTGGTGATGTAGTCAGGCTTTTCAGCTGGCATATAGGCAAAGAAGTCAAGGGCACTAACGCCTGGCCAGTCATGACGCATGCTGTTGGCAAACTTCCACTTGTTTACCTCGCCGCCAACCCATTCCACCGTAGTGGGATCGATGTATGTGGTGGTTGTGGTGGCATTGTAGGCTGTGCAAGTGAAACTACCTTCAGCCTTCAAGGCATCGTTGGAATCATAAGTCGTAGCCTTGCTTGTGAAGTTACTAACGTTTGTGTTGAAAGTAATATTGTTACTGTTCCCGTTAACGTTCCCGTTCCCGTTAAAATCATCACCAGAGCAGCCTGCCAGCAAAGAGGTTGCAGCCAGGAGGGTGAACGCCATTTTGTATGTTGATACTTTTCTCATAATCAGTATGTGATTTCTAAACAACTCGTAAAATTACGAAATTTGGAACAATCTTCGCGTACATTATAAAAATTATCAACTCCGCGTTAAGTTTTTTTAAGAAGCGGCGTAATTGCAAGCAGCCTGCTTAACATTTATTGTATTTTTTTTCGATGCGTTCTTTTTGCATTCTGCACACCATTTTTTTGTGGTCGAGCACCACTTTTTGCAGAGGCATTACCTCTGCATGCAGAAGCATTACTTCTGCATGTAAAAGCATT
>JAEEVS010000108.1:0-52376 GCA_016290975.1 Prevotella sp. | reverse complement strand
TATTTCTCCAAACAAAGGGGAGAAAAAATGGAATGATAGGGCTTCATAGGGGAGAAGATCACTAAACTTTTTCTAAGGAAGCACACAGAGCGTTCTGCGTTTCAGTTTCAGTTATTTCAGTTAAAATTAAGTGCCAGTAAAATTGCGAATCCTCTTCTTATAATGTATAACTAATTAATAATTAAATAATTATATTAAGAAGGAGAAAAGTGACACCCTTTGTTTTTTTACTGAAATAACTGAAACTGAAATATATGATTATACCTAAGAAGCATTAAATCAATAAGTTACGAGCATGATTATTTGTTTCACTTATCAATATTAACCTGAAATGAGGACTGTTTATATCAGTTTATCCCCCTAAAAAGCTTCTGAAAAGGTACTGAAATTGCTTGTTTCTGTGTTTTTCATCCCAGTTAGTGTCCCAAAGGGTTGTTCGGAAAATTTATCTCACATCCTCGTTCGAGGGTGTTTTGCGCTAAAAAGTGAGATTGTTGAGTAAAAATATGCCAACAGGCACCTAAATTATACTGCTACGCCTGTACGCATAACGTCATTATAGAGTGGTGACTGACGGTCATCAGCCATAAGAACAGGTTCAATAAGAAGACTCACTTGGTCAACATCGTGCCAAAGATTCTTAGATATTTCGAACTTTCGATTACCATAGGTAGGCACAATGACAGCAACATCAATATCGCTATTGGCATTGGCATTGCCCTTGCTATAAGAACCAAACATCAGCACACGAGGCTCCACGTCGAAACGTGAGCGAATAACCGCCTTGTAACGACGCACAAGTGCTAAGGCTTCCTCGCGTGTCAGAGCTTTTCTTTTATCCATTGCTGTAATTGTTTTGTCTCGTCAATAATGTTTCGGCATGTCTGTGGTGTGAGCATATGAGAAAGCGCTTCTTTATCTTCTGGATAACGTGCCTCGATATTATAATTTGTAATAGTATTGAGGAAATCCTTCTGCTCCTCACTCATTATTCCATAAAGTCCACTTCCGTCAGCAAGACGTTTGTGGTTATGTGTATATGGTGGGTCATTAGGCTGGGTTGCACACCAATATGCCTTAAGAGTTTTCTCTATTACCTGATGGCACATAAAAGCGACATAAAGCCAACGACCTGTCTGATACATAGCCTCGGCGGTATCTATGTCGTATTCGGCTATATCCAACCAGTATTTCTTTTGTTCTTCTTGTGTCATTGCTAAAGGATATGAAATTCTCTTTCTGTCCGCAAAGATACAAACTTTTCTATACTCTACAAATTTTTTTTGTATTTTTTTGAAGTAAGAGATTCTTTATTAGGCATAATGAGTATTTTTCACTTTGTCATAAAAACGGCACTTTTCCTATCAAAGTGAGTTTTTATGAAGCCGTGAGAGTGAAGAATTTGGAGGCGAGTGGAAAGTTGGCTTCAAATTCTGGAATCTCGCGATTTTTGTAAAAGATTGATGGTCAGAGGGTTGAAAAATGGGGTGATTTTTGTGCTGTGATATTGGTGTGATAATCTGCGAATAAGGGTCGGATTTTTGGTTGCAGAAGCAATGGTTTTGCATGCAGAAGTAATACTTCTATCTCTAAAAGTAATGCTTTTATAGTTGAAAATTGAGAATTGTCCGATTTCTGGTTAAAAATGGGGGCTGGAATGCTCCAGATTTGATTTTGAAACGGAGGTTTTTTAGTGAGCAGAGTGTCACGAAAAGGTGACTTTTGCTTACGTTTTGATATTTGGGTGGATTCAACACTCAAAGTTTAAAGACAACCAGGACAACAAGCGACAATTATATTTTGGTATTTTGGCAAACCTGCCAAAATGATTTTAAAACAGCTTAGCGAGTTTGCTAAACTGACCTATATATAAAGTTGTTTTATGTTGTCCGTGTTGTCGTTAATATTCAATCTTTGTCTTAGAACTTAATAGTGAGCCGATGATTATTTCAAATAAATTAAGCGTTTGTTAAGATTTTTAATAAGGTAAAAGTTAGGCTAAGTGAGGATTTTTTTGTACCTTTAAATAAGGTTAGAATGCACTCGGCAAAGCAAAAATAAATACTAATTTATTTTGCTATTTGCTCTCGTTTTTGTACCTTTGCATAAATAAATTCAGAAAAGACTATGCGATATATACTTAACTGTTTGGCAGTCAGCCTACTAACTACGATATTTACTCTTAACACGTTTGCTCGCGATGATATGGATGATGTATGGGTGGCATGTGAGGACACTTGTTCGCATGTGCACGGCATAGACATTTCTCACTATCAGGGAGAGGTGTTCTGGGAGCATGTGGGCGACACGAAGATGGCTTACTGCTACATCAAGGCTACGGAGGGTGGCGACAGGATAGACTCAAGATATGAGAACAACCTGAAGATAGGTCACAGCTATGGCATAAAGGTGGGCTCATACCACTTCTACCGTCCAAAAACGGAGCAGGAACTGCAGCTGAACAACTTCATGGTGCAGTGCAAACCAAGCGAGCAGGACCTGATTCCGATGATTGACATAGAGACCACTAACGGTCTGCCTACCGAGGAGTTCTGCGACTCGCTGTTTAAGTTCCTCGATATGGTGGAGCGTGCCTACAAGCAGAGACCTCTGCTATATACTGGTGCGAACTTCTACAACAAGCATCTGGCTGAGAAGGTGGACAGATACCTGGTGATGATTGCCCAATATACTGAGGAGGAGCCTAAGCTGGTGGACGAGAGGGATATCACCCTGTGGCAATATACTGGCAAGGGCAGCCTGAACGGTGTGAGGGGTCATGTGGACAAATCACGTTTCATGGGCAACCACACGCTGAGAGAACTGAAGTTTAAACACCGAAAGGGAGAGAATTAACGGGATCGGGAACTTTAACGGGAACGTTAACGGGAACGGGAACTTTTGAACTAGCGAAGCAACTTGAACCAGCGCGAAGCGCGTCTTGAACTATTTGAACCAAAAACATATATGCTTATAAGGTGTCCTGAATGTAATAATGAGGTGAGCGACAAGGCTGAGATTTGTCCTCACTGCGGAATAAAAATCTCTGGCAACCCAGAGATAACGGGAACGTTAACGGGAACGGGAACCGCGATAAAGTCTGCCCCTACCCAACCAAAGAGAGTGGAGGCTGGAAAAGGCAAGTCGAAGGCTGTATGGGTGGTGTCACTCATCATAGCTTTGGCGGTGTTTGGCGTGGGCTTCTACTTCTATCAATCGGCTCAGCAGGATAAGGAGCAGGAGGCATTTGAGTATGCCCTGCACAGCAACGACCTGATGGTGATGCAAAACTACCTGAGCAAATATCAGGATGCACCAAGAGAGCATCGTGACTCTATCAATGCCGTGATAGACATGATGAAGTATGAGGACCAGGAATGGAATAATGCCGTGAACAGCGGTTCGAAGAACGAACTGCTAAAGTATATAGAGGAGAATCAGGATTCGCCCCACATAACAGAGGCTAAGAACAAGATTGACTCCATAGACTACAACCACGCCATGCGCGAGTATAAAAGCAGCAAGAATGTGCTGGCTCTGCAGAAATACCTGACAGAGCACCCTAACGGAAGATACTCGTCACAGGTGCAGGACATAATGGATGAGCTGAAAAACGTAGAGGTAACACCTGAGGAGATGGATATGGCGAAGGGCGTTTGCAGAAAATTCCTTCAGGCTATAAACTCACGAAACGAGGTGAAACTGCTCAGCACGGTGACTGAGATACTCGACTCTTTCCTCAATCGCACTGGGGCAACAAACCAGGATGTGGTGACCTTCATGAACAAACTGTATAAGGACGACATCACCAACATGAACTGGTATATGATGGACGACTTCAAGGCTGAGAAGGTTGATAATGTTAACGGGAACGTTAACGTTAACGGGAACTATAACATCAGGGTGCAGTTTGGTGCTGAGCAACGCATGGAGCGTACTGATCCTAACAAGGAGAAGATAGCAAAATACATCATCTTTGCCGATGTGACCCCTGAGGGACTGATAACCCGATTTAACATGAAGAAAGTGGCGATAGCCAAGGACTAAGTACAAGGTGACAAGGGACAAGGTACAAAGTACAAGGGACAAAGGATAAGGTAAAAATGAATTTTAAGTGGAACATAGAAGAGCAGACTGAGCTGCAGAAGAAGCAGGCGATGGAGTTGAGCGAAAAGCTCAATATCTCACCTATTCTGACGGCTCAGTTGGTGAAGCACGGAATCTCTACGGAGTCAGCTGCTAAGCGCTTCTTCCGTCCACAACTGTCAGACCTCATCAACCCCTTCCTGATGAAGGATATGGACCTTGCCGTTGACAGACTCAACGATGCCATAGGTCATAAGGAACGCATACTGGTGTATGGCGACTACGACGTTGACGGATGCACAGCCGTGACGTTGGTGTATAAGTTTCTGCAACAGTTCTACAGCAACATAGACTACTACATCCCTGACCGTTATGACGAGGGCTACGGAGTGAGCAAGAAGGGCATAGACTTTGCCAAAGAGCAAGGGGTGAGCCTCATTATTATATTAGACTGTGGTATCAAGGCACACGAGGGAATAGCCTACGCCAAGAGCATAGGAATAGACTTCATAGTGTGCGACCACCATGTGCCAGACGAGACCCTGCCTGATGCTTACGCCATACTCAACCCAAAGCGTACGGACGACACATACCCCTTCAAGCACCTGTGCGGATGTGGTGTGGGGTTCAAGTTCATGCAGGCTTTTGCCAAGAATAACGGCATACCATTCTCAAAACTCATCTCGCTACTCGACCTCTGTGCCATAAGCATAGCAGCCGACCTGGTGGAGGTGACTGACGAAAACAGAATACTTGCCTATCACGGACTGAAGATGCTGAACCAGACACCATCAGTGGGCGTGAAGGCGATAATAGACACCTGCGGACTGAGCGAGCGAGAGATAACGATGACCGACATCATGTTTAAGATAGGTCCGCGAATCAATGCCTCTGGCCGCATGGAGAACGGCAAACTGTCTGTTGACCTGCTGATACAGAAGGATTACTCTAGGGCTATGGCTATGGCAAAGCACATAGACGAATATAACGACCTGCGCAGAGAGGTGGACAAGCAGATGACTGAAGAGGCTAACCAGATTGTAGAGAAACTGGACAAGCAGCAGCATCCGCAGTGTATCGTATTATGTGACGAAAACTGGACCAAAGGCGTGATAGGCATTGTGGCATCAAGACTCACGGAAATGTATTTCAGACCAACCATAGTGCTGACTCGCGACGGACAGTTTGCTACAGGCTCAGCGCGCTCTGTGTCTGGTTTTGACGTATATGCTGCCATAAAGAGTTGCAGAGACCTGCTCATCAACTTCGGAGGACACACCTATGCCTGCGGAATGACGATAAAGTGGGAAGATGTGGAGAAATTCAAACAGCGTTTCCAGCAGTATGTCAAAGAGCATATCGAAGAACAGCATACCGAGCCCACGATAAATGTAGATGCCATAATAGACTTCAGCAGCATCAACAAGCGACTGTATCACGACCTGAAACGCTTCTCGCCATTCGGTCCAGGCAACACCAAACCTGTGTTTGCCACCAAGGGAGTGTATGATTTCGGCACATCAAAGGTGGTGGGAAGAAAGCAGGAGCATATAAAACTGGAACTGGTAGATTCAAAATCGCCTACCGTAATAAACGGCATAGCATTCGGACAAGCCCAGTCAGCCCGATACATCAAGTCGAGACGTTCGTTTGACATAGCCTATACCATAGAAGAAAATGTATATAAGCGAGGCAATGTGCAACTGCAAATAGAAGATATACACTTCAGTGAGTAAGCCTGACAACCTTTACATAGAAACACTGCAACGGTATTTCGGATATGACTCATTCCGAAGTATTCAGCTTGACATCATTAAGAGTATTTCAGAAGGCAGCGACACACTGGGACTGATGCCTACAGGCGGAGGAAAGAGTATAACATTCCAGGTGCCAGCCCTCATGATGGACGGGGTGTGTATAGTTATCACCCCACTCATAGCCCTGATGAAAGACCAGGTGATGCACCTGAAGCAAAGGGGCATAAGGGCAGAGGCTATATACTCAGGACTGACTCACGACGATATACTGCGAATACTGGATAATGCCAGCTATGGTGGAGTGAAATTCCTCTATGTATCACCTGAAAGACTCTCTTCCCCACTCTTCCTTGCCAAACTCAACCATATAAATGTGTGTTTCATCACAGTGGATGAGGCACACTGTATTTCGCAATGGGGATATGACTTCAGACCATCATACCTGCAGATAGACAAGATTAGGGAACAGTTGCCTGAGGCACCAGTGCTTGCCCTCACGGCAACGGCAACCCCACAGGTGATAGACGACATTCAGAGGAAACTCGACTTTGGTAAATACACTCAGGGCAAGACGGGAGTGTTTAAGATGAGTTTCAGGCGCGAGAACTTGTCGTATGTGGTAAGGCAGACGGAAGATAAGTATGAGGAGATGGTGCACATACTGGAATCAGTAAACGGAAGCGCCATAATATACACCAGAAACAGAAAACGCACCAAGGAACTTGCCGAAGTGCTTGAGGCTAACGGCATTACGGCTACCTTCTATCATGCAGGACTGGACTTTGCCATAAAAGACACACGACAGCAGGAATGGCAGGAGAACAAATACAGGGTGATGGTGGCAACCAACGCATTCGGTATGGGTATAGACAAACCCGATGTGAGACTCGTGATACACTTTGACTGTCCTGACTCGCTCGAGGCTTATTTCCAGGAGGCAGGCAGGGCAGGACGAGACGGCAAACGCTCGTATGCCGTATTGCTCTATAACAGGGATGACAGCAAGAAACTACTGAGACATGCTGACAACTCCTTCCCTCACAGAGACTATATACGAAAGGTGTATGATAACCTGGCATATTACTTCGAATTGCCTGAATACGAAGGTGAGGGAGCAAGATTTGAATTTAACGAAGAGGTGTTCTGCGTTCGCTTTCATCACTACCCCAGCACAATGGAAGCAGCTCTCTCGATACTGCAGAATGCAGGCTACATAGATTACGACCCTGAGCCAGACTCTAACCCGAGAATCATGATAACAGTGCCTCGCAACGAACTGTATAATATAGGAGGAATGTCGAAGACGGATGAAGAGGTTATTACAGCCCTGATGAGGTATTACGGAACGCTGTTCACCAACCTCACCTTCATCAATCCTGTGCTGATAGAGAATGCCTGTAAGATAGACGAGAACAGACTGCATGTTGCACTAAAGAACCTTGCCACACACAACATAATAAGATATGTGCCAAGAAGGAATGTTCCGATAATAACCTATCTGAGTCAGAGAATTTCGTCAGACAAACTCGTTATTTCGAAAGAGATATATGAGGAGCTGCATAAAAGAATGGTGGAGAGGGTGAATGCTGTGATAAGTTACATGGAGTGTGAAGACATCTGTCGCTCTACCCTATTGTTGGAGTATTTCGGCGAACTGGATGCAGAACCCTGCCAGCATTGTGATATTTGTGTAGAAAACAAAAACAGTCATCATTCTGGGAATACCCAGCCAGAGAAAGAGAACAGCCTGTTGCAACTGCTGGCAGACCACAAGGAGCATCATATAGACGAACTGGTGAAGGCATATAACATTCCCAAACAGATGTTTGATGCAGAAATAGAACATCTGCGCCAACAGGAACTCATTACCATTTCATACCCAAACATAAGGTTAAAAGACTAAAAAATTTGGTTATCTGTTCAAAAAATAGTACCTTTGCAAAGAAATGAACAACTTTATACCACATATGTACCTCTCATTCAACTTCCTTGACATAATAGTCAAAGGAATGATTGTGGGAATAGTATGCTCGGCACCTATGGGACCTGTTGGCGTGCTGTGTGTGCAGAGAACCCTGAACAAGGGACGCTGGTATGGATTTGTGACAGGACTGGGTGCTGCTACCTCTGACCTGATATATGCCTTGTTGACAGGTTTCGGCATGAGTTTCGTGATGGAATTTATAGATAATCCGCAATATAAATTCTACTTACAGATATTCGGTTCGATACTGCTGTTCTGCTTCGGATATTATTGCTATAAGTCTGACCCGCGAAAGAAGGTGCATACGGGCAAGAAGAAACAGAAGGGAACCTTGCTGCATAACTACGTTACAGCATTCATAGTGACATTCTCCAACCCACTCATAATACTGCTGTTCCTTGCCACCTTCGCACAGTTTGCCTTTGTGGTGCCTGAGCACCCTGTGGAGATGTCTTTAGGATACCTCAGCATAATAGGCGGAGCATTGTTGTGGTGGTACGGACTGACGTGGCTGGTGGACCGCATTAGGGAATTCTTCTCGCTTAACTCCATCGTTCTCATCAATCGCATTATAGGTACCATAGTGATGGTATTCTCATTTGCCATATTCATTGGCACAACATTCAATTTGTTTAGTCTTTACTAAAAAAACAACTGCAAAGTGATAATTTCTCAACAACTACGCAAAACCAATATAGCTGAATACGTGCTATACATGTGGCAGGTAGAGGACATAATACGTGCCTACCAGTGTGACCTCTCGGCTATCAAACGCGAATATATCTCACGTTTTGACCTTACTGATGAACAGCGTGACGAAATGGTGGACTGGTATGGTAACCTGATTCGTATGATACGCGAAGAGGGACTGACGGCTGGGGGACATATTCAGATAAACAAGATAGTGGTGCAGCAGATGAACGAGCTTCATGCCCAACTGCTGTCGTCGCCTAAGTTTCCTTTCTATAATGCTGAATACTATAAGGTGTTGCCATTCATAGTGGAACTGAGAAACAAAGGTAGCAAAGACATAAGCGAGATAGAGACTTGCCTCAATGCCCTGTATGGCGTGATGATGCTACGCCTGCAACAGAAAGAGGTGAGCAAGTCGACTGAGAATGCCGTAAAAGAGATAACTACTTTCCTCGGTATGCTTTCAGACTACTATAAGAAAGACAAAGAAGAAGGACTGAAATTTGAAGATTAAAGATAAACCTCTTGAACTTTTTGAACCCCTTGAACCCAACATAAATGAATCCAGAAATATCAAGACGACGCACATTCGCAATCATATCACACCCTGATGCAGGTAAGACAACGCTGACGGAGAAGTTTCTGCTCTTTGGTGGACAGATACAGGTGGCTGGTGCAGTAAAATCAAACAAGATTAAGAAGACAGCAACATCTGACTGGATGGACATAGAGAAACAACGTGGTATCTCTGTCTCTACTTCGGTTATGGAGTTTGATTACCTTCCCCCCACGCTTGAGGGTGGAGAACCATATAAGGTGAACATTCTCGATACTCCTGGTCACCAGGACTTCTGTGAAGATACCTATCGCACCCTTACTGCTGTGGATTCTGCCATAATAGTGGTGGACGGCGCAAAGGGCGTGGAGGCTCAGACCAGAAAACTGATGGAGGTGTGCCGTATGCGTAATACACCAGTAATCATCTTTATCAATAAGATGGATCGCGAAGGAAGAGATCCGTTTGACCTTCTCGACGAACTGGAGCAGGAGTTGCAGATAGGTGTGCGTCCGCTTTCATGGCCTATCAACCAGGGAGCACGATTCAAGGGCGTTTATAACATTTATGAACAACAGCTCAACCTTTTCACCCCTGACAAACAGAGAGTGACGGAAAAGGTGAGCGTAGATATTGCTTCAGCAGAACTCGACAACCAGGTGGGAGAAGAGGATGCAGCAAAACTGCGCGACGACCTGGAACTCGTTGATGGTGTTTATCCAGAGTTTAATGTGGAGAGTTATCGTGCTGCTGAGGTGGCACCTGTGTTCTTCGGTAGTGCGCTGAATAATTTTGGTGTTCAGGAGTTGCTCGACTGTTTTGTTGAGATTGCTCCATCACCTCGTCCTACAAAGGCTGAGGAACGTATGGTGGAACCAGACGAACAGAAGTTTACCGGCTTTATCTTCAAGATTACGGCAAACATAGACCCTAACCACCGTTCATGTATCGCTTTCTGTAAGGTGTGCTCAGGAAAGTTTGAGCGTAACAAACCTTATCTGCATGTAGGACAGAACAAGACGCTTCGTTTCTCTTCGCCTACACAGTTTATGGCTCAGCGCAAGAGCACTATTGATGAGGCTTGGGCTGGTGATATAGTTGGTTTGCCTGATAACGGCATATTCAAAATCGGCGACACTCTGACAGAGGGCGAGTTGTTGCATTTCCGTGGTCTTCCTTCATTCTCTCCTGAGATGTTCAAATACATAGAGAATGATGACCCTATGAAGGCTAAGCAGTTTCAGAAAGGACTGGAGCAGCTGATGAATGAGGGTGTAGCACAGTTGTTTGTCAATCAGTTTAACGGTCGTAAGATTGTGGGTACGGTGGGACAACTGCAGTTTGAGGTGATACAGTATCGCCTTGAAAACGAGTATAATGCCAAGTGCCGTTGGGAACCCGTACACCTTTACAAGGCTTGCTGGATAGAGAGTGATAATGAGCAGGAACTGGATAACTTCAAGAAGAGAAAGTATCAGTATATGGCAAAGGATAAAGACGACAGAGATGTGTTCCTTGCTGATTCAGGTTATGTGCTCTCTATGGCTCAGCAGGATTTTGAGCATATCAAGTTCCATTTCACAAGTGAGTTCTAATAATACGATTATCGGATTCTAAAACAAGTTATCGTTGGCAGTTTCAGTAAAAATATCTATTGGTGCAAACGCAGACCGCGCAATACAGATGATGCGTGCCAGGAGTTTTTTGACAAAAGAATTTTCTGGTATTCGTTTCACCAAGATGGTAACTATGCCTGCTTATGACAAGCCTGACGATAAACTTTATTATTCAAACATGCTCGCCACCTTTAGCACAGAACTTGATGAGCAGTCACTCATAATGCTACTGAAGAATGCCGAACTGGAACTCGATGATACGCCTGAATTACGTAAACGTGGCATAGTGATGATGGATCTTGACCTGTTGCAATATGGTGAAGAAAAACATCATACAGACGACTGGCAACGTGCTTACGTTAAGCAACTTATGGAGGAATTAGGATAATCAATAACAGATTGGAACTATAAAAAAGGCGATACACATATTTCTTTTGTTTCTCTCCTTTGTTATTATGGCTTACGGAGCAGAACCGGCATCAGTCCTTTTGGGTAAAGCAATAGAATATTATCAGGGACGAAAATATCATGAGTGTATCCTAGCCTTTGATAAACTACGACAACATTATCAGTTGAATCCTCGTTTCACGGCTTATCTCGGTTTTAGTTATTACAAAACGCAACAATATCCTGAAGCAATAGATTTTCTTGAAGAAAGCATTCCGTCATTAAAGGCTTATTCACCTCAAGAGCAGGCTGTATATCTATATGCTTGTGCTGAAAGCCATTTTGCTCTCGCACAATATAGTGAGGCTCTACCCTACTATACCCAAGCCTTACCTTTAATAAATGGATTGGATAAGGCTGATGTAAATTATCACATGGCTTTCTGCTACTATTTTCAGGGTACAGACAGCACGAGTGTAAATCAGACTATTCAACACTTTACTTCTGCAAACGATATCTATAGGGAGAGCGCACGTCAGTCTGCTCTTAGCGAACTTCATACAGCCCGTTTGTCGCAAACTGAGAATATGCTAAGAGCTTTACGCAAGTCACTACCACAACAAACTGATAGCATACCTGGTAAAGCTCCTATAGATAGTATAACTGCTAAGGTTCCAGTAGATAGTATTCCTACTTTACCGTAACCCCGCAATACTTGATAAGTTTAACTTTCTTACCCTTGGCTATTACTGGTTTCTGCCAAGTGCCGTCAAGTATTAGAATCTGAGTCTTCTTGCCCATAGGTGTAGCATCTACAGCCTCTTGAAGAGTGAGGTAATTGCCCCTACCTTTAGCTGATACCACATAATCATAATGACGAACAAATGGAGCCAGTTGAGGACAAACCTTTGCCATTTCATCAACAAGCAGAGAAGCCATAAGTCGTGCGCCATAAACATTATAATGGGTGTTATCCTTACCATTATACTTTATCATGTGCAAATCGCGTGAACCCTCTACACCAAGACTATTCTCAAGGTCGGTAGAAATCTTGTTGGCATCAATATAAGGTACATTAAATTCCTTGGCTATCTGCTGTGGCACGCGAGCGTAGTCGCCATGAGTGTCAACAAGTGTATCGCTATTTACCTTTTCATTACCATTATACTTATCGCGATTAACGCTTCTAAGCGCTTCATCATCAATCTCTTCCTTAGTCTTAGCATTAAAGAAATTACGACGTGCGACACAATTCATCACGATTGGTGTTACACCCTTTTCCTTTGCAGCACGAATGAACATACGATAGTTGTCGGCAAACTCTTGCCAAGGACGAGTGTAGCGAAGGCTGTCAGTACGTTTTTCGTCATTATGACCAAACTGAATCACAAGGTAATCGCCTGGCTGCATCTTATCCAACACCTTCTGCCAACGTCCTTCGTTGATGAATGACTTAGAAGAACGACCGTTTATTGCGTGGTTGTCTATCTTCACATTCTCAGTAAAGAAGCCTTGAAGCACCATACCCCATCCTCTCTCTTCTGGGGCTTTCTTCATATTCTTGTCTGCCATGGTAGAGTCACCAATCATGTAGATGGTGAATTGTTTGTTGGATGAGGTGAGCATAAACGTCATAGCCATCACCAACGCTAAGGTCATTATCTTTCTCATAGTCTATAGAATTTTGATTATTATTTTAACCTTTTATCTTTTCCAGCAGTTCCTGTGGAGTTAACAGTTGCTGTTCACCAGTTGTCATATTCTTCAGCGTAACCTTACCTTCCTTGATTTCATTGTCACCAGCAAGTGCAACATAAGGAATGTTGAGAGCGTTGGCATACGACATCTGTTTCTTCATCTTGGCAGATTCAGCGTAGATCTCGGTACGAATGCCAGCCTTTCGTGCCTTTTGAGCTATAGGCATACAGTAAGCTGTTTCTGCCTCACCAAAGTTGATGAAAAGCAGTTGGGTACCTGTAATAGTTTCCTCAGGATAGAGGTCGAGTTGGTTGAGCACATCATATATACGGTCAGCACCAAATGAGATACCTACACCACTAAGACCAGGCATTCCAAATATACCTGTGAGGTTATCGTAACGGCCGCCACCAGTTATGCTGCCAATCTGTACATCGAGAGCCTTTACTTCGAATATAGCACCAGTATAGTAATTCAGTCCACGGGCAAGGGTAAGGTCGAGTTGCACCATAGCACTACCCCATCCTTCTCTTTCAGGCAGAGTGTCAACACCATTAGTGTTAAGTGCTCCGAGGTGGTCGAGAATGTAGCGCATCTCTTCCACGCCCTTCATGCCTATTTCTGAATCACTCAGCACGCTTGCTATTGTGTCGAGTTTCTGGGCATTAGTGCCTTCTAACTTAATTATAGGCTGTAGTTTTGCAATTGCTTCTTCTGAAATACCATCAGCACGAAGTTCGTCATTAACTGCATCCAGTCCTATCTTATCAAGTTTGTCTATAGCAACGGTAATGTCAACAATCTTGTCGGCCTCACCTATTACTTCTGCAATACCAGTAAGAATCTTACGATTGTTAATCTTTATCTGTACGCGAACGCCGAAAGAGGTAAAGATATCATCAGTTATATGCATGAGGTCGACCTCGTTGAGCAGAGAGTCAGAGCCAACAACATCGACATCACACTGATAGAACTCACGATAACGTCCTTTCTGTGGACGGTCAGCACGCCATACGGGTTGTATCTGATAGCGTTTGAAAGGCAACTGCAGTTCCTCACGATGTTGCACCACATAACGAGCAAAAGGTACGGTGAGATCATAACGAAGTCCTTTCTCACAGAATTTGGAAGCCAACTTGAGTGTGCTGGTATTAGCCACCTCATCAGCTGTCATACCATGCAGGAAATCACCTGAGTTCAGTATCTTAAACAGAAGTTTATCACCCTCTTCGCCATACTTACCCATGAGAGTAGAGAGGTTCTCCTGTGCAGGTGTCTCTATCTGACGGAAGCCGTAGAGTTCAAACACCTTGCGAACAGTATTAAAGATGTAGTTGCGCTTTGCCATCTCCAATGGTCCAAAGTCGCGTGTTCCTTTAGGTATGCTTGGTTTTTGTGCCATTTATTTTCTTACGATTGTTTGTTCACGGTCAGGACCGATAGAAATGATAGTGATAGGAGTCTCGAGTTGTTCCTCAAGGAACTTGATGTAGTTCTTGAATGCCTCGGGGAACTGTTCCTCGCTGGTGAACTTAGTCATATCGGTTTGCCAACCAGGCAACTCCTTATATACAGGCTCTATGCCACTCTCTATGTCATAAGGGAAATCAGGTGTCTCTACACCATTCACCTTATATGCTACACAAGCCTTGATGGTCGCAAAAGTGTCAAGTACGTCACTCTTCATCATGATGAGTTGTGTAACACCATTCACCATGATAGAATAGCGTAATGCAACGAGGTCAATCCATCCGCAACGACGCTCACGACCTGTAACGGCACCATACTCATGACCTATATCGCGCATCTTCTTGCCTGTCTCGTCAAAGAGTTCTGTAGGGAAAGGACCAGCTCCAACACGGGTGCAGTAAGCCTTCATGATGCCATAAACCTCACCAATCTTGTTTGGACCGAGTCCGAGACCAGTACAAGCACCTGCACAGATGGTGTTAGAAGATGTTACGAAAGGATAAGAACCAAAATCAACATCAAGCATCGTACCCTGAGCACCTTCGCAGAGAACTGATTTGCCAGACTTGAGAGCCTTGTTGATAGCGTGTTCTGAGTCAACCAACTGGAACTGACGCAGGTATTCGATACCCTCCATCCAGTGTTTCTCTATATCTGTAATGTCGTAATCTGTATAGCCCATAGCTTTGAGAGTTTCCTCATGCTTAGCCTTGTGAGCAGCATACTTCTCATCAAAGTTGTTGAGGATATCACCAACACGCAGACCTGTACGAGCTATCTTATCTGAATAAGTAGGACCGATACCCTTACCTGTAGTGCCAACCTTATTCTTACCCTTTGAAGCTTCTATTGCAGCATCGAGCACGCGGTGAGTAGGCATAATGAGGTGAGCCTTCTTAGATATGCACAGACGTGATTTAAGGTCGTGACCTGACTTCTCCAAATCTTTAGCTTCATCCATAAACAAGTCTGGAGCGAGCACTACACCATTACCTATGATATTCACCTTACCACCCTGGAATATACCAGAAGGAATAGAACGGAGAACATATTTCTCGCCATTAAACTCCAGTGTGTGACCAGCATTAGGACCACCCTGGAAACGAGCAATTATATCATACTTTGGCGTGAGCACGTCAACAACCTTGCCTTTACCTTCGTCGCCCCACTGCAAGCCGAGGAGCACATCTACTTTTCCTGTCATATATTTATTTTGTTTTAGTTTTATATTCTATCATTTTAGACTGATACAAATTATAGCATGTTACTACAACTAATCTTGAGAATGACGTGAGCATTCTGCTGCTGCCTGAACAACATTAATGATGTAGTCACCAAGTTTCTCACATTCGTTAATAAAGTCTGTGTAATATACACCCAACTGATAAGAATACTGACCATTACCTATATCGGTAAGGTTCTGTCCCTTGAGGTGTGAACGGTAGTTATTTATCTCGTTCTCTATATTTCTGGATTTGGTGTATGATATTCCCTGAGCATCAGGATGAGCAACCATCTTCACCATCTCAGTCATAGCGCTATCAACAAGTACGAGCATAGAGTTCAGATGTTCCATCTGGTCTGCAGTAAATTGCTCTTTCACATTCTTGCGACGACGGTTAAGGGTTCGCGCAAGATTATAGAGTGAATCGCCTATTGACTCCAATTCATCAATCTGGCGCATCATGCGCTGTATGCGTCCCTTAGATTCATCAGACAGCCTACCCTCGCTCACCTTATTGAGATAGTTGGCTATCTCCACCTCCATATTGTCGGTGATATTCTCATATTTCTCTATACGAGAGAATTTTTTGGTAAACTCATCATCCTTCTCCACCTTCATTATATCAACCACAAGACCGAACATCTTGTAGCAACGTTCAGCAAAGTTGTTGATTTCTTTTTTTGCCTCAAGAATTGAGAGCTCGGCAGTAGAAAGAAGACCTGCTGAAATGAAACGCAAGCGATATTCCTCGTCCTGTTCCTTCTGTGGCAAAACAGCGCATACGAATTTCTCTATCTGTGGAACGAACCATATAAGCAACAAAGTATTGAGAAGGTTGAATGCTGTGTGGAATGCTGACAGCTTGTACATATCATTACCGGTATGCATTACGTCAACTGCAAACCAATCAACCGCTCTGCATGCAGGATAGAATATTATCAATACTGCAACCACACCAAACACATTGAAGAACATGTGTGCAAGAGCAGCGCGGCGAGCCTGAGTGTTAGCAGCCAGAGACGCCATAAATGCCGTTATCGTAGTACCTATATTCTGTCCCATAGCGAGTGCTGCTGCCTGTTCGAAACCAAAGCCAGGGATATGCATATCAAACAGCATAAGGGTGATAGCCATCGTAGCAGCAGAAGCCTGCACCAGCATAGTTACCAAAGCACCCACCATCACAAACAGCAGTATGGTGAAGAAGCTGTCAACAGGAAGTGTGGCAAGCATATTAGCCGTTATGGTACCAATATCCAGACTTGTTGCAGCTTGCTGCAGGAAGGCAAGTCCCATAAAGAGGAACGAGAATCCGAACAGGAACTCACCAATACTCTTCTTGCTTGACTTGTTTGAGAATATCATCGGCATACCGATGGCAAGCAAAGGAATGGCGAACGCAGCTATGTCAACCTTAAAACCTATGGCTGATATTACCCATGCCGTAACCGTAGTACCGATATTGGCACCCATTATGACACCTATAGCCTGTGCAAGGTTCATAAGTCCGGCATTCACAAAGCTTACGACCATTACGGTGGTAGCTGATGACGACTGTATAATAGCCGTTATTATGATACCAGTAATGACGCCCATAAAGCGGTTATTGGTCATAGCCGCAAGAATGGCGCGCAACTTACTACCTGCAAATTTCTCCAATCCCTCACTCATTATCTTCATTCCGTATAGGAATAAAGCGAGCGAGCCTAACAGGGAGAAAAGGTTGATGATTGTATCCATATATTCTATTATTTATAGTATTCCTTCTTGCCTGCAGCCAGAGTATTCTTCATCAGCGAGCAGATTGTCATAGGTCCTACTCCACCTGGTACAGGTGTTATGAACGAACACTTAGGTGCTACATTCTCGAAATCCACATCACCAGAGAGACGGAAACCACTCTTGCGAGTAGCGTCAGGCACTCTTGTAGTACCTACATCTACTATCACCGCTCCGTCTTTCACCATATCGGCGGTTACAAAGGCTGGTCGTCCTATTGCCGCTATGATAATGTCAGCCTCGCAACATTCCTTCTTCAGGTCGGCAGAACGAGAGTGACATACCGTAACGGTAGCATCACCATATTGCTTCTGCATCATCAGTTGAGCCATAGGCTTACCTACGATGTTAGAACGTCCGAGTATAACGCATTTCTTGCCACTCGTCTCTATATTGTAACGCTTCAGCAGGGTTATGATACCCAAAGGAGTGGCTGAGATGAAGCAAGGCAGACCGATAGCCATTCGTCCCACATTTATTGGATGGAAACCGTCCACATCCTTACGATAGTCTATTGCCTCAATGATTTTCTGCTCATTGATATGCTTGGGCAGAGGCAACTGAACGATGAATCCGTCAACATCTTCATCCTTGTTTAGCTTATCTACACAAGCTAGAAGTTCCTCTTCGGTAATATTATCCTCAAAACGGATGAGCGTTGATTTGAATCCACACGCCTCACAAGCCAGAACCTTGTTCTTGACGTATGTCTCTGAGCCTCCGTCATGACCTACGAGTACAGCAGCCAGATGTGGTTGCTTACCACCCTTAGCCATTATTTCCTTCACCTCTTCAGCAATCTCCGCCTTTATGGCTGTTGCTGTTGCTTTACCATCAATGAGCTTCATAGTGACATTTTTGATATTTATCCTTACTTATCTTAATTTGCTTGATTACAGTTTAGGCATTCCAGGCATTCCACCCATCATACCAGGCATTCCGCCTTTCATACCCTTCATCATACCAGCCATCTTCATCATGTTCGCCATCTTGTTGCCTTGGAACATACGCATCATCTTGCGCATTTGGTCAAACTGCTTTATCAGTCGGTTTACCTCCTGAATATCAGTTCCTGAACCTTTGGCTATACGTTGTTTACGTGACAGGTTAAGTATTTCCGGGTTCTGACGCTCTTTAGGTGTCATAGACTGAATGATAGCCTCTATACCCTTGAAGGCATCGTCAGGAATGTCCACATCCTTTATTGCTTTGCCTACTCCTGGAATCATGCCAGCCAGATCCTTGATGTTACCCATCTTCTTTATCTGCTGTATCTGCCCGAGGAAATCGTCAAAGTCAAACTTATTCTTAGCAATCTTCTTCTGCAGACGCTTAGCCTCTTCAAGGTCAAATTGCTCCTGAGCGCGTTCAACGAGTGACACAACATCGCCCATACCGAGTATTCTGTCTGCCATACGGTCTGGGTGGAACACGTCGAGTGCTTCCATCTTCTCGCCCGTACCGATGAACTTGATAGGCTTAGTGACAACAGTACGTATAGAGAGAGCTGCACCACCACGAGTGTCGCCATCGAGTTTGGTGAGTATCACACCGTCTATCTCCAGTCGCTCGTTGAATATCTTAGCTGTATTGACAGCATCCTGACCTGTCATTGAGTCGACCACGAGGAGTGTCTCGTTAGGATTGGTAGCCTTCTTGATATTCTCAGCCTGCTGCATGAGTTCCTCGTCAATAGACTGACGACCAGCGGTATCAATGATTACTACATCGTAAGCCTTCGCCTTCGCCTCCTGAATAGCGTTGAGAGCCACCTTTACAGGGTCTGTCGCGCCCTGTTCTATGTAGCAAGGCACCTCCACCTGATCAGCCAGCACCTTCAACTGCTCCATAGCAGCAGGACGGAAGGTGTCACAGGCAGCAAGAAGAGGCTTCTTGTGTAGTTTATTCTTCAGGTAGAGAGCCAGTTTGCCTGACATAGTGGTCTTACCAGCACCATTCAGACCCGCCATCATTATTACGGCAGGGTGTCCGCTAACCTTCAGTTCCTCAGCTGTTCCACCCATCAGTTCTGCCAGTTCGTCGTGAACCAGCTTCACCATGAGTTGACCAGGTTTGATAGCTGTCAGCACATTCATTCCCAGAGCCTTCTGCTTTACGGTATCTGTGAATGTCTTGGCTACCTTATAGTTTACGTCGGCGTCAAGCAGCGCTCTGCGTACGTCTTTTAATGTTTCAGCAACATTTATCTCGGTGATTTTTCCTTCACCTTTGAGTATCTTAAACGAACGTTCAAGTCTATCTGATAGATTTTCAAACATATTTTGTTTTATCTGTTTTTATACATATTCTCGTAATACTTCTCGTAATCGCCAGAAGTAACATTCTTCATCCATGCCTCATTGTCCAGGTACCACTTCACGGTCTTCTCTATACCCTCCTCAAACTGCAGGCTTGGTTCCCAACCGAGTTCCTTCTGCAACTTGGTTGAGTCGATAGCATAGCGGGCATCATGTCCCAAGCGGTCGGTTACATAGGTGATGAGGTTCATATCCTCACCCTCTGCCCTGCCAAGCAGGCGGTCAACGGTCTTGATGACGGTCTTGATGATGTCGATATTCTTCCACTCGTTGAAACCGCCGATGTTGTAGGTCTCAGCAATCTTTCCCTTATGGAATATCACGTCGATAGCCCTTGCGTGGTCTTCCACATAGAGCCAGTCGCGCACGTTCTCGCCCTTGCCATATACTGGCAGCGGCTTCTTGTTCCTTATATTATTTATAAATAAAGGTATAAGTTTCTCAGGGAACTGGTAAGGACCGTAGTTGTTAGAACAATTGGTAACAATCGTAGGCATACCGTAGGTATCGTGGAAAGCACGGACGAAGTGGTCTGAGCTTGCCTTGGATGCTGAATAAGGTGAATGAGGATTGTACTTCGTCGTTTCATAGAAGAAATCAGTACCATAAGCAAGGTGGTGCTCACTCGAACTTGCCGTAGTGGTGAACGGAGGCTCTATGCCCTCTGGGTTCGTCATCTGCAAGGCACCATACACCTCATCGGTCGAGATGTGGTAGAAGCGCTTGCCCTCATACTTTTCAGGCAACGACTCCCAATAGAGTTTTGCGGCCTTCAGAAGGGTCAGCGTGCCCATCACGTTGGTACGGGCAAAGGTGAACGGGTCTTTGATGCTGCGGTCAACGTGACTTTCAGCCGCCAGATGTATTATACCGTCTATCTTCTCGTCCTGCATCAGTTTGTAGAAGGCATCAAAATCGCAGATGTCCATCCTCACAAACTTATAGTTTGGTTTTGTCTCAACATCCTTCAGGTTCTCGAGGTTGCCTGCATAGGTTAGTTTGTCGAGGTTTATGATGTTATACTCAGGATACTTATTCACGAATAGACGTACCACATGACTGCCTATAAAGCCTGCTCCGCCCGTTATTACTATATTCTTCATATTCAGTGAATTGATGTTCTTTATTCGTTTAATACAGACTCACATTGATGTCGAATGGTGAATCAAAATCCTTCAGCAAGGCGTGCTTGGTGTCTTTATCTGACAACAACACCTTGTCTGTAGGTATCTTCCAGTCTATGCCCAGACTATCGTCGGCTATTGATATGCCACCGTCAGCCTCAGGATGATAGAACTCATCACACTTGTATTGGAAAACGGCAATGTCTGAGAGTACGGCAAAACCATGAGCGAATCCTCTCGGCACAAAGAACTGGCGATGGTTGTCTTCAGTCAGCTCTACAGCTACATGCTTGCCGTATGTAGGAGAGCCCTTACGTATGTCAACAGCCACATCGAGCACCTTGCCACGAACGCAACGCACCAGCTTTGACTGGGTGTATGGCGGACGCTGAAAATGCAGTCCTCGCATCACTCCGAACGACGACATTGACTCGTTGTCCTGCACAAAGTTGATAGTGTGACCCAGAATGGGTGCCACCTTCTCATCAAACTCCCTCTGTGAGAATGATTCAAAAAAGTACCCGCGCGCGTCCTTAAACACACGGGGTTCTATTATCAATACATCCTTTATTTCAGTCTGTATAACTTCCATTTTTCTATTATTTTAGGCTTATTACCTTACTTTTTCATAAGATGTTTCATACATTTCCTCAAAGAATGAGTCCAGTAAGGCACCTTTACGTCAAACGACTGCTTCACCTTGGTCTTGTCGAGCACAGAATATGGCGGACGCTTCACTGGTGAAGGGAACTCGTCGCTGTGGCAGGGCTGTATGTCACAATCCTTGTTGCCTGCTATGTCGGCAATCTTCATGGCGAAGTCAAACCAAGAGCATACACCCTCGTTGGTATAGTTATAAATGCCGTTCTTGGAGTATTTCCTTGCACCTGTTGATGCCCCTTCCTCAGCAGTCTCTATCTTATAGTCGAGCAGTATTCGCATGATAGCCTCTGCCAGGTCACCAGCGTAGGTAGGAGTGCCAACCTGGTCGAACACCACGTTCAGTGAAGGTCTTGTGGCTGTCAGGTCCATCATGGTCTTCACGAAGTTCTTACCATATTCAGAGTAGAGCCATGCAGTGCGTATGATAACATAGTTCACGCCTGTAGCGATGATGTTCTTCTCGCCATCCAGCTTTGTCTTGCCATACACACCTGTAGGTTTGCCCTTCATATCCTCTGTGCAAGGCAGGTTGTTTGCTTCGCCGCCAAACACGTAGTCGGTACTGATATGGAGCAGCATACCCTTTGCCTTTTTCATCACCTGTGCAAGCAGTTTGGGTGCTTCGGCATTGAGCTTATGGCATAGTTCCTCGTCACCCTCAGCCTTGTCCACATTGGTGTATGCGGCACAGTTTACTATTACGTCGATGCCGTTATCTTTCACCATCTTGGTTACGGCATCCACGTCTGTTATGTCAAGCTTTATGGTCTCCACTCCTTCCTGCTCTACCAGGTCGGTAAAGAAGAAAGTGTTACTTGACTTCTTTGACTTTAGGCGTATCTCGTTGCCTAACTGTCCGTTAGCACCTGTTACAAGTATTTTCATAATCTGCTCCTGTGTTTATATTGCCTTGAATGATAAGTCTAATCCCTTCACGCTATGGGTCAGTGCGCCGAATGATATGAAGTCAACGCCAGCCTTAGCGTATGGTACCATAGTCTCGAATGTGATGCCTCCTGACGATTCCGTCTCACACTGGTGGTTTACTATCTCCACAGCCTTCTTGGTATCTTCAGGTGTGAAGTTGTCAAACATTATACGGTCGGGCTTCTCGGCAAGTGCCTGCTCCAGTTCCTCAAAGTTACGCACCTCCACCTCTATCTTGAGGTCTTTGCCCTTCTCCTTGCAATATTGCTTGGCGCGTGATACGGCATTGTGTATGCCACCAGCAAAGTCGATGTGGTTGTCCTTGAGCAGTATCATGTCAAAGAGTCCGATGCGGTGGTTCATTCCTCCGCCTATCTTCACTGCCTCTTTCTCCAGCATACGCATTCCAGGGGTTGTCTTGCGTGTGTCGAGCACACGGGTCTTGGTGCCTGCATCTATCAGTGCCTGCTGGTATTTGTGGGTCATAGTGGCTATGCCGCTCATGCGCTGCATGATGTTGAGCATCAGGCGCTCTGTCTGCAACAGACTCTGCACCTTACCACTTACTATCATCGCCACATCGCCCTTCTTCACCTCGGCGCCGTCGTTTATCAGCACCTCCACCTCCAGTGTGGGGTCAAAGCGACGGAACACCTCCTTAGCCACCTCTATGCCAGCCAGTATGCCGTCTTCCTTCACCAGCAGGCGACTCTTGCCCATAGCGTCGGCAGGTATGCAACTCAGCGTGGTGTGGTCGCCATCGCCTATATCCTCAGCAAAACTCAGGTCTATGAGTTTGTCGGTCAGTTCCTTCACTGTATGTTGATATAATTGGCTGTGATCCATAACTTTTTGAACCCTTTTGAACTATTGAACTCTTTTAACTCTTTTAACTCTTGAACCTTTGAACTACTTAAACGCCTCTTTTACAGAGTTCTGTATCTTGTTCTTTGGCAGGTAGATGCCCAGTCCCACCTTTATACCGATAGTAGAGCGGTTCTTGTGGTCGCTCAGGCTCTGCTCATAGTAGAGAGCTGGCTCAATAGTCAGCGAATGGCTAACGAAGAAAGCATAGCCAATCTCCAATGCTGGCATGAAGTCGTTGTAGCTCTTTGTCTCATGCACGTAGTTGCCGTTCAAACCAAGGAACAAACCATTCTGCACGATATAGTAACGTCCGCCGACACCTATTTTCAGGTCGTTAACCTTTGAGTCGCCTATATGCTGATAGCCCAGCTGACCAAACAGCAACCAGTTGTCAGTGATAAACTGACCTGCGCGAGCCTCTACGCCGATGTTCCACTTCTTGGCACCGTTGTAGTTCAGGTCAAGACCTGTAACTGAAGCACCAATGAAGGTTTTACCACTCTCAAACTGTGCGTTTGCAACTGTTGTAATTGCCATCATGGCAATCATCATCATAAATTTTCTCATAATACTTTATATTTTAATTCTCATTTTTTCAATTACCTCACCCTCTCACCATATTTATTGGTCTTGTGCAGGGTGATGAACTTCTTGTTATACCAGACGAAGAATGAAACCAGACAGATGACAGAAACCAGAGCACCTATCGGGTAGCCGTATTCCACAGGCATTCCTATGGCATCCTTGCTTACGCAGAGGAAGGTAGCACATACGCAGGTCATGAAGATAGCTGGTATCATGGTGATGATGAACAACTTATGCTTCAGAGCCAAATAAACCGTGATAGCCCACAGGGTGAATACCGACAGCGTCTGGTTAGCCCATCCGAAGTATTTCCATATTGTGTTGAATGAGTCTGGGTTGTCAAGTTGCCATACGAGCAATGCTATGGATGCAGCGAACAAAGGTGCACTGACCATCAGTCGCTTATAAGTGGGACGCTGGTCTATGTGTAGGGCGTCAGCCACTATCAGTCGCGCAGAACGCAGAGCCGTATCGCCGCTGGTGATAGGTGCTGCCACCACACCGAGTATGGCAAGTATGCCACCTACTACACCCAGCCATCCCTCACATACGGTCATCACCACCTTAGGGGCTGGGAAGAACTGTGTCACGGTGCGCTCCGACTGCCCTGTAAACTCAGCTACCATCTCTGGTGTGCACACCTCGCGCCATCCTTCGTTGTAGAAGAACCAGCTACTTACCGTTGCCCAGATGAGTGCCACAATACCCTCTGTTATCATTGAACCGTAGAATATCGGTCTGCCGAGCATCTCCGACTTCATGCAGCGAGCCATCAGCGGACTCTGTGTAGCGTGGAATCCTGAGATAGCGCCACATGCGATGGTTATGAACAGAGCAGGATAGATTGGGTCGGGATTGGTGATGCCGATTTTAGGTCCCATATTATGCACTCCGTCCCACACCTCAGGTATTGCAGGCCATCTCATAAAGAGCAGCACCATCAGTGCCAGTGCCATGAATATCAGTGAGATAGCAAAGAGCGGATAGATCTTGCCGATAATCTTATCTACTGGCATCATCGTTGCTATGACGTAATAGATAAATATCACGCATATCCACACCAGCAGATTGTCGAATCCACCTGTCGAAATCACCATATTGTTGATGAGCGAAGCAGGAGCGCTAACGAATACGGCACCCACCAGTATCAGCAGCATCACGGCAAAGAAGAGCATCAGCTTTCTCATGGCACTGCCCAGGTACTGACCCACGATGTCAGGCAGTCCGATACCACCCTTTCTCAGGCTTATCATGCCGCTGAGGTAGTCATGAGTAGCTCCAGCAAAGATGCAGCCGAACACTATCCACAGGTAAGCCGAGGTACCGAACCACATACCCATTATAGCACCAAAGATAGGACCTGTGCCAGCAATATTCAGGAATTGAATCATGAACACCTTCCACGTTGGAAGTGCCACGAAGTCAACGCCGTCAGCCTTACGGATAGCTGGCGCAATCCTCCTTTTATCAGGACCAAACACCTTCTCTACGAACTTTCCGTAAATAAGGAAGCCCAAAACTAATGCTATGAGTGATATTAGAAATGTAATCATGAGCGTATTAATATTTACCATGCAAAGGTACAAAAAAATTTGCTAAAACAAAAATAAAAGAGTAACTTTGTACTCGAAATGAAGAAATTTTTTATCACAACACTGCTTAATGCCTTTTTTCTTGCTGTTATGACGGCAGGAAACGCCCCCACCCTCAGTATATATTCTCCTGTGACGGAACCATTGCACGAAGTGCGTGCCGTATGGCTTACCACTATCGGCGGAATTGACTGGCCACACTCCTATGCCCAGCCTTACCAGCCCCGTTCGGTGGAGGTGCAGCAACGCGAGCTGTGCCAGATACTTGACCGCTTGGTCAAGGCAAATATCAATACCGTAATAATACAGACGCGCATCAGGGCAACTACAATCTTCCCTTCTGACATGGAGCCTTGGGACGGCTGTCTGAGTGGCAAACCAGGTCAGTCGCCTGGCTATGACGCCCTTTCCTTTGTCATCGACGAGTGTCACAAGCGCGGACTGAAGGTGCACGCCTGGGTGGTCACCATCCCTTGCGGCAAGTGGAACGGAGCAGGATGCAAGAACCTGCGCAAGACTCATCCCCAATTGCTCAAGAAGATTGGCGAGGATGGTTTTCTAAATCCTGAGAATCCAGGCACAGCCGACTATCTGGCTCGCTTCTGTGGCGATCTTGCCCGTCGCTACGATATTGACGGCATACACCTCGACTACATACGCTATCCCGACTCATGGGGCAAGATAGCCAACAGGGAGCGCGGACGCGACAATATAACGCGCATAGTGAGAGCCGTAGCGCGTGAGGTGAGAGAGTGCAAGCCTTGGGTACAGCTGTCTTGTTCGCCAGTGGGCAAATATGCCGACACCAAGCGCCAGTGGTCTCACGGCTGGAACGCCCGCGATGCAGTCTGTCAGGATGTTCACCTGTGGCTAAAGGAGGGACTGATGGATGCTATCTACCCTATGATGTATTTCAAAAACGAGAATTTCTATCCCTTCGCCATCGACTGGCAGGAGCGTTCTGAGGGCAGGATTGTGGCACCAGGACTGGGCATATACTTCATGCATCCTCGCGAGAAGAACTGGCCGCTCACCGACATCACTCGCCAGTTCCACGTCTTGCGTCAGTTTGGCATGGGCAACTGCATGTTCCGCTCCAAATTCTTTACTGACAACACCAAGGGGCTCTACAACTACTTTGCCGATGGTTTTGCCACTCTGCCAGCCCTGCAGCCTGCTATGACGTGGCTCAACGACACGAAGCCTGCCAAGCCCTCGCACGTCAATTTTACTGGCAATGTGGTTCGTTGGGGAGAAGAGGTTAAAGGGTTCAAGGGTTCAAATGTTCAAGATGTTACTTACAATCTCTACGGCTCTGACGTGATGCCAGTAGATGTGAGCAAGGCTGAGAACCTGTTGGCAGCAAACCTTACCGACAGGCAGATAAACGTAGGCAATGCTGGCGCGATACGCTACTTCGCCGTTACGGCAACCGACCGCTATGGCAATGAGTCAAAACCTGCTTTCTCATACGCCGCAGGGCATGAGGAGCATTTCGTTCCCTCTGCTCCCACCATGCTACCCTACTCTAACGGCGTGGTGACGCTCAATGGCACAGATGCTACAGCTGGCAAACTGATGATTGTAACCTCTGCCTATGGCAACGACATCTGCTCGGCTATCGTCAGCCGCTATGCTGGCAACACCATCATCCGCACGGGCAAGCTCTCTGCAGGACTGTATAAGGTATATACCATTTACAAGAAAGGTCACCGCCACCTCCTGGGCTATTTTGCAGTGAATGTAGACAATTGAGCAAAATAAGACAGTGTTAAAAGCCCCGTTTTACGCGTAAACGGGGCTTTTTTGTTAACTTTGTACACAGAAAAAACGGGGAGATTATTTCCCCTGAGTGTTCTTTGACTTGTTGTTTCGTCGGTAGTTTCCTTTGTTTCCTTGCTTGCCACCTTGTCTGCCACCCTGCTTGCCACCATTCTTGCCACGATAGCGTTTGTTTGATTTGCCTGACGGTTTGCCTCCCTCCGTCACCTTATATTCAGGAGCCTCGCCAATGCCCTCAGGCAGAGTGTTCTTATGTATGTCGCGCTCAATGAATCGCTCTATCTTGCGGAAATAACCTATCTCGTCGTCAGCCACCAGGGTTATTGCCACACCGTCGCGCTCAGCACGTGCCGTACGTCCGATGCGATGCACATAGTCCTCTATATCGCGCGGAACATCATAGTTTATCACCATCTGTATGTCGTCTATGTCTATACCTCGCGCCACAATATCTGTTGCCACCAGCACCTCAACCATGCCAGCCTTGAAACGGTACATTATATCGTCACGCTCAGCCTGAGACAGGTCGGAATGCATAGCACCACAGTTCACGCCCAACTGTTTGAGTGCGGCGTTTATCTCCTTCACTCTCTGCTTTTTACCCGAGAATATTATAGCTCTTGTTAAACCATACTGCTGACCAGATTCTGTGGTAAAACCATTCTTGAAAATGCTCTTGAGTATGGGCAGTTTCTGTGGAGCATAGCACACATAGGCCGACTGCTGAATCTTCTCTGCTGGTTTGCTCACAGCTATGCGCACGTTGACGGGATTATGGAGCAGCGTGTGAGCCAGACGGTTGATGTTATCGGGCATAGTGGCGGAGAACATGATGGTCTGACACTTAACAGGTCCCTTCACACCTGTCTGCGGATTGACACCTATCTGTTTGGCTATCGCCATGATATCGTCAGAGAATCCCATATCGAGCATACGGTCTGCCTCGTCAAGAATAAAGAATGACAGGCGCGAGAGGTCGAGGTTGCCCATCTGCATGTGTGAGATAAGTCTGCCAGGAGTGGCTATCACCACCGAAGCACCCTTGCGCAGGGCTGCCAGTTCCTGATCATATCGTCCTCCGTCGTTGCCTCCATACACAGCCACCGAACTGATGCCGTCGAGATAGTAAGAGAAACCCTGCATAGCCTGGTCTATCTGCTGAGCCAGTTCACGCGTGGGAGCCATGATAAGGCAGTTTACGGCATCCTCAGGAAATCCTCCATCGTCGAGCAGGGAGAGCACTGGCAATAGATATGCAGCGGTCTTACCCGTACCCGTCTGCGCCACGCCCATGATGTCGTGACCCTCAATAATCTGGTCGATACATGCCGCCTGTATAGGCGTACACTTGTCGAAGTGCATATCCCACAGGGCATCGAGTATATTGTCATTCAGTAGTGTTTCGTCGAAATGGAGGTCGGTCATATAGTTTTAAGAGTTTAGTTCGGAGCTTTTTTATAGCAGAAATATGCCACGATGGCGAAGATGATGTTCGGAGTCCACGCAGCGAGCATTGGCGGAGCGCCTGCATTGATGGCAAAGGTGGATGAAACTGTCTGCAGCATGATATAGACAAAGCTCAGCACCAGTCCCAAGCCGAGATATTTACCCATACCACCCTTACGTTTGCGTGACGACAACGATGCACCTATGATGGTGAGTATGAACGAGGCAAACGAGGTGGCTATGCGCTTATGGTATTCCACCTGATAGCGCACCACATTTGACGAGCCACGGTCTATCTGTTTGGATATGTATTCAGCCAACTGGGGAGAGGTGAACGTCTCTTGCTGACCCTTGGAATAGACCAGGTCGGTGGGTTCCATAAAGATGAGCGAATCAAGCTTCATTCCTGAAGTGATAGTCTCGCGCACTCCACGCATATTGCGTATCTTCCAGTTGGAGAGTTTCCAGTGGTATTTGGAATCAGATATGGTGTCATACTGTATCTCGCTGGCTGTGAGATGCGAAACGAGTTTCTTGTTCTCAAACTTATCGAGACAGAAGCCGTAACCCCTCTTCATTATATTGTCATAATGCTGCATGTAGGCTATCACACCCTTATCCACCTGCAGCTGCACGTTCTCTGCTGAGGTGTTCTTACGGCTATTCTTATAGAGCGCCTCGAAGTTTTGGCGTATCACCGTGCCATGAGGAATGACATATGCTGAGAGTCCGTAGTTGAGCACCGAGATGAGCACACACGATATCATGTATGGCTTGAGCATACGCTTAAAACTGATGCCCGATGCCATGATGGATATCACCTCGCTGTTGCCTGCCATCTTCGAAGTGAAGAAGATAACGGCTATAAACACGAACAGGGGTGAGAAGAGATTGGCAAAATAAGGTATGAAGTTGGCGTAATAGTCAAAAACGATAGCCTTCCACGGGGTGTGGTACTGCTCAAACTTGTTAAGGTTCTCGTTGAAGTCTATTACTATGCTGATGCTGATGATGAGCAGGATGGAGAAGAAATAGGTGCCAATGAACTTGCCTATGATATAGCGGTCAAGTCGCCCTATGAATCGTGAATAGTCATAGGAGCGAATGGCTTTTATCTTTTTGTTGTTAAGCAGTCTTTTCAGCATTTTCCTTGTCCTTTGTCCTTTGTACCTTGTCACCTTGTACTTTGTCCTACAATCTTCGCTGCATATCGTTAATAACTGAGCGTTTCCACTTTGTGAAATCACCCATCATGATATGCTTGCGCGCATCACCCACCAGTTGCAGATAGAACGAGAGGTTATGTATAGAGGCTATCTGCAAGGCAAGATATTCCTTAGCCTTGAACAGATGGTGCAGGTAAGCCTTAGTGGTCACGCGGTCAACATCACACCCGTAGCGGTCAATCGGGGTAAAGTCATCCTCCCATTTCTTGTTGCGTATGTTGATAGTGCCGTCATAGGTGAACAGGAGCGCATTTCGTCCGTTGCGGGTAGGCATTACGCAGTCAAACATATCCACTCCTCGCTCTATATTCTCGAGTATGTTCCACGGAGTACCCACCCCCATCAGATAGCGGGGCTTATTCTTGGGCAGTATCTCGTTCACCACCTCCACCATATCATACATTACCTCAGTGGGTTCGCCAACGGCAAGTCCGCCGATAGCATTACCGTCGCATCCCTTGTCGGCTACGAATTTGGCCGACTCCTGACGCAGGTCCTTGAAGGTGCAGCCCTGAACGATAGGAAACAGACTCTGCTCATAGCCGTAGAGAGGCGGACGTTCGTTGAAACGCTTTATGCAACGGTCGAGCCAGTTATGGGTGAGCGTGAGACTATGACGGGCATACTGCCAGTCGCTCGCACCAGGAGGACACTCGTCAAACGCCATGATGATATCGGCACCTATCACTCGTTCGGTATCCATCACACTCTCTGGGGTGAAGATATGGCGCGAACCGTCTATATGACTCTGAAACTCACACCCTACCTCGCTCAGTTTCCTGATGCCTGTGAGCGAGAACACCTGAAAACCGCCCGAATCGGTCAGTATGGGTCTGTCCCACCCTATGAACTTATGCAGTCCGCCAGCCTTCTGCAGTATGTCAAGACCTGGACGAAGGTAGAGATGGTAGGTGTTGCCCAGGATTATCTGAGCCAGAACCTGCTTCTTGAGTTCTGAGAAATGCACAGCCTTGACGCTGCCCACCGTACCTACAGGCATGAAGATAGGCGTGAGTATCTCGCCGTGAGCGGTGGTTATCTTGCCTGCCCTTGCCGAACTGTAGTCATCGGTGTATTGTACTTTAAAAGTCATATCGCTTTATTTGAATGATACAGGGTTGGCTACTTTCTCCTTGGTGAGGGCGAAATCCCACACATCTGAGACGTTCTCAACATAGTGGAATGACACTCCCTTGAGGTATTCATCTGGTATCTCCTCGATATCCTTACGGTTGGCGTCGCAAAGCATAATATCGGTGATGCCAGCACGCTTGGCTGCAAGTATCTTCTCCTTTATACCACCCACAGGCAACACCTTGCCGCGAAGGGTTATCTCACCCGTCATCGCCACGTTCTTGCGCACCTTACGCTGGGTGAGCGCAGAGGCTATGGAGGTGGCTATGGTGATGCCTGCTGACGGACCGTCCTTTGGCGTTGCACCTTCTGGCACGTGGATATGTATGTTCCAGTTGTCGAATATCGCAGGGTCGATACCTATCTTCTCGGTATGTGCCTTGACATACTCCAGGGCTATCGTGGCACTCTCTTTCATCACGTCGCCCAGATTGCCCGTGAGGGTCAGTTTGCCACCCTTGCCCTTCGACAGACTGGTCTCGATGAAGAGTATCTCGCCTCCCACACTGGTCCACGCCAGTCCTGTCACCACACCAGCATAATCGTTGCCCTGATAGATATCACGATAGAATGGCGGTTTGCCAAGCAAATCCTCAAGATTCTCAGGTGTTATCTTTTCATAAGGCAGGGCTCCGTCACGAGTGAGGTAGAATGCCAGTTTTCTGAGACACTTGTTTATCTGCTTCTCCAGTTGTCTCACACCACTCTCACGGGTGTAGCGCTCTATAATCTTCTCGAGCGTAGCCTTGCGGAAGGTGAGCGACTTATAGGCTTTCAGTCCCGTCTTATCCTTCTCGCGAGGCACTAAGTGGCGCTTGGCTATCTCTATCTTTTCCTCTGTGGTGTAGCCGCTTACCTCTATTATCTCCATACGGTCACGCAGGGGCGCAGGGATGGTCGAGAGGTCGTTGGCTGTGGCTATGAACATCACCTTTGAGAGGTCATAGTCCAGATCGAGAAAGTTATCGTGGAAAGCACTGTTCTGCTCTGGGTCGAGCACCTCGAGCAAGGCTGATGCAGGGTCGCCGTGATTGGTGTTCTGTGTCACCTTGTCTATCTCGTCGAGTATGAAGACAGGATTGCTTGAACCAGACTTCTCAATGTTCTTGATTATTCTGCCAGGCATAGCACCCACATAGGTACGACGGTGACCGCGAATCTCTGCCTCGTCATGCAGTCCGCCCAGACTCACTCTTACATACTTTCTACGCAAGGCGTCGGCTATGCTCTTGCCCAGACTGGTCTTACCCACTCCTGGAGGACCATACAGGCAAAGGATTGGTGACTTGAGGTCGCCACGCAACTTCAGCACGGCGATATATTCCAGTATGCGCTCCTTCACCTTCTCCATACCGTAATGGTCGCGGTCGAGTATCTTCTGAGCCCTCGCAAGGTCCATGTCGTCGTCAGTAAACTCGCCCCAAGGCAAATCGACTATCTGTTGCAGATATGATAGTTGCACATTATAGTCGCTTGACTGAGGGTGCATCTGCTTCAGGCGCTCCATCTCCTTGTTAAAGGCTTCCTCTACCTCTTTGCCCCATTTCTTCGTCTTCGCCTTCTCCAGCAGTTTTGCCACCTCTGGCGATGAGTTTTCCTCACCCAACTCCATATTGATGGTCTTGAGCTGATGACGCAGGAAATACTCCTTCTGCTCATTGTCTATGGTGTGCTGGGTACGGTTTTGTATGTCGAGCTTTAGGTTGGCATACTGTATCTCCCTGTTGACAAACTCCAATAGTTTGTAGGCACGAAGCTTGAGGTCGCCCAGTGACAGCAGCTCCATCTTCTCGCTCAACTTGAGCGGTATATGGTAAGACACCATATTGATGAAGAACTCCGAATCCTCTATGCTGTGAAGCGACAACTGCAACTCAAAGGGCAACACATCACTCTTGTCGATGAGTTCGGCTACTCTTGCCCTGAGGTCGCTGATGATGGTTGAAAACTCTATGTTGTCTGCCTTTGGTTTCTTCTCCTTGGCAGGCACTATATGGGCACGAAGGAAGGGTTCCTCAGTCACCACATCTGATATGCGGCAACGGGTCAGTCCCTGGGCTATGAAGGCATAGCGGTTTGACTGACCTGGTATCTCAAACACCTTGATAAACTGTGATATCACACCATACTCGCACAAGTCCTCGGCTGAGGGCTCTTCTATGTTGATGTCCTTCTGACAGAACATAGCAAAGTGCTGCTTGGGGTGCTTCTCTATGTACTTAACCAGCTGCTTGGTAGCGTCACGCGCTATGGTTACTGATGCCAGCACACCAGGGAAATTCACCATGTTACGGGTGATAAGGACGGGCATATCGCCCTCCTTGCCTGCACCGAATATTTTGTTTATATCACCGTCAAACTCAGCAAACATGCGTAATGGAGAGTCTTGTGACGATGCCATTTCATGAAATATCATATATCTTTATACCTACTTCTTCCTACTATTTCTTGCTTCTTTTCTTTACCTTCAGCTTAGGAATACGAACCTTGTCGCCAGGCTTCACCTCTTTGGTTTCGTTGAAGGCTTCTACATAACACTCCATTCCTTGACCAAGATAAGCCTTGGATATTCCCTTGAGTGTCTGTCCCTTGTAAACGGTGACTATAGTATCTACTCCTACTATTGAATAAGCGCCGTACTTCACACGTGCGTCCTTATTATATTTGTCGAAATCTTCTGCCTGTGCCTGTTGTGCCTGCTGAGCCTGAGCCTTTGCCTGAGTTTCTGCCTGTGCCTTCTTGGCTGCTTCTTCCTGCTGAGTTTTGGCTACCTCTACCTTCTGTGGCTGCTGAGCTTCTCCTCCCTTATTTGAGGCGAAATAGCCTGCCACACATAGCACTACAGCACAGATTACACCTGCTACCACATACTTCAGTTTGCTTGAAGACTCCTCTGCTACTGGCTCTTCTTTCACCTCAACCTCAACCTTAGGCTCTACCTTCTTAGGTTCTTCCTTCTTAGGCTCTACCTTTTGGGGTTCTTCCTTTTTAGGTTCTTCTACAACCTTCTTAGGCTCTACAACCTTAGGCTCCTCAACTGGCTTTACCTCTTCCTTCTTAGGCTCCTCAACTGGCTTTACCTCTTCCTTCTTCACCTCTTCCTTCTTAGGTGCTGGAGTCTCGTTGCCGTCAACTATGACGGTCTCGAAATGAGCGAATGGCTTGTTAACCATATCGCGCATAACGGCATCGGGGGTGAAGGTTATCTTGTCGTGAGCAGCTATAACCACTCTCTCACCAGTGTTCACGTTTACCGAACTGCGTTCCTTCACCTCCTGGAGTTTGAAGGTGCCGAAGCCCTTAATCTTTACTATACGGTCCTGAAGCAATCCGTCGTTGATTACCTCTACCACGTTCTGCAGAAAATCATCTGCTATCGCCATAGACATCTTGTGCTTCTCCACAAGAAGCTTTGCTATATCTTTTATTGTTGCCATAATTATCCCTTTATCTTATCTTTTAATGATGTTCTTGGTTTGAAGTTCACTACGAGTTTTGGTGGAACGAGCATCTTCTGACCTGAAGCGGGATTGACTATCACTCTCTCCATACGCTTCTTCACGTCGAATGTGCCCAATCCTGACACAGCAACTGAATTGTCCTCACACAGCAGGTCAACAATGCCGTGCATCGCTGTCCTCACCACATTTTGTGCATCACCAGCAGGCAGTCCCGTCTTCTGGGCCAATGCTGCTATAAACTCCTTGTTGTTCATCCTTTTATACTTTAGTAGTTTTCGTTTTCGTTCCCGTTAACGTTCCCGTTCCCGTGTCACCTTGTACTTCCGTAAAGGTCAAACTCCTCCGATCCCGTTATCTCCACCTCATAGAACTGTCCTATCTCCAAATTCTCGTCTATATGTATCAGCACCTCAGGGTCAACCTCTGGCGAAGAGTATTCTGTTCTGCCCACATACCAGTCGCCCTCCTGTCGGTCTATTATCACCTTGAAGGTCTTGCCTATCTTTTCTGCCATCAGTTCGGCTGATATGCGTTGCTGCACCCTCATCAGTTTGTCGAGTCTCTGCTGTTTCACCTCCTCTGGCACATCGTCCTTGTAGTGCTCGGCACTGTATGTACCCTCTTCCTCTGAGTAGGCAAAGGCTCCCATACGCTCGAAGCGTGCCCACTTCACAAATTCCACCAGTTCATCGAACTCCTCGTCCGTCTCACCAGGGAATCCCACCATCAGCGTGGTTCTGAGCGTTATGCCTGGCACCTCTTCTCTCAGTCTGCTGATGAGGTTCATGGTCTCTTCCTTGGTGGTGTTACGACACATCCTCGTCAACACCGATGTTGAGATATGCTGCAAGGCTATGTCCATATACTTGCACACATTCCCCTTCTCTCTCATCACCTCAAGCAGTTCCATAGGGAATTGGTTGGGGTAAGCATAGTGCAGCCTTATCCACTCCACACCCTCGATGTCTGCCATCTGCCTTATCAGGTCGGCTATCCGTCTCTTGCCGTAGAGGTCTATGCCGTAATAGGTCAGCTCCTGGGCTATTATCTGAAACTCCTTCGTGCCTTCGCTCACCAGCTCTCTCACCTCGTCGAGTATCTCCTCTATGGGTCTGCTCACGTGCTTTCCCGTTATCAGCGGAATGGCGCAATAGGCACAGTGGCGGTCACAACCTTCTGAAATCTTTATATAACGGTAGTGGCGTGGCTTGTCCGTGCCGTATCTGTCATGCTTCAGCGTCTGGTCTTCGCCCACCGTGGGCAGTGCTTCGGCAAGCTGGTTCCAGTCAAATTTGCCGTAGTATCTGTCCACCTCGGGTATCTCTGTCTGCAGTTCCTTCAGGTAGCGTTGCGACAGGCATCCCATAACATAAAGCCTGTCTATCTCGCCCTGCTCCTTCGCCTCTGCAAACTCCAGTATGGTGTTCACGCTCTCTTCCTTGGCGTCGCCTATGAATCCGCAGGTGTTTATCACCACGGTATCACCCTCCACCTCCGTAGCGTCGATGTGGCATTCATACCCTTTCTTCCAAAAGAGTCGCTGCAACCTCTCGCTATCCACGAGGTTCTTTGAGCAACCGAGCGTTACTATGTCTATCCTGCCCTGCTTCACTCTCCAAACAGACTGTTCACAAACTCCCTTCTGTCAAATTCCTGAAGGTCTTCCATGCCCTCGCCCAGTCCTATATACTTCACTGGCACCTTGAGCTGGTCTGATATTCCTATCACCACACCGCCCTTGGCAGTGCCGTCGAGCTTGGTTATTGCAAGACTGGTTATCTGCGTTACGTTAGCAAACTGACGAGCCTGTTCAAAGGCATTCTGACCTGTTGAGCCGTCGAGCACTAACAGCACCTCGTCTGGTGCCTCTGGCATCACCTTCTTCATCACGTCCTTTATCTTCTTCAACTCGTTCATGAGGTTCACCTTGTTGTGCAGTCTGCCTGCCGTGTCTATTATCACCACATCGGCACCGTTGGCTTTGGCTGATGCAAGGGTGTCGTAAGCCACACTCGCTGGGTCACTGCCCATCTGCTGCTTAACCACTGGCACCCCTACTCGCTCGCCCCATGCCACAAGCTGCTCTACGGCTGCTGCCCTGAAGGTGTCAGCCGCACCGAGATACACCTTCTTGCCTGCCTGCTTAAACTTATAGGCAAGCTTACCTATCGTGGTGGTCTTGCCCACACCGTTCACTCCTACCACGAGTATCACATAAGGCTTTGACGTCCCGTCACCCCCCTTTGTACCTTGTACCTTGTCACCTTGTACTTCGTTATCGTTCCCGTTCCCGTTCCCGTTAACGTTCCCGTTATCGTACTCCTCCAGGAGTCCTACGATTTCCTCTCTCAGTATATTGTTGAGTTCTGACGTCGAAACATACTTGTCCCTTGCCACTCTCTCCTCTATTCGCTCTATCACCTTCAGGGTGGTGTCAACGCCCACGTCACTCGTCACGAGCACCTCCTCCAGGTTGTCGAGCACGTCGTCATCCACCTTATCCTTGCCTGCCACTGCACGCGTCAGTTTCTCAAAGACACTGCGCTTGGTCGTCTCAAGCCCTTTGTCCAGAGTTTCCTTCTTTTCTTTGCTGAAAAAACTAAAAAATCCCATTTTATCGTCTAAAAACTATACATTAGATTGCAAAGTTAATAAAAATTTCCCTTTTCATCGAACATTCTCCACCATTTTATTATATTTTTTGATTAGTATTAAAAAAAATTGCACATTTTGTTTGGTTAGTGTGCAAAAAATGACTACCTTTGCACAAAATACGAAATTTTGTGCAATAAATGGAAAAGACAGCCAGTTTTAATGCTTGCATCGAGCAAGCCATACTCAATTATTGGGATCTCGATGCATTAACCGATTACAAGGGTGCTACCCTGCAGTATCATGATGTAGCACGTAAGATTGAAAAACTACACATTCTTTTTGAAAATAGTGGTGTGCAAAAGGGTGACAAGATTGCCCTCTGCGGACGTAATATGAGCAACTGGGCAGTGGCATTCCTTGCTACCCTCACCTATGGCGCTATTGCTGTTCCTATTCTGCATGAGTTCACTGCCGACCAGATTCACCACATAGTCAACCACTCTGAGGCACGACTGCTCTTCGTGGGCGATGTGGTGGCTAAGCAGATAGACCCAGCCAAGATGCCCGACCTCGAGGGTATCATCAACATCATCGACTATTCGCTGATGATTTCACGCACCGAGCAGCTCACCTATGCCCGTGAGCACCTCAACGAGTTCTTTGGCAAGAAGTTCCCCAAATACTTCCGCAAGGAGTCCGTTAATTATTATAAGGAGGAAAGTCCTGAGCAGCTCTGCATCATCAACTACACCTCAGGCACCACAGGTTTCTCTAAGGGTGTTATGATTCCTTACCGTGCCATGTGGTCCAACCTCGACTTCGCTGGCGAGGTGCTCGACGATGTGTTGAAGCCTGGCGACAACACCATCTCCATCCTTCCTATGGCTCACATGTATGGCATGGCATTTGAGTTCATCAAGGAGTTTATGTCTGGCTGTCACATCTATTATCTCACGCGCATACCTTCTCCAGCCGTTGTGGCTCAGGCGTTTACCGATGTCAAACCTATCATCATCATCGCCGTGCCTCTTGTCATCGAGAAGATAATACGTAAGAAGGTGTTCCCTAAGGTCACCCCAACCATCAAGATGCTGATGAAGACACCTATCCTGGGTGCTAAGATCAAGAAGAAGATTTACAACCAGGTGTATGAGGCGTTCGGAGGCAAACTCTACGAGATGATTATTGGTGGTGCTGCCCTCAATCAGGAGGTGGAGCAGTTCCTCAAGGATATACAGTTCCCTATCACCGTGGGTTATGGTGCCACCGAGTGTGCGCCTATCATCACCTATGCCGACTGGAAGACCCACAAGGCTGGCTCTTGTGGCAGAGCCGTTGTACACATGGAGGTGAAGATAGACTCTAAGAATCCACAGAAGGAGCCAGGCGAGATACTCGCTCGTGGCATGAACGTGATGCTGGGCTATTACAAGAATGACGAGGCAACAGAACAGACACTCGACAAAGATGGGTGGTATCACACTGGCGACCTCGGCATTATGGATAAGAAAGGCAATGTCTTCATCAAGGGACGTTCCAAGAATATGCTCCTTGGTCCTTCAGGACAGAACATCTTCCCTGAGGAAATAGAGGATTCACTCAACTCACTGCCATTCGTGATGGAGAGCATCATCGTGCAGCGCGACCAGAAACTCGTGGCACTCGTGCACCCTGACCTCGAGACCTGCGCTGCCAATAATATGAGCAGCGACGACGTGGAGCGTCAGATGAAGCAGAACCTTGAGCAACTCAATGCTACCCAACCAGCCTACTGCAAGGTTTCCTACATCGAGATTCACGACGAAGAGTTTGAAAAGACTCCTAAGAAGTCCATCAAGCGATTCCTGTATAAATGATAAATTATTTAAGTTTCGCATGTGCTCAACTTCTTGAGATACTACCTATCTACTTAACTACTTGCGAAAGTTTAGTAAATTATAAATTACAAAGTAAGGTCTGTGAATCCACAGACCTTATTTTATACTCTAAACTCTAACCTTTAACCTTTAAACTCTAACCTTCAACCTCCATCATACCATTCTCGTTATTCCCTTCTATTCCATTATTCTCACTACTCCTACCTGTCTCTCCAGAATGTAGGGGTGAAGATTATGAGCACAGAGAAAATCTCAAGACGTCCCATAAGCATGAGGATGGAACATATCCACTTGGCAAAATCAGGGAGTTCGTTCCACGACATGGTGGGACCTATCTCCATGCCCAGCGTTGGTCCGACATTACTCAGCGTGGAGATGGTGATGGTTATGGCGTTGGTGTTATCGACTCCTGCTGCTATCATGGCAAAGGCACAGATGATGCACAGCAGACAATAGACGGAGAGGAATGCAAGAAGCGTAACCCTTCGCTGCATGGGCACGTTCGTGCCTGCAAACCTCAAAGGCAAGACTGCCTTGGGGTGGAGCATCTGACGGAACTCATTGCGTATGACCTTGAGCAGCATGACACACCTCACGCTCTTGAATCCGCCTGAGGTGCTGCCTGCACAGGCTCCCATGAACATACACACGGCGAGCACCACCCACGTGACATGGGGCCACAGGGCAGCATTGTCGTTGAACAGTCCTGTGGTGGTCATAAATGATACGACCTGATAGATGCCACAACGGAAGGCATACTCGAGGTCGTAGTGGTTGCGCGTGACGAGCATATAGGTGATGAATGCCGTGAAGATGGCAACCATGAGACAATAGAACTTGAGTTCGGAATTGCTGAAGAAACCACGGAAATCACCCCTTATGACTGCCCTGTAGAGTAACACGAAGTTTATGCCTGAAAGGAAGCAGAACAGTGTGCTGACATACTCTAATGCTGGCGACTGGAAATACTCTATACTCATATTGTGGGTAGAGAATCCGCCTGTGGCAATGGTGGTCATGGCGTAGTTGACGCTGTCAAACCAGTCCATGCCTAAGAGTTTGAAACTTGCGAAGCAGGCTATGCTGAGGGTGAAGAAGATGGTCCAAATGGATTTTGCCGAGGTGGACAGCTTGGGGTGCAGCTTCGACTTCATCGGTCCCGTAGCCTCTGCTGCAAAGACTTTTACCGAACCTCCAACGAGCGAGGGCAATACGGCTATGGTGAAGAACACTATTCCCAGACCGCCTATCCACTGGGTGAAGGAACGCCAGAAGAGTATGCCATGGGGCAGGCACTCCACATCATCGAGTATGGTGGCGCCTGTGGTGGTGAATCCTGAGATGGTTTCAAAATAAGCGTTGGTGAAATTGGTTATATAGCCCCCAAGCATGAAGGGCAAGGAACCAAAGAGACTGAACACGCTCCACGACAGCGTGACCACAAGGAATGCCTCGCGACGTCTCATCAGACTGTCTGTCTTTCTGCCTACATAATGCAACACCACAGCGGCTACCATCGTAATGACGATGGAAACGGCGAATGGCAACAGGTCTGACTCCCTATACCACACCGAAACGCCGAGACATATAAGCATGAAGAGCGATTCGAGCACTAAGAGCGAACCTAATATTTTGCTGATAAGGCGATAGTTCATATCAGTTGAAAAGTTTCTCGATGCGTTTTACCTCAGTGTTATGACAGAACACCATCACGATGTCGCCTGCCTCTATCTGTGTGCCACCCGTGACGAGCATTCCCTCGCCGTCGCGCACCAGTCCACCGATAGTGCATCCTGCTGGTAAGGAGAGTTCAAAGATTTTCTTCTTGGTTATGGGCGAACCCTTCTGCGCCGTAAACTCAGCCACATCGGCACGTGCCTGCATGAGGAAGCGCACATTGGTGGCACTGCCCTCGAGCATCATCTCGTAAATGCGTGAGGCTGCTATTGCCTTCTTATTGATTATGGTGCCTATATCGAGACTCTCAGCCATGTCGATATAGTCCACATTCTCAACCACGGCAACGGTCTTGCGCACACCTATGCGCTTGGCTGCCAGACAGGCAAGGATATTGGTCTCGCTATTGCCTGTGAGCGCCACGAATGCCTGGGTGTTGCGTATGCCTTCCTCAAGGAGCAGCGAGGTGTCGCGTGCATCGCCGTTAATGACGAGCTCACCCTTGCCAGGCAACAGGTCGTTGAGTTTTTCGCAACGCTGGGGGTCAATCTCTATTATCTTGGTGTGCATGTATTCAGGCATGGTGTGGACGGTGCGCAGGGCGCATTTTCCGCCACCCATAATCATGACGTTGCTCACATCGGTATATTCTTCCTTGCCCACCATCTTGCGTACGTAAGGTATGTAGTCGCGGGTGGTCATGAAGTATGCCATATCATAGAGTTCGAGCGTGTCGTTACCACCTGGTATGATGGTCTCGTTGCCTCGTTTGATAGCCACCACATGATATGGCTCGGTGGCTCCACACACCTCCTTGAGCGGACGGTGCAGTATGTGACAGTTCTCCCTGAGTTTGATGCCCAGCATAATCAGGGCACCACCGTGCACATCCCAGCGCTGGCGCACCCACGACATCTTCAGTCCGTTGATAATGTCCTGGGCAGCAAGCATCTCAGGGTATATGACTGAGTCGATACCCATCTTCTTCAGCGTGCTCTCGTTCTTGGGCGAAGCATATTCGTAATCCTCCACCTTTGCAACGGTCTGCTTGGCACCTAAGGACTTGGCTATGCCACAGGCACACATGTTGACCTCCTGGTCGTTGGTAACGGCTATGAAGAGGTCGGCATTCTGCGTATCTATGGCACGCAGCGCCTTGATGCTTATGGGCGATGCCTCAAACGAGAGTATGTCTAAGTCTTGTCCCAGACTCTCCAGTGCCTCGGCGTCCTCATCGACTATGATGATATCCTCACTACTGTTGCGACTAAGCAGCGATGCGAGGTATTTGCCTACGGCCTGTGCACCTGCTATGATTATCTTCATTTTTTTAAGGAGTTGTTTTTTTTTTGAGAAGTTAGAGGAGTTAAAGAAGTTAGAGAAGTTATCGTGGCTTGCAGCCACTTAGACAATACTGTAAACTATATGATAGTCAGAGCATTTGTCTTTAACTCCTTAGCGAGCTTTAGCGAGCGATAACTCCTAAGCTCGAAGAGCGTTAACTTCTATAACTTCCAAGATTTCTTCGGGGTCTATGCCCACCATGTGTTGCAACTGTGCCACGGTGCCATGCTCGACGAACGTGGTGGTAGGCATACCGAGACGCGTTACCTCAGGATGCATGCCATGGGCTGACAGGTATTCGAGCACTGCAGAACCCAGTCCACCGTCCTTCACACCGTCTTCAACGGTTATGACGTGCTGGCAGGTCTGTCCCACATAGTCCAGTATGTCAGTATCTATCGGTTTGAGGTATCTCATGTCGTAATGCACCACATGGCGTTGTGTCTCCTCGCTCAGCATGGAGAGTGCCTTCTGCACGTTATTGCCTATGGCGCCGATAGAGAGCACGGCAATCTCTCGTGCCTCGCCGTCGAGAGTCTCAGGTGTCACTCTCCTACCCTTGCCCACCTCTAACGGCTCGAGCGGACACTGCCAGTCAACATTGACGCCTCGTCCGCGTGGATAACGTATGACCACTGGTCCCTGATTGGGCAACTGGGCTGTGTACATCATCTTGCGCAGTTCGTGCTCGTTCATTGGGGCACAGATGGTGAGGTTAGGTATGGGTCTGAGGGCTGCAAGGTCGAAGGCTCCGTGGTGTGTGGCACCGTCTTCGCCCACTATGCCAGCACGATCCAGACACATCACCATATTGAGCTTGTCAATCGCCACATCGTGTATTATATTGTCGTAGGCACGTTGTGAGAATGCGCTGTATATGTTGCAGAACGGTATGAGTCCCTCCTTAGCCATGCCAGCTGAAAAGGTCACGGCATGTCCCTCGGCTATGCCCACATCGAAGGCGCGATCAGGCATTGCTGCCATCATTATGTTGAGCGAGCATCCTGTAGGCATGGCTGGCGTAACACCCACTATCTTGGGGTTCTTCTGTGCCAGTTCGAGCAGGGTATTGCCAAACACATCCTGATATTTTGGTGGGAGGTTGTCACTTGACTCCTCTATGCGTTCGCCTGTCTCTGCATCGAATTTGCCTGGTGCATGCCATATCGTAGCTGCCTGCTCAGCTGGCTTGTAGCCCTTGCCCTTGACGGTGTGTATGTGTAAGAGCTTAGGACCTTTCATGCCCTTCAGCTGGCGCAACACTCTCACCAGTTCCTTGACGTTGTTGCCGTCAACAGGTCCGAAGTAGCGCACGTTCATGCCCTCAAAGACGTTAGCCTGAGGCGACAGGGCTGCCTTCAGCGCATTACCCAGACGGATGGTCTTCTTACGAGTTGCCTCGTCAAGCCATCCACGGCTTCTCAGCCATGTGGCTATGTTGTTACGCCATTTGTTGTATGACTCGTTGGTGTTCAAGGACAGCAGATACTGCTTCATGCCCCCCACGCTACGGTCAATGGACATATTGTTATCGTTGAGTATTATCAGCAGGTCGTTAGGCGATGAGGAGACGTTGTTCAGTCCCTCGTAAGCCAGTCCGCCACTCATAGAGCCGTCGCCTATGACAGCCACCACGTGGCGCTCCTCGCCCTGCAGTTTGTCAGCCACAGCCATTCCTAATGCCGCGCTGATGCTGTTAGAGGCATGACCACACGTGAAGGTGTCATACTCACTCTCAGCAGGACAAGGGAACGGATGGAGTCCACCCAGTTTTCTGTTGGTGTTGAATATCTCACGTCGGCCCGTGAGTATCTTATGGCCGTAAGCCTGATGGCCCACATCCCACACTATACGGTCGTAAGGGGTGTTATACACATAGTGCAGTGCCACCGTCAGTTCTGTCACACCAAGGCTTGAGGCAAGGTGACCAGGGTTTACGGACAGTTCCTTCACTATGTCGTCACGCAGTTCACGGCAAATATCCGGCAGTACCTCCACATCCATTTTGCGCAGGTCTGCCGGATATTCTATTTTATTTAAATATTTGTAATCCAAATCCTCTACTTTACGTTTCCTACCTTGATAAGATATTCAGCTATCTGCACAGCGTTGAGTGCAGCACCCTTCTTAATCTGGTCGCCAGAGAGCCAGAAGGTAAGACCGTTGTCGTTGGCAAGGTCTTCGCGCACTCTGCCTACATACACATCATCCTTGCCTGCTGTGTAGAGTGGCATTGGGTAAGGCAGTTCCTGCATAGTCTCCTTAGTAGCGTCAGGATTAGCCTTGGCGCCCACCTTCTTAGGGTCGTCGATGAGGGTCACGCCCTGAGCATTGCGCAGTGCCTCCTGAGCAGCCTCTACGGAAATCTTTTCCTCAGTCTCAATCCATACAGCCTCAGAGTGAGCGCGGAGCGAAGAGATACGTACACACATAGCCGAACAGCGAGCGTCGGTGTGCATTATCTTCTTGGTCTCGTTAAACATCTTCATCTCCTCCTTGGTGTAGCCATTGTCCTGGAACACGTCAATCTGAGGAATCACGTTATAGGCAAGCTGGTAAGCAAACTTGTTAACGGTAGGCTGCTGGTCGTTAGCCAGTTCCTTATACTGCTGCTGCAACTCAGCCATGGCAGCTGCTCCAGCACCTGATGCTGACTGGTAAGAAGCGATGTGAATGCGCTTGATGTGAGACAGTTTCTCTAATGGTTGCAGACAAACCACCATCATGATAGTGGTGCAGTTAGGGTTGGCTATGATGCCACGAGGACGGTTAAGCGCATCCTCAGCGTTGCACTCAGGCACGACGAGAGGCACATCGTTGTCCATGCGGAAGGCACTGGAGTTGTCAATCATCACTGCACCATACTTGGTGATGTCCTCACAGAACTCCTTTGATGTGCCTGCACCAGCTGATGTGAAGGCTATGTCAACATCCTTGAAGTCGTCGTTATGCTGAAGCAGTTTCACCTCATATTCCTTACCACGGAAGGTGTATTTGGTGCCAGCAGAACGCTGTGAGCCAAACAATACCAGTTCGTCAAGTGGAAAATTTCTTTCATCAAGTACACGGAGAAACTCCTGTCCTACTGCGCCTGATGCGCCTACAATTGCTACTTTCATCTTTGTTAGTATTTTCTTTTTACGTTTAAATTCGTTTATATTTGCTTGCAAAAGTACAAAAAAATGTGTAAACATTAGCATATTTCAGTTTTTTTTTGCACCTTTGCAGTGAAAATGTCAGGACTACTCCCCATATCAAGTCCAACGATAGCTTTTTTCGTTGTGCTAATGATAATACTCATCGCCCCAATAGTGATGAGCAAATTTCGCATACCTCATATCATAGGAATGGTGTTGGCTGGTGTCATTATAGGCAGATATGGCTTTAACATACTTGAGCGTGACTCATCATTCGAACTATTCGGGCGCGTAGGCTTGCTCTATATCATCTTCCTTGCAGGACTGGAGATGGACCTCGAGGGACTGAAGCAACACCTCAGACATGTGGGCATATTCGGCTTGCTCACCTTCCTGGTACCATTCTCTATTACCTACGTAGCAGGCATCACCATACTGGGCTATAGTCCGCTTGCCACCATGCTGCTATCATGTATCATGGCATCAAACACGCTCATAGCCTACCCCATCGTGGCACGTTACGGTTTGCAGAAGCATAACGTAACCACCCTATCCGTAGGTGCCTCTATGCTCTCACTGTTCACCTCGCTCGTAGTGGTAGCCGCTGTGGCTGGTTCACATAGTGCTGGAGGGGAATGGCATTTCTGGCCAGTATTTGTCATAAAACTCGCTGCCTACTGCATGGCAATGCTTTATGTAATACCCCACCTCACGCGATGGTTCCTGAGACGATACAGCGATGCCGTCATGCAGTATATCTTCGTTATGGCGATGATGTTTATGAGTGCAGCCAGCTGCGAGATGATAGGCATAGAGGGCGTTGTGGGAGCATTCATCAGCGGACTTATTCTAAACCGCTTCATACCAACCATGTCGCCACTGATGAACCGCATAGAGTTCATAGGCAACGCACTCTTCATACCTTATTTTCTTATAGGTGTGGGAATGCTAATCAATATACGACTCATGATGCAGACAGAAGTGCTCTTCATCGTCATGGTCATAGTAATCATGGGAACACTGGGTAAGGCACTCGCCTCTTACATATCATGTCTGCTCTTTCGTCTGTCGTGGCTTGACGGACATTTCATGTTCGGACTCACCTCAGCCCATGCAGCGGGCTCTATAGCCATGGCAATGATAGGTGTTAGCATGGCTAAGGCTGACGGCAGCGGTTATATCGTTGACGACGGCATGATGAACGGCGTAGTAATGATGATACTCTTCACCTGCATCATCTCAACCATCACCACTGAAAACTCAGCCCGTGCGCTCGTACTTAGGGAGGAAAAGAACAAACTCTCAGACCATCACCGTCTGGACAGTAAATTCGACGACGAGAAAATACTTATACCAGTCAAGTATCCCGAAACCTGCGACACCCTCATGCACCTCGCTATCATGATGCGCAACCGTGAACTAAATCGCGGACTAATAGCCCTAAACGTGGTGTATGACGATGAGGATGCTGAAACCAACCAGCGCAAGGGACAGCAGCTGCTCAAGCATGTAACCCAGACAGCCAACGCTGCAGATGTAAGGATACAGACACAGGTGCGACTTGCCACCAACATAGGCAACGGCATCAAGCATGCGTTCAAAGAGTATGACTGCTCAGAGATAATACTCGGTGTGCACCTTCATCCCAACTCAAAACGAGTGTTCTGGGGTGAGTTTGCACAGAGCGTATTCAATAACCTCTCACGACAGATTATCATTGCCCGTTGCGGACAGCCTTTCTCAACCCTCAGGGCAATACAAGTGGCAGTGCCATCGAGGGCAGAATATGAGCCAGGCTTCTACCGCTGGCTCGAAAGACTGTGTCGCCTTGCCAAGGCTTTGGAGTGCAAGATTGTGTTCCATGCCACCACCACCACCAACGCCCTCATACAGCAATATGTGAGGCATCGCCATGCCCACGTAAGGGCTGAATATATAGAAATGGCGAAGTGGATAGGACTGAGAGACGTAGCAGCAAACACCCCTGACGACCACATGCTCGTAATAGTCACTGCACGTCAGGGCACCGTATCATATAAGGCTGCTATTGACAAACTGCCAGAAGAGATTACCGAATACTATCATGGCACCAACCTCATGATAATTTTCCCTGACCAGTATGGTCCAGCTCCTGAGGAACTCACCTTCACCTCCATACAGCATAAGGAGCAGGTATCAGCATACCAGGAACTCAAAAATTGGTGGCATAAATTCAAGACAGGCAAAGTGTCATTATAGCATATTTATACACTTATCTGCCTGCTCATAACTGAACCCCCTCTGCATGGCAAAACGAAGGAGTTTCATACGTTTTTCATAGTCGTTGGCATATTTGAGATTCTTCTCTTTATTCTGAAGCAGAGGCAGTAGCACGGATTCGAAATCTTCGTTCGCTACATCATCAAGCAAGGGCTCATAAACCTCACGCGGAATATGCTTGAAATACAGAGCCTGCTCTACCTTGCGCCTGCCCCAACGATTATACTTTATTTTATCGTTGATGAAGAATCTGGCGTAGCGTTCTTCGTCAATATACTTTTCCTTAACCAGATAACTTATCACCTCTCTCTGCGTTGCCTCGTCCACCTGCCAACGCTGCATTCGCCTGAGCATATCATCCTTGCAGTGTTCGGCACGAGCACAAACAGCGGTAAGTTTGGATATGATTTGTTCTTGGGTCATTTTTCCTTAGAATTTCGTTCCTGCAGTGACGATTTCGATTTGTTCATCAGCGGTGGTGGGGATGTCAGAGAGTTGATTATTATAGGACACTGGGATGAGGTCTATCTTAGTGGTGTGACGGGCAGGGTGATAAGGTACGGGAACCTTGGTGCGCTTGACGGTGTATAGGGGATCAGTGGTGCGCAGACGGAGATTGCCACCGAGGGTTGACTTTATGACAAGGTGGTTTATCCTACCATCGCGCCACTGGAGTTTCACTATCTCGAAACCTCCACGAGCACGCAGTCCTGTAACGCATCCTTCCTTTGCCCACTCATCAGGGAGGGCTGGCAAGATATGAATGGCGCCGTCATGACTCTGTACAAGCATCTCGGCGATACCTGCACAACAGCCGAAATTGCCGTCTATCTGGAATGGCGGATGTGCATCGAACATATTGGCGTAGGTACCTCCGTCAGGGTCTTTCATTGAGGCGTTAGGGCTCTTGAGTTTCAACTGGTTTTTGATGAGTTGGAGTGCATGGTTGCCATCGTGCTGACGTGCCCACTGACACACTTTCCAACCCATAGACCAACCACGTGAGGCATCGCCTCGACCTATAAGCGACTTGCGCACTGCCCTGAAGAGTTCAGGAGTAGAGTAAGGCGAGATAAGATTGCCAGGAAAGGCACCCCAAAGATGAGAGATATGACGGTGAGAACTATACTCCTGATCCCAATCCTGCAACCACTCCTGCAACTGTCCGTATCTGCCTATCTTCATAGGAGGAAGTTGGGCACGAAGGGCATCAAGGCTATCTGCGAAGGCTGCATCAACAGAAAGTTCACGAGCAGCCTGAGCTGTGTTACGCAGGAGGTCAAAGATGAGTTGGTTATCCATAGTGATACCAGAAAAGACGGCACAATTTTGTTTCTTACCAGTCTTCTCGTCTATATAACTGGCTATACCTGGGTGATTCTCAGGTGACACAGATGGTCCTGCCACCATATAACCGCTGACAGGGTCGCGATAGAGATAGTCCTGGAAGAACTGTGAGGCACCCTTCATCACGGGATAATACTCGCGCAGAAAATTCTTATCGCCAGTGAAGAGCCAGTGTTCCCACAGATGTGAACAGAACCACGCTCCACCAGTAGGCCAGATGGCTGCAATATGATTATCTACCGCTCCAGTAGCACGCCACAAGTCGGTGTTATGATGAAGAACCCATCCACGAGCACCATACATCTTGCGGGCTGTCTCCTGACCAGAGATGCTTACTTCCTTAACCATCTTGAGGAACAGCTCATGACACTCTGAGAGGTTGGTGACCTCAGCAGGCCAGTAGTTCATCTCAACGTTGATGTTGGTGGTGTATTTTGAGTCCCAGGCAGGATATTGTCTCGCATCAGGATTCCATATACCTTGCAGGTTGGCTGGCTGCGTATCGGGCTGTGAGGAAGAGATGAGCAGATAGCGACCGAACTGGAAATACAAAGCCACAAGAGAGGGGTCGTGAGAGGTGGAAAACTCCCTGATGCGTGTCTCTGTATCCTTAGCTGCCTGAACGGAATCACATCCAAGGTCGAGAGTGACGCGATTAAACATCTTCTTATACTTCCACGTATGGTCGTAGAGTGCACGCTCATGATAGTTAGTATGATACTGACCATAGTTAAATGTCTTCACCTTTTTACTGAAAGCATCCATATAGTATGCAGCTTTCTCCTTAGCACTTGCAAAACCATTAGCAAACCCTGTGAAGTTTGTACCCATACTAATTATCATAGAGATACCCTTATCATCTTGTATGAAACGTACGAGGGTATAGCATTCTACCTTGTTTGCCACATGCTCCATAGAATCCTTAACAAGAGAACTCTTAATGACAATCATTGAAGGGTCGCCCTTTTCAATATCAATCTTCACACGATCATTCTTCTCTGGCGCAAGAAACTTAAACTTAGGCGTAAGCACATCCTTCTCCTTTATGGGGTTGATGTATTTGCCCTTCTTTTTTGCCGTGAGGCGCACAAAAATAATCTTATCAATGAAAGAAGAGAAATATGTACGCTCGTAGGTTATGCCGTTGCAGTCGTATGATACACCAGCCGTAGCGGTAGAGAGGTCTAACCAACGACGATAGTTTGTATAGGAAGAATGTCCGAAAGTTAGTAGAAGTCTGCCTACAGACTCATAAGCCATACCGTGCCCAGTCTTGTCAATGTCAGCCACAATATTCTGCAAGGCAAGTTTCTGGGCACCTATATATCCCTCTGCAGTACCCTGCGCTATAAGGTCACGCATTTCTTGCAGATGTGGCAAGCAGTTAGCGTTGTAGTTGTTGTAAGGACTACCACTCCAGAAGGTGTCTTCGTTGAGTTGCAGGGTGTCGGTCTCCACACTGCCTGAAATCATAGCCCCTATCCTACCGTTGCCGATAGGTAGTGCCTCCTCCCAATACTGAGCGGGACGGTTATACCACAGGGTGAGGTCGTCAGCAGCATGGGTTGGCGACGTTACACACACGAGCGCAAGGAGTGTAGCAGTAGCACCCTTGTTGTTCAGGAATTTCGAAATATTCATTTTGTTAATAGCTATTATCAGTAGGAAATAAGCTACCGCTTGCAACCATAGAGTAATCCACTCACCGATACAGTCACCAAGCAAGGCTCCCATTGAGTTCATTCGTATAAAACCGCGAATAGCAAAGGTGCTTGGGAAGAGGTAAGATACACCCTGCCAGAAGGGAGGCATACTGCTCTGTGGCCAACTGACACCGCTGAGAAAGAGCAGAGGCAAAGAAGTATAAACCACCACAAGCATGACACTCTCACGATAGGAAACAAGGTTGCCCATAAACATGGCAAAGAACACACACGCCACAAGATAAGGCAGAAGGAGCATGAAGAGATCGAGGGCATGCACCAGACTCACAAAACCGAAAATGCGGGGCACGATGAGCGTAATCCACGCAAGCATGACAGCAAAGATAAGGAAATAGGCGGTAGCACGACCAAGGAGTTCAGCCAGAGGCGTGGGAGCAGGCTCGTCTTTAGACTGATAGAGCAATTCTCTTCTCGTGCCTGCCAACATGCCCACACCAAGTAGCAGCGCCTGTTGGATAATCAGCACGAGCACAGCAGGGAGAATGAAGTTGCCGTAGCCACCAGTGACATTGAAGATAGGCACTTCGTCAAACTCCAGTGGATGAATGGCAACAGCCTCGTCGCGCATGGTAATCTTAGACTGCATTCTGCGTTGCAACTTACTCCACATCTCAATGTTCACCTTATTCACCGTCTGGTAGATAGCCTTGTAGTTGAGCAGGTAACTCATGTCGCAATATAAGCCTACATGAGTCTGTTCGCCCCTGACGGACTTCAGTTCGAAGTCACGAGGGAAATAAACCACGCCATAAGCCTCGCCGTGACCAATAGCATCCCTACCCTCCATAATGCTACGGCACTGCATGGCTACGCAAACATCAGGAGAGGAATCTATTTTGCGAATATACTCGCGACTGAGTGAGGTATGAGAATCGTCGACCACTACTATGGGCACCTCACGTGTCACCTCATTATTATAAATCCATGAATATAGCAAAGGATAGACCAAAGGCAGGAAGAGGAAGAACAACATCACGCCCTCATCCTTTAGGATGGTCTTGAATTCGGATACTATGTAATCAAAATATTTCATGCCTGATATCCAAATTCGTTAACTGCCCTACGCATACGTCTCATAACCAGCAGTGGCAGGAGGGCAAAAAGTATGAGCATGAGAATATGTGCTATAGCGTCAGAGAGTGGATAGGTATTGAACACGCACAACTGATAGATGAGGTAATAATGACGCATAGGGAATATCCATGCAATAGCCTGCAGGGGTGAGTCCATAGCATAGACTGGAAAGGCAACACCAACCATAGAGAAACTGAGCACGGCGAGCAGTGAGCATACACTCATAGACATACGAAGGGATGGTATGAGACCATAGAGGAAAACAGCAAAACCCTGAGCACCAAGTACGCCGAGAAGAGCCAAAAGCATGAGTCGCCACTCGCCACCAGGAGCTGGAAAATGAAGTATGCCAAACATGTATGACATAGACACAAACATGATGAGGCTGAAGGTGAGAGTCTGAGGCAGGAGTTTGCCATACACCGCCTTGAATATATTATTATCGGCTGTGGCGAGCCACTCCTTATGTCGGTCAAACTTTATCTCGGTACCAAGAGAATAGGTGGTAAGCAGGAAGATGAAGAGCATAAACATGGCAGGAACAAAGGCTGCACATAGGAACAACTGATAGTTTACCCATGGATTGCCTATCATGTGCATATCGAGGGAGATGGGCTGAAGGTAAGCTGTTATCTGCTCGGGGGTGAATCCACGTGCTCGCATAGTGGTGCGCCCCACTCCAGCGTTTGCAAGTGTGCACATGGTCTTCATATCCTTAAAGAGTAAAGCGCCTACAGTGATTGATGTGTTGGTGTAATAGACCGACATGCGGGGCTGGCGACCACTAATAATGTCGCTGGTAAGATGTTGGGGAAAATAGACAAAGCCATAAATCTCATTACGCTGAATGGCACGACGAGCGTCATCAACGGTGGGATAATGTGCCACGACATGAGAATTCTGGAAGGAGTCTATCATCCTGGTGAGTCGGCGTGTGGTGGAGGTGTTGTCATCATCCACTATGCC
>JAEEVS010000107.1:0-4373 GCA_016290975.1 Prevotella sp. | reverse complement strand
TTCATCACCGTCCAAGGCATCCCATAACTTACGAAAATGTAAATGTCAGGAGTTATAAGTTATAACTTTATAACCTCCCATATTTCGCCATTCCAGGAACAATCCGTTAAAAAACCTTGTTCAAAATTTGGTAGTTATAATAATAATTTGTAATTTTGTACCCGTATTGCCGATTGCGGCATACATTAAGGACTAAGAACAAAAATAACTAACAAATATCATTAAAATACAATTATTATGAAAAAACTTTTACTCTTAAAATCTCTACTCTTTTTATGCGCCCTGTTCGTGGGAACGAGTGCGTGGGCAGATACTACTGTTGTTCTCTCCGTAGAGACATATGCATCTACTAATAGTTGGGCTGATAAGACTGCATATTCAAGCATTATTATTAATTCAGATATTACCGCAACAGGACTGACTAATGGCAATAACAGTAAGTATTATGAAACCAATAAAAGTTGGAGACATTATGAAAGTAATAGCGGTACGGTTACCATAACCACTACCAGCGGTGTCTTAAAGGCTGTTACTTTCACTTATGCAATTGATAACAATGGCGTTTTGCAGTATGGTGGTAGCGACTATACTTCAGGGACCAAGTGTATAAATGTTAATGGAAAAACATCTGCAACATTTACTGTTGGTCATTCTTCAGGAGATAAAACTGGCATTGTGCAAATAACATCCATTACTGTTATTTATGGTGATTCGCATGCTCTTCCTTTCTCTTTCGATGGAGTAAAAGGGGATATAACAAATAATTCATATCTAGCACAAAGCGGACTAGGGGATGATTACGGTTCTTCTCCAAAATTGAGTTTTGCAAGCACTGGTAATTATGTTCTTTTGGCTGTAGACGAGGCCCCAGGCATACTGACCTATGATATTAAAGGAAATTCATTCTCTGGTGGAACTTTTAAGGTACAAACCTCTGCCAATGGTTCGTCATTTACTGATTTAAAGTCTTATGAGAGTGTTAGTGGTAGCAAACAATCTGAAACCTTCGATAATCTTGCTGCAGATGTAAGATTTATTAAGTGGATCTATGTGACTAAAGATAAAGGCAATGTGGCTCTGGGCAATATTAAGTTAACACCTAGGACAGATAAAGTTACTGTTGGAGCCTCCAAGTATGCTGCTTATTGCTCTGCTTATGCCCTTGACTTCACAGATACTGATGTGAAGGCCTATAAAGCAAAGGTAGAAGGTGGCAAGGTGGCGCTGACCCAGGTGGACAAAGTTCCTGCCAATACAGGTGTCATTCTGTACTGTGCAACACCTGACACTTACGACGTTCCCGTGATTGCCAGCGCTTCGGCAGTAACAGAAAACGAACTGATTGGTGTTACCGTAAAGACTCCAGTTACTTGGGAAAGCGATGGAAAATACAACTACATTCTGCAGAGCGGCCAGTTCAAAAAGGCAAGCAGTGGCAATCTGAAAGCTAATCGTGCTTATCTGCACACCAGCTACGATGTGACTGCTGCAGGAGCTCGTGACTATCTGGAGTTCTCGTTCGAGGATGATGTAACAGGCATTAGCGACGCTACACGTCTAAATGATAACGAAAAACTGATAAATGATAATTGCTTCGACCTGCAGGGTCGCCGTGTTGCTCAGCCCACTAAGGGTCTGTATATCGTGAATGGTAAAAAGGTAATCATTAAGTAAACATGGAGGACATAACTATGAAGAAAGAATATATCAATCCAGTAATGAATGTCGTGCGTATTGAGACTCAGCAGATGCTCGCTGTCTCTGATCGTGGTTTCATGAATGAAAATGCTAGCATTAAAGATGGCGATTATGATGACTAATAATAACAAACAAAATAACAACTAAAATTCAATGATTATGAAACAAACAAGTTTACTTAAAACGATGCTCCTGCTATGTGCCCTGATAGTGGGAGGTAGTGCGTGGGCGGATACCACGATTTACTCGTGGGATGGTACTGGCTCGACAACTACTGCTAATGAGACAGGCGGAACAGCCGAGGCAAAGGGTGGTAACTCAAACATCGTTGTTGGTGCATCACAAAAGGGAAACTGGTGTTTAAAAATGAATAAGGGATTCTCTAATACTTATTATATTGAGATTACTCTTGACGAAGCATTAAAAACTGGTGACAAAGTAACAATCGGTGCGTTCCGTACAACTTCCACTACAGCTGTTTTAGGCGTAGATTTTGGTACAACTGCAACACAAACATTAAAAACAGACACTGATGTCCTTGAATCAAATGGTACACCTACTGATTTTGAAATTACAGTACCTGCAGCTGCTAATGGAGGAACTAAGATTCGTCTTTATAGAAACTCAGGAAGTACTGGTATGTGGGTTTCAAAGGTCGTAGTGACTACTGCAAGTTCAGGTAGCGGTGAAACTGCCACATGGACAGTTAATCCAGCAACTGCTACAGTAACAGCAGGACAGTCAACAACTCTGCAACTGACAACAAACTATGATGGCACGCTGAATTTTTTATCAAATGACGAGGCTGTTGCCACCGTTAGCTACAACTCATCAACGAAGGTGATAACCGTCAATGGTATAGCTACTGGTACGACAAGTATTTCTGTCACAGGTGATGCCACATCAACATATAATGCAATTAACAAAGCAATTGCTGTTACTGTTAATCATGCAGAATTGACCAGCAATGTTACTGACGTAATGAGCGGTTTTGGCTATTCATACTTTGGACTTTCACCAAAAGGAACGGGTAGCGATGATTATGCTCAACCCGATGTTACCTCTACCGATAAGACTGACGCCTATGGCGTAAGCATTTCAATTGCAAAAGCTGAAAGTCAAACTTTGCCACGCTATGATGCGGGTTATATTCGATTTTATAAAGACAATACACTCACTGTAACTGCACCGGCCGGCAGTTATATCACAAAGATAGTGTTCACAGAACCTGCTTCTGGAGCTCAATGGAATGGAACAATGTATGTTGCGAATGGTGATTATCTAAACAGTGAGAAAACTTGGTATGCTGATGTTACAGGCTATACTTCTGTAGTAATCACAGGAAAAGAAGGAACAAATCGTTTTGCGGGCTTGAAGGTATATCTGAATACCTCTTCCGTTCCTGTTAGCATTTCTACTGCTGGTCTGGCTACATTCGCTAGCGACGTAGCTCTCGACTTCTCAGGTGTTACTGGTGTTGAGGCATACATTGCTAAGGAGAGTGCAGGCGATATCACGCTGACAAAGGTGAACAAAGTTCCTGCTGGTACTGGCGTGCTGCTGCGCTCTACAGTAGGTGCCGTGTCAAAGGACGTGCCCGTAGCTGCTACTGCTGACGACGTTACTGGTAACATCTTCGTTCGTGGTACTGGTGCTGCTGTCGCTACTGATGCTGGTGCAGGTAAGACCAATTACGTGCTGGGTAAGAAGAGTGGTGTAGTAGGCTTCTACAAGGCTAATGGTGCTGTTGTTAATACCGATAAGGCTTATCTGCAGACAACTATCGCTGCTGCTCGTATTGACTTCAACTTCGACAATGAAGAAGCTACGGCAATTGAGACTGTCAAGGCTCAGAACGCTGAGAACGGTGAGTTCTTTGATCTGCAGGGCCGCAAGGTTGCTCAGCCCACCAAGGGTCTGTATATTGTGAATGGTAAAAAAGTTATCATTAAGTAATTAATGAGTAATTCGTGACTAATTAATGGTAATTCGTGTTTAATATAAAAGAAGATAATATGAAAAAGACATATATTAATCCAGAATTGTTGGTAGTAAAGATCGCTACCCATCAGATGCTCGCCAGCTCACCAGCTACATTCGACGGCTCTGGAAGTGGTGAGATTAACCTCACAGACGACGACTTCAGCGTAGGCGATGATGAGGTACTCAGTCGCGAGGATGACTTCGATATGGACGAAGAAATTTAAACGCGTTAATATTCATATTGCCCTTTCAAGGGTTTAAGTTCAAAAAATCGATTTCTGTGCCGCTGTCCGTGAGGATGGCGGCACTTTTTAACCGACGTCATCTACCATTCGTTCCAACGTCATCTTCGGGTGCTTCCGGGTGCAAGGAACGTCTCGGACGACCCTAAAGTGACATACCTTTGTAAGGAACCAAGGATTGCGTAAATATTCCTAAGTTCTCCAATTCCTTAGACCAAGAAATCTCGCAGCGGGTATCTTTATTCTAAGGAACCAAGGAATCAAGGAAATAATATTTCTGCCATTTCTGCTATTTCTTCGACCTAAAGGTTCTCTCTTTTAAAGTGTGGCATCGCAATCGAAGTGTGGCGTTGCAATCAGCGGGACCATTGTAAAAATCTGCGTCCTCAGCGCCATCTGCGAGAAATTAGAAACCCGGCCTCTGTGTGAGCTATTCCTAAATTCTCCCAC
>JAEEVS010000106.1:0-11553 GCA_016290975.1 Prevotella sp. | reverse complement strand
GAGCATACGCTGAATCTGGTCCATCACCTTATTAGTCTTCTGCAAAGAGGTAGCAGGAGGGGTAGATACGGTAACGAATACGGTACCAGTATCCTCATCAGGCACCAGACCCGTCTTGGTGGTCATAGCCTCAACAACCAGCGCCGCCATACCGATGATGACTGCTGCGAGGGCTATCCAACCCTTATGGACGATGGTTGAGACAACCTTCTGGTACTTATTCTGAATCTTCTCGTAAGAGGCATTGAAGCCTGCGAAGAAACGCTCCTTGAAGCCATGCTTGTGCTCTCCTTCCTCACTATGTGGCTTCAGCAAGATAGCACACAGGGCTGGTGAAAGGGTGAGCGCATTGATGGCTGATATGACGATTGATACCGCCATAGTGATACCGAACTCACGATAGAAGGTACCTGTGGTACCACTCATGAATGATACAGGGATGAACACCGCTGACATCACGAGGGTAATAGAGATGATGGCACCTGAAATCTCGCTCATGGCATCGATACTTGCCTTGCGTGCGCTCTTATAGCCCATATCGAGCTTAGCGTGCACAGCCTCTACAACCACGATGGCATCATCGACCACGATGGCGATGGCAAGCACAAGGGCTGACAGGGTAAGGAGGTTGAGTGAGAAGCCTACGACACTGAGGACAAACATGGTACCTATCAATGACACAGGCACGGCAACCATAGGGATGAGCGTAGAACGGAAGTCTTGCAGGAAGATGAACACCACGATGAACACAAGGATAAGTGCCTCAACGAGTGTCTTATACACCTCATGCTGTGATGCCTGGATGAACTCGGTTACATCCTGCATGAACTGTATCTCCATGCCCGGAGGGAAGTCCTTTGAGAGACGCTCGGCAGTCTTCTTTACGTCATTGGCTATCTGGGTAGCATTGGAACCTGCACGTTGTGTAACCATCATCATCACACAGGGATGACCATCGAGCTGAGTAAACACAGAATAGTAAAGTGCACCCATCTCTACGTTTGCCACATCCTTGACGCGCAGTACATGACCAAACTCATCGGTCTTGATAATCATGTTGCCAAACTCCTCTGGCGTCTTCAGACGACCAGTATATTTCATGGAGTACTCATACTGCTTGTCAGACTGCTCACCAAACTTACCTGGAGCAGCCTCGATATTCTGCTCGGCAAGGGCATTGATGACATCTGACGGCATGAGTTTGAGGTCGTGCATCTTGACTGGGTCGAGCCACAGACGCATAGTGTAAGACTTCAGACCAATAGACTCACAGTCGCCGATACCGTTGATACGCTTCATCTCAGGTATGATGTTGATGTCGGCATAGTTGCCCAGGAACTTCTCGTCATAGCGGTCGTCAGGCGAGGTAAGACCCATGATGAGCACAGTAGATGTCTGTCGCTTCTGGACAGTCACACCACCCTTGGTTACCTCGGCAGGTAGGAGTGATGAAGCCTGAGAGACACGGTTCTGGACGTTGACCTGAGCCATATCAGCATTAGAGCCTTGCTCAAAATATACGGTGATAGATGCAGAACCATCGTTGGTGCCTGAAGAGGTCATGTAGGTCATGCCCTCAACACCGTTAATCTGCTCCTCAAGAGGTGCGAGCACTGAGTTCTGCACTGTCTGTGCATCGGCACCAGGGTAATATGCACGCACCACAATGGTAGGTGGCGCAATATCCGGATACTGCTCAATAGGCAGTGACACCAAACCGATTATACCCAATATCACTACGAGAATGGATATAACGGTTGAGAGTACCGGACGATTAATAAAATTATCTAATCTCATAACTTTTTAACTTCGTACGAAAACGAAAACGAAACGCGAGCAAGCTCGCTACGAAAACTATTGAACTTTTTGAACTGTTATGACTTCAGTGCCTTAACAACGGCAAGTACGCCATCGCCCTGCACCTTTGAAAGTTCCTCTGCCTTCTTCATCTTCTTAGCATAGTCTGCCTCGCTAATAGGCTTTATCTCCATGCCCTCAGAGAGCTGAGTCACACCATATACAACGATGCGCTCACCCTTAGACAGACCAGAGGTGATGATATAGTTCTGACCATCGTTCTGAGTGTCGATTGTCACCTCAGAGTATTTTACCTTGTTGTCCTTGCCTACCTTATAAACAAAGTACTTATCCTGCACCTCGACTACAGCATCCTGAGGGATGATGATGGCACCTGTAGCCTGATAAGGAATGAGCACCTTACCTGAGCCACCAGACTTAAGTATGTGCTGAGGGTTAGGGAAAGCAGCGATAAGGCTGGTAGAACCAGTAACTGGGTCGATGATGCCAGAAGCCTTAGTCACCCTACCCTTGCTGGCATATACCGTGCCGTCGGCAAGCTGGAGTTTGAGTTCAGGCATCTGACCGATAGCAGCCTGGAGTGAACCATAGCGCTTGGTGAACTCTATCACGTCCTTCTCAGTGAGAGAGAAGTAGATATCAACCTGAGAACCGTTAGAAACGGTAGTGAAAGGTTCAGCAATTGATGCACTTACGAGAGCACCAACCTTATATGGCAAAGAACCGATGACACCGTTTGTTGGGCTCTTTACAGTACAGAAGCTCAACTGATCGCGTGCAGAAACCAGACTTGCCTGAGCCTGACCCAGAGCAGCCTGTGCACTCTCATACTGGTTCTTGCTTGACTGAAGCTCATAGTCACCTATCACGTTAGCAGCGTGAAGTTTCTGAGCATTTTCGTAAGTAAGTTTAGCGGTGTTAAGAGCACTCTGTGCAGATACCACAGCAGCCTGAGCCTGATTGACAGCAGCCTTATAAGTTACGTTGTCAATCTCGAAAAGCACCTGACCAGCACCTACGTTCTGACCTTCCTTGACGTAAATCTTAGTTATAAAACCAGCCACCTTCGGACGTATCTCTACATCCTGCATACCCTTGAAGGTTGCAGGGTAAGATGTCTCAAGAGCAGCATTTGACGCACCGATAGTGCGTACAGCAAACTCGTTGTCGCTGAAGTCAGGCTTGCCCGACTGTCCGCCACATGACAACAACAGTGTAGCAATAGCCACAATAGTCATCAGTTTTTTCATCTTTCTCATATACCTTATTTATATTATAATCTTATCTTTGCAATATTCGTGTTGTAAAAAAAACTCCTTGCACCGCCAAAAGTTTTTCATTCAGGCTGCAAAATTACACATTATTTCTTATACGCATAAACGAGCCATGCGTATTTTAATAATCTTTAACAGGAAAATTGATTTATGTCGGATTAACTGAAGATAATTGTCTTGTTATGATAGGCAAGTACCTTATGCTCTATGTGCTTCTTAACGGCACGTGAGAGAACTATCTTCTCCAAATCCTTACCCTTGAGCACAAGAGTCTCGGGGGTATCCTTATGGGTGATGCGCACCACATCCTGCTCTATTATAGGACCTGCATCGAGTTCGGTAGTAACATAATGGCTCGTAGCACCTATAATCTTCACGCCACGCTGGTAAGCCTGATGGTATGGCTTAGCACCGATGAAGGCTGGAAGGAATGAGTGGTGGATATTGATAATGCGATTAGGGAAACTCTTAATCATTTCCTCAGAGATAATCTGCATATAGCGGGCAAGGACGATGAAGTTGATGCCTTCCTTCTTCATGAGGTCCATCTCTGCCTGCTCCACCTCCTGCTTGTTAGACCAGTCCTTCTTGATAGACCATACATAATAAGGTATGCCAAACTGATCAGCCACATAGCGCAAGTCTTCGTGGTTGCTCACGATGCAAGGAATATCTACATCGAGTTCGCCAGCCTTATAGCGTGCGAGAAGGTCGTAGAGACAGTGGCTCATCTTGCTCACAAAGAGTGCCATACGGGGACGCTTGCTACTGAAATAGAGTTTGAACTCCATTTCGTAACGCTGACCATAGAGAGTTTCTATATACTCCTCCAACTTCTCGTCAGGTATAGCGAAGTTTTCGGTTGACCATTCCACACGCATAAAGAAGCGGTGGTCAACGGTATCTACATACTGGTCGAGATAAACGATATTACCATTGTTATCGGTAATGAAACGGGTCATCTCGGTTATGATTCCTGGTTTGTCAGGACAGTGTAGCAGAAGTATGGCTGTCTGTTGCATATATCTTGTATTTTAGCAAAACTGGGCGCAAAGGTAATAAAAATAAATGTAAAAAAAGACTAAACATCTACGTTTTTCATTAAATACCTTGAAATTCTTTCGCTTTGTCAATATTTCTCTCTACTTTTGCATTGCGTTTCGGGGCAGCATGCCCAACAAAAACAGCTATGAACAAAACAATAGTTACCATATTAACGACAGTGCTCGGCATAGGGCTCACTTCGTGTACGAAATATGACATTCAAGGGTCATCAGACCTGCAGAATGTGGATGGTCGTATGCTGTATCTGAAGGATATGGTTGACAATAACATCGTAAATATCGACTCATGTGACATGGTGCACGGCAAGTTTACCTTTGCTGGTCCGCTTGATTCGGTGCGCATAGTCACCCTATGCATAGACGACCAACCCGTAATGCCTGTGGTATTAGAGGTGGGCAGTATAAATGTGTCACTCAATATGCAGAAGCAGACCTGTTCTGGCACACCTATGAACGACTCGCTCAACGTATTCAATATGCGTTACAGACAGCTTGCCGAACAGATAGAAGACCTTGCACATCAGCAGAGTCAGGCTATCATGAATGGCGAGGATATGGACCAAGTAAACCGCCGTCTGGCTAAGAAGGGCGATGAGCTTATGATGGCTGAAGACAAACTGGTGACCAACTTCATTACACAGAATTTTGACAATTGCCTTGGTCCGTATGTATTCCAGGTTGCAACACGAAACTATGAGTTCCCTATACTCACCACGTGGATAGAGGCATTGATGACCAAAGCCACACAGCGTTTCAAGAGTGACCCATACGTAAAGGAATATATGGATGCCGCAAACCATAATCGCGACATTATGACTGGCGTGGCTGAACCACAACACAAACTTCCGCCAATGCCTGTACCCCAACCCAAGACACCCAATGAATTAGCAAGTGGTAGTGGGGAGTGAAAAAAACTGAATATTGAAAGGTGAACAAAACATTAATCAAAGGCGGCATCATAGTCAATGAGGGCAAAAGCCTGAAGGCTGACATTATAATAGAGGGTGACCGCATAAAAGAAATAGTTACTGAAGGAATCGGCAACAAATATGATGCTGGTTCCTTCAGTAGTGTTATAAACGCTGAGGGCGCCATGGTGTTGCCAGGCGTCATAGACTCCCACGTACACTTTCGCGAGCCAGGACTGACGCATAAGGCAGACATGGACAGCGAGAGTCGTGCTGCACTGGCAGGAGGTGTGACGAGCGTGTTTGAAATGCCTAACACCAAACCCCAGACCACCACGATAGAGGCACTGCGTGAGAAACAGGCAATAGCAAAGGAGAAGATGCACGTAAACTACGCCTTCTTCCCTGGTGCTACCAACAGCAACCTCGATGAACTGCGCCAACTGGACATCCACACCGTGCCTGGCATAAAACTCTTCATGGGGTCGTCAACAGGCAATATGCTTGTGGACAGAGAGGAAGCCCTCGACGGCGTATTCAGACTTGCCAAGGAGATGGGACTGCCACTGATGGCGCACTGTGAAGACACTGGCATAATAAACCATAATATGGAACGCGTGAAGGAGGAGACAGGGCTAAGCGACCCTCCTATACAATATCATCCTTACATCCGTTCGGAAGAAGCGTGCTATCAGAGTTCGGCACTTGGTGTCAGACTGGCTAAGAAGCATGGCACACAGTTTCATATTGCCCACATAACCACAGCGAGGGAACTGGAACTGCTTGGCGACAACATAACAGGCGAGGCAACGGTGGCTCACCTGCTGTTCTCAAAAGAAGACTACGACCAGAAGGGAGCACTGATAAAGTGTAACCCAGCTATAAAGACACGCAACGACCGCGACGCTTTACGTTTGGCTCTGAATGGAAAACTTTCCACTATAGGTACTGATCATGCCCCTCACACATTGGAAGAGAAGCAAGGAGGCTGTCAGAATGCTATGTCGGGTATGCCAATGATACAATTCTCGTTGGTGAGTATGCTCAGTCTTGTAGATAAAGAGGTGATAAGCATAGAGCGCCTGATGGAACTGATGGCGCATAACCCAGCAAAGCTGTTTGCCGTGAGTGAACGAGGATTTATACGTGAAGGTTACAAGGCAGACCTCGTGATAGTGCGTAAAGGCGAACCCTGGACCGTAACCAAGGACTGCATACTGAGCAAATGCGGATGGAGTCCCGTGGAGGGCAAGCAGTATAACTGGCACGTAGCACAAACCATACTTAATGGCAAAACGGCGTATACAAACGGGAACGATAACGATAACGGGAACGGGAACGATATCTCAAACCTTATAGGCGAACCTATTACATTCCGTGTATAAGATTTACCAAATAATAGTTCTGTTGCCTGTGGTGGTATTAGTATCAGCATGGGCAGGCACCACTATGGCGGTGATGTGTCCGTTAGCAGGTTGGCTCAAGCAGCATCTACCCTTCTCTCTCGGCATTATGACGCGCCCAGACTGGTGGGGCACCTTCGCCTCACGCTGGTGGGCGAAGATTATCATGAGGGCTTCGCTGCTGAAGGTGACCGTTGAGGGCAGGGAGAATCTCAGTTCCCTTGGCGAGAAAGGAAAGACGTCGTGCGTCTTCGTAGCCAACCACCAGGGAGCATACGACATCTTCCTCATCTGTGGCTACCTCGGCGTAGAGATACGCTGGATGCTGAAAAAAGAACTGGAAAAGATACCTTTTCTCGGCATTGGTTGCCGACATGCTGGATATATATATGTGGATAAGAGTTCGAGAGCTGCTGTGCGCGACACCTACAAAGGAGCAGAAGAAGCTCTGAAAGACGGAGCCAGCGTAATGGTATTTCCTGAGGGTGCCCGTACTCACGATGGTAAGATGCAACCCTTCAGACGAGGAGCTTTTACCCTTGCCGACGAACTGCAACTGCCTGTCGTTCCGCTGACCATCAACGGCTCGTTTGACGTTCTGCCCCGCATGAATGACGGTAAGTTCATCAAGCGTCACCCCCTTCGCCTGACCATCCACAAACCTATCTACCCCCTGTCAAAAGGGCATGAAAACATAGAACGACTGAAAAAAGAAAGCTACGAAGCTATCGGGAGGGGGTTAGAGGTTAGAGGTTAAAGATAAAAAAAGGAACAAGACTACTCTTGTTCCTTTTTCATTTCGTAAGATATACGATGTATTGTATAAACCTCGAGAACTGCGGCTATGAGCAGGGCTACTACCCAGTTGTTATATACATAATGTATGTAGGCATTATAGCCGTCTATGGTATCAGCAAAATATGGGAAAACAATCAGGAAAGCATTTTCAAGCATGAGGATGGCTGCAATGATGAAACACACATCAGCAAAAACCATAATGCGACGCAGACGACGAACCACTATGCTACTGCCTGTATAAACCTGGCTCATCTGCATACAAGCGAAACAGACCGCGCCAATGGAATACACCACTGCTCCTGACTTACGCAACACAGGCATGGTGACACCAAACACCACACAACCCACGCCAATAACCATCAGCAGGGCTCCGAGAGCAAAAATAATGGTTTGGATTTTGTTCAACTGCCTCATTGCTCAGAGCGTTTTGATTCCTTTGCTGCCTCACTCGCCTCACGAGTGTCAGTGCTCAGCACAAAAATATCTTCATTAGGACGCTTCATGAAATAACGCTCACGTGCTATGCGCTCCACACCCTTCTGACTGGCGTTGAGGGCACGCAAGCGAACAGAGTCGCGCTCAAACTGCTCTTCACACTCCTGCAGTTTCTGCTCCAGCTCGTCCTGATGCATTTTGAGAATAGCATATTTGCGGAAGCTATTTTCATCCACCACACCAACGAGCAACACACCCACAATTACAGTAATGAGGTACTTGTGGCGTGCAACATAACTCCATATATTATTGATTTTTCCCATCTTCGCATCCTATTTGTCTGCAAATTTAGTTATTTTTCTTTATTCTTCCAAACTTTTCTCCAAATAATTTCCTGAGTGATACCACGCATCAGCAAGTATGCGTTAAAAGCAAGCCAGAGGAAATGGTTGGATAATTGATAATTGACAATTGATAATTGATAATTGAGAGTTGAGAGTTGGGGCAGGAAGTTTATGCCGAAGAAGAATGCTGCACCTACAAACGTGCCCCAAAGCATGCCCTTAGCGTCTGTGAGTCCCACAAACACTCCGTCCCACACAAAGGCGGCAACACCACATATAGGTATCAGTATAGCCCAAGGAAGGTATGGTAAGGCAGCCTGGCGCACAGACTCCTCATCAGTCAGTATATCAAGGAAAGTCTCTCCCCCTATGGCATATACTATGGTGAAGACTATCGTAAGCGCCCAAGCCCAGCGCCACACACCCTTCAAGGCGAGGGTGAAATTCGGTTTGTCGTTTGCACCATAGTATTTGCCGCAAAGCGCCTCGGCTGCATAGGCAAAGCCATCCATCACATAGGTGTAGAGTATGAACATCTGCATCAGCACCGAGTTGACAGAGAGTATCTCTGCCCCACCCTTTGCGCCTGCCACTATGAAATAGAGGTTTACTGCCACAAGGAATACCGTACGATAGAACAGGATGCTGTTGACAGAGAAGAAACGTCGCATCTCCTTTAGTTTTATAGCGCTACGTACCTTCACGCCCTTCCATATATCGCCATAACGCCAACATAGCATAACGCATGCCACCACGAGTCCTGACCACTGGGCGAGCAGGGTGCCGAGTGCCACGCCCTCAATCTTCATGTGCAGACCATATACAAAGAGCAGTGAGAGCAGGATGTTGACTATATTCTGGCTTATCGACACAGCCATTGGCAATTTGGTGTTCTGCATCCCCACAAACCACCCCGTAAAGGCGTAGAGAGCGAGTGACGGGAAGGTGCCCCATATACATATACTATAGTAGGTATGTATGGTGGGCAGCAAGTCGTCGCCTGGAGCTATGATCCACATTATGGCATAGAACAGTGGCGTCTGCATCAGTATCAGTGCCAAAGCCAGCAACAGACATGTTGAGTGAGCTCTCAGCAGTATGTGACAACATTCCCTATAGTCTCCTTTGCCATATTCCTGTGCCGTCAGTCCGCCTGTACCAAAGCGCAAGAATGAGAACAGCCAGTAGATGATATTGAACACCATAGACCCCACAGCGATGGCAGCCATATAGCGTGCTTCGCCCATGTGACCTGTTATCGCCACATCAACGAGTCCCAGCAGCGGAACCGTTATATTAGATACTATGGACGGTATGGCTAACCGTAGGATTTGTTTGTTCAAAGGTTCAAAAGTTCAATGGGTTTAAGAGTTCGTGCCCTCAAGCATTTTCTTTAATATCTTTACGGCTTCTGTCACGTTTGGCACATTCTTTACCACGAGGCGGTTGCTGCCTCCTATCACCTTGAAGTCGCAGTATTTGGGGTGGTTGCCCACGTAGTTGAGTATGGCGGTGAAGAACTTGCTCCTATAGAACACACTTTCTTCGTTTGATACAAACTGCATCTGCATCTGGTGTTGCTTGAGTATCAGACGCTCGCAACCGAGTGTCCTGCCCAATCTGCGCAACAATACCACCTGCATGAGTTCCTCGCCCTCCGTAGGCACCTTGCCAAAACGGTCTTCCAGTCGCTTGCGGTATGCCTCGAGGTCGCTGTCGGTCTCTATGGTGTCGAGTTCGCGATACAGCAGCATCCTCTCGCTACTGCCTGGCACATAGTAGTCAGGGAAATACATCTGCAAATCGCTCTCCACGTTACAGTCGTCCACGAAGTCGTCACCAGTCAGTTGCTCGCCCTCGGCAAGCTGCTCGGCATAGAGGTCCTGAAACTCGTCATTCTTCAGTTCGTTAACGGCCTGCGAGAGTATCTTCTGGTAGGTTTCGTAACCCAGGTCCTCCATAAAGCCCGACTGTTCGGCTCCCAACAGGTTACCTGCTCCGCGTATGTCGAGGTCCTGCATGGCAAGCGAGAAACCGCTTCCAAGGTCGGCGAAGGTTTCCAGAGCCTCCAGCCTTCGTCTGCTCTCTGCTGGCAGATAGGCAAGCGGTGGAGCCAGGAGGTAGCAGAACGCCTTACGGTTACTACGTCCTACCCTACCACGCATCTGGTGCAAATCGCTCAGTCCGAAGTGATTAGCATCACTTATTATTATCGTATTGGCATTCGGAATGTCTATGCCGTTCTCCACTATGGTGGTAGAAAGGAGCACGTCGTAGTCGTGGTTTATGAAACCTATCACCACCTTCTCCAGTTCATCGGGCTTCATCTGTCCGTGTCCCACGGCTATGCGACAATCGGGCACATGCCTTTCTATTATCTCGCGCATCTTGGGCAGGGTAGCTATGCGGTTGCACACGAAATACACCTGTCCGTCCCTGCTCATCTCGAAGTTTATGGCATCAGCCACCAGTTCGGCAGAGAAGGTGGCAACCTGTGTGTCAATAGGCTGGCGGTTTGGCGGTGGTGTGCGCATAATGCTCATATCTCTTGCTCCCATCAGCGAGAACTGCAAGGTGCGCGGTATCGGCGTTGCCGACATGGTGAGAGTGTCTATATTGGTCTTCAATTGGCGCAGTTTCTCTTTCGTCGATACACCAAACTTCTGTTCCTCATCTATTATCAGCAGTCCTATATCGTGCCACTTCACCGTCTTGGTGAGCATACGATGGGTACCCACCAGTATGTCTATGCGCCCTGCCTCCAGGTCTTCAGTTATCTGTTTCACCTGCTTTGGCGTACGGGCTCTCGACAGGTAGTCCACCCTCACAGGCAGTCCCTGCAAGCGCTTGCTGAATGTCTGGTAATGCTGGAAGGCGAGCACTGTGGTAGGCACCAGCACAGCCACCTGCTTGCCATCGGCAGCAGCCTTGAAAGCTGCACGTATAGCCACCTCCGTCTTACCAAATCCCACATCGCCACACACCAAGCGGTCCATAGGGCGCGCCTGCTCCATATCGTGCTTCACCTCCTGCGTAGCCTTTATCTGGTCTGGAGTGTCCTCATAGAGGAACGAGCCCTCTAAGGCTGCCTGCATATAGGTGTCGACAGAGAAAGCGAAACCCTTCTCATGACGGCGTTTGGCATACAGTTTTATGAGGTCGCGCGCAATATCCTTGATGCGGGTCTTGGCACGTTCCTTTATTCTCTCCCATGCTCCTGTGCCGAGGGTACTCAATTTTGGCGGTTCGCCACTGTCAGCCCTGCGATATTTGCTTATCTTGTAGAGCGAGTGGATGCTTACATCAACCTTGTCGTTCTTCTGGTATATTATGCGGATGACCTCCTGATAGCCCTGCACCATAGTGCCGTCAGGCTGCTTGGTCATGGTAGGAATCCTCACCAGTCCGGCAAACTTTCCAATGCCGAAATCTACATGCACTATGAAGTCGCCTGGCTCCATCTCCTGCAGTTCCTTCATGGTGAGCGCCATCTTGCCGCGCTTTGCCTG
>JAEEVS010000105.1:0-11628 GCA_016290975.1 Prevotella sp. | reverse complement strand
AGTGATGTTTCATGACCGCAGAGTGCCTGGCGATAATGAGTGGGACACTCAGGGTTTGGGCAACTACAAGGTGTGGGAAGGCTCATGGCGCATAGCTGAGGCTCTTGGTCTGCCTATGGGAAAGGTTACCACTGGTTCCAGCTTCGACCTCTCGCTTGAGGAGGATGCCATGATAGATGCTAATGGTGGCAGACTGAAAGAGATGGAGGGAGCTGCTGTTGCCTTTGTCTGCTCACTCTATAAGGTGCCCGTCATGTTGGTGAAGGCTGTTACGAACCTCAGGGATGTGACTATAGCCAAACCTGATGAGGGAACTGATAGCCAGATAGATAGCTTTCAGGAGAACCTAAAAAGGGCTTCCCTGTCGTTGAGGGAAACCCTTGTAAAGATTATTAGCTTATGCTGATTATTGCTGCTCTTGTCCAGCAATATTAAACTTCTTATTGTTTTTAAGGATTACCAGTTTTCCGCCAAGGATTACCTTCTTGGTGTCAAAACTTTGTGCCTTGCTCTCTGTGCTCTGTACAGCCTCTATGCCTGTTGGTGTGTCCGTGGTGTAGAGAGTGATAGAGAGACAGAGCTGTTTGCTTTCTGGGGTGAAGGTAAGCTGGTCAGCTACAGTGCTGGCGAAGTCTATCTTGTGTGAAACTGTTGACTTGTCACCAGGGAATACGTAGTCTGTTGCTGCGTATTCTGTGCCGTTCACCTCTTTCATGTAGGCATCTACAGCAGGGTCAGTGTCTTTTCTGTTGTTGAAGCCATCAAATGTCACAGCCTTCACATACACTCCTTCTGGCAAGGAGATAGTATATTGCACTCCAGCACTGAATTTTACGTATGGAGCAGTGGCTGACGGGTCGTAGGTCTTGCCACCTCCATTGGAGATGATGTAGTCTCCATCAAAGGTCCAAGGTGAGGCAGCACCTTTAGTTGTAGAGGTAGAGTTGACATTTAGCGTTACGGTTTCTGTTGTCTTATACTTGCCTGTGTATGTAGCCTTGTACAGCTTAGAGAAGTCGCCTGAGCCTGCAAGGTTTACTATGTCGCATCCGTTGATGAAGTTGATGTCCTTGCAGTAGGCAAGCCACATTCCTTTCTGTGCGCTTATCTGCACATTGTCGAAGGTTATGTCGTGTATGTAGCTCTCAGGGCGACCATAGATGTAGATAGGGTTGCCATTCTTGAAATGAGCGTAGGCAGGTGTGTTGACAGATGTGATATTCTGGAAGAGGAAGTTCTTGAACTCTGGTGTCTTTACCGTTATGTCGCTTGAAGGCTGGTCTGCTGGGTTGGCAGGGTCGCTGTCGTAGAGGCATGTGAGCACTATAGGTGAGAGCACACCATCCATCTTGCTATTGCGGAAGATGAGGTCGTGCACACTGCCATTATCTGATGTGCCAGCGTAGTCGTTTCCGCTACGGTCGTTGCTGGTCTTTATGCGGAATCCTGTTTCCGTTCCCTGGAAGTCGATACCCTCATATATAATATGGTGTGTCTTCTCCGTATAGCTGCCTATTGACATACCGTGACCAGCACCACAGGTGATGCTCCATGCATGGATATATCTTGAATTGCTGTCGCACACCACATTGTCGTCGCCTGTGTCTATAAGGCAGTCATAGATGTTAGCATAAGGTCCCCAGATAGGTATTCCGTCAGTATTGTGTGAACCACCCTTACCAGACTTAGGCGCTTTGATGGTCACATCGTGCACGGTGAAGTGTGAAGCATTTCCGCTCTGTCCCAGCGTGAGGTTGGTGCCAGGAGAGTTGAGGAGCTTGAAGTTGCGAAACAGATGACGGGCACCCTTCGTCAGACGGATGAGTGCAGGACGGTCGAACTTGTTGCCCTTGTCTATCTCCTTCCACCAAGGAGCACCCTGTCCGTCGATAACGGAGGTCTCACCTTCGCCCTCGATTATTATGTCGTTGATGGTGTTGCTACCATTGCTTATGAAGTTCTTATTCTTGTAAGAACCTCTGTAGTCTTTGTATTCATTGTCTGAAGGGTAGGTGCCATAGGGCAACAGCTTCAGTGTGGCATCAGCCGCGAGGTGTAACACCAGTTTGGACTTTACCGTTATAGGACCACACATCCAAGTGCCTGCAGGTATCACCACCATACCACCCGCAGAGGGCACTGCATCGATAGCCGCCTGTATGGCAGAGGCATTATCCTCAGCCGATGTTGAGGCTCCATAGGCTGTAATGTTGTAGGTGTTAGCTGCTGTGATTGCGGGGATGCTTGGCAGTTCAACAGCTGTCCATCCCTCAGGAGTGTTCTGTGCAACCTTTTCTGTACTCATGTCGCTATCGGCATGGGCGATAGCAGGCATCAGTGTGCATAGGACAAATAATAGTTTCTTCATCATCTTAATGGTTTGTGGGGCAAAGATACGAAAAAAATGCTAAACAACAATACTTTTACAGCAAAAAGCTAAGCTTTTGCCTTTGGCAGCATGGCTTTTAACTGTATAATGCAATGCTTCTATATAACAAACTAACTTACTTTGTTTATCAAACTAACCTACTTTGTTTAACAAACTAACTTACTTTGTTCATCAAACTAACTTAGTTTGTTATTTAAACTAAGCTATTTTGTTAGTTAAAAGCTTAGCAATGGCACCATAAAAGCTATGCTTCTACAGATAAAAGCTGTGCTTTGGAGAAAGAAAAACAAGTGATTTTATTCAGGAATTACGCGCGAGGCATTGTGAATTATGAATTATTTTCGTACCTTTGCACAGATAATCTAAACAAAAGAAGAATAAACTAAACAAGAGAAAGAACATGAAACGGATAGTCTTGATTATAGGTTTGCTGTGTGTGCTTTTGGGGGCTGGCACTGTGTATGGGGTTTGTATGGCAAAGGAAAACCAGATGACTGACAAGAGAGAGACGAGCCAAAAGGATGAAATGGAGGCGGCTGTGGACTCCATATACCAGTATATACTACCAATGTATTACAGCGATGCGACAGGGAATGACATCGATTACGACGATTGGTTGGAAAGGTTCTGCACCCCGAGTCTGCGGCATCAGGTGCAGATGATTGATGACTGGGAAGAAAAGAACAGGGAGGTGGGGCTCGGCTATGACTACTGGATAAGTGCGCAAGACTATGAGCACCCAGTGGTGAAGGTTGTGGGCAGCAAGGCGAGGACTGACTCTACAGGCACAGTAAGAATAAGCATAACAGAGGAGAATATGACGCCCAGGGTGCGCTATATGCGACTGGATATGAAGAGAGAGAAAGGGAAGTGGCTGATAGATGACTTCAAGGATGAGGACAATGATGATGGTAGCTTGTCAAGTCTGAGGCAAATCATAAAAAACTTCTTTGAGATTTTGAAGGAAATATAGAAGTGTAAAAAATAAAACAAAGTTTAATTGTTAGCGAAAAGTTTGGATATTCTGATACTTTTTGCTAACTTTGCAGTTAAAAACGGGGCTGCGCGCCCCTGTGAAGCGTCATGGACTTCAGCGACATCATAGGACAAAGAGAGATGGCAGAGCGCCTGAAGGCACTTGCCGATGAGGGCAGACTGCCTCATGCCCTGATGCTGTGTGGTCCTGATGGGGCTGGCAAGATGGCTCTCGCCATAGCGCTGGCAACCTACATTTTGAACGGGAACCTCTCTAACCCCCGCCCTTTAAGGGAGGGTGAGGGGAGGGTCTTTAAGGTGAGGGGCATAGAGCATCCTGACCTGCACTTTACCTTTCCCACGATAAAGTTGAAGAAGTGGAACTCGGAGTATAAGCCCATAAGCGACGACTTCATAGAGCAGTGGAAGGAAATGGTAACGGGGACGGGAACTGGAACTGGAACGGGAACAGAGGTAGATCCTTACTTCTCACTTGCTGACTGGATGACGGCGATGAAGGCAGAGAAGCAGCAGGCACTGATAACCGTTGGCGAGGCTGAGGAACTGATAAAGCGCCTCTATATGAAGTCTAACCAGGGAGGCTGGAAGATAAGCATCATCTGGTTGCCTGAGAGAATGAACCTAGAGTGTGCCAACACCATGCTGAAGTTGATAGAGGAACCTCCAAGCCAGACACTCTTCATAATGGTGAGCAGAGAGCCAGAGAAGTTGCTCGAGACCATACGCTCAAGGGTGCAGCGATTCGACGTAAAGCCGATAGCCTATGACGATATGCTTCAGGCACTGAAAGAGCGCAGAGGACTGAGCGACGAGGATGCTGAAAGAGTGGCACGACTGGCTGGCGGCAACTGGCTCGCAGCACTCGAGGAGCTGAATGCAGGCAACGAAAACCGCCTATTCTTCGACTATTTCGTAACCCTCATGCGCAAGGCGTATATGAGAGATGTGAAAGACCTCAAGCGATGGGCCGAGAGTGTGAGTTCGCAGGGTAGGGAGGAACAGCGACGGATGCTGGTTTACTTCATGCGAATGGTGAGAGAGGCATTCATGTACAACTTCCATAAAAAGGAGCTGATATACATGACAGACGAGGAGGAGAACTTCTGCAAGAACTTCGCCCGCTTCGTAAACGAAAACAACGTGCTGGGCTTTCAGGAACTATTCCAGACTGCCATACGAGATATAGGACAGAATGCCAACGGCCGCATAGTGTTCTTCGACATCACGATGAAGACGGCGGTGCTGATACATAGTTCATAGTTTCATTCTTGCGCTCCTTACGGTGCTCAGGCGAGCAAGCTCGGAACTTCATTCTTCATTCTTCATTCTTCATTAATATAAATGACAGACTATCAAAATATGAAATTTACCCTCGGACCTACCTGCGCCAGAGGATTGTGCGCTAAAGGGGTAGGCAGGAGCGACCACCAGTTGAATACCTACGACTGGCTTGCCGATGTGCCTGGCAATGCCGAGAGCACTGACCTTGTGGAGGTGCAGTTTAAGAATACCCGTAAGGCTTATTACCATAACGTAAACGGACTGGACCTGAAGAAGGGCGACTGGGTGGCTGTAGAGGCTAACCCAGGTCACGATATAGGTGTGGTGACCTTGACAGGCAGACTCGTATCATTGCAGGTGAAGAAGGCAAACCTGAAGTCGGCTGACGACATTCGCAAGGTGTACCGCTTTGCCAAAGATACCGATATGGACCGTTATCGCGAGGCAAAGAGCAGGGAAGAGGCTACGATGATACAGAGTCGCCAGATAGCCAAGGACTTAGGGCTGCAGATGAAGATAGGCGATGTGGAGTATCAGGGCGACGGCAACAAGGCGATATTCTACTATATAGCTGACGAGAGAGTGGACTTCCGTCAGCTCATCAAGGTGCTTGCCGAGACCTTCCATGTGCGCATTGAGATGAAGCAGATAGGTGCCCGTCAGGAGGCTGGACGAATAGGTGGAACAGGTCCTTGCGGCAGAGAGCTGTGTTGTGCCACATGGATGAAGGCATTCTCAAGTGTCAGCACCAATGCAGCACGCCTGCAGGATATCTCGCCCAACCCACAGAAACTGGCTGGCATGTGTGCCAAACTGAAATGCTGCCTCAACTACGAGGTGGACTGCTACATGGAGGCAGGCAAGGAGATACCGCCAAGAGATGTGGTGCTCGAGACTCAGGACAGCGAATACTACTTCTTCAAGCAGGATATACTGGCTGGCTTGGTGACTTACTCCACAGCCAAGAAGGTAGCAGCAAACCTCGAGACCATAACGGCAGAGAGAGCAAGAGAGATTATAGCCATGAACAAGGAGGGCAAGAAACCTCTGTCGCTGGCTGAGGACAGCAGATCGAAAGAGGTGGAGCGTCCTAAGGATATGCTCGACGGTTCAGACCTTACCCGATTCGACAAGGCGAAAAAGAAAAAGAAGAAAAAGAAGAACCGTCCTGCACCAGACCACCAGCTGGAGCACAAGAACAATGCAAAACAACAAGGAGAGGGTTGAAAAGATTAGTCAAAGGCATACTGATAGCGGCTGTGGCTATGCTGGCAGCCTGCACCAATGAGGTGGCATACCATCATTACGAACCTGTGGCTGAAGGGGGATGGGACAAGGAAGACACCTTGCTGTTCAAGACTGATACACTATACCACACAGCGACCTATAGCATAGAGGTAAACCTAAGAACAACCTCTGACTATCCCTACAAACAGGTGATGCTGATGGTGGAAGAAAGGGTGTTGCCCAACAAGGCTAAGAGAATATTCCCTGTGACACTACAGATAGCCTCAGACGAGGGAGAGCGAGAGGGCGAAAAGCTGCAGTATTACGAACTGGAGAAACAACTCGCCTTGCAACAACTCTCACAGGGCGACTCGCTGCAGTTCAGGGTTTATCACAAGATGAGACGCCTCTCTCTGCCTGGCATTAAGGATGTGGGGATAAAGATAAGGAAAAGTACAAAGTGACAAGGTACAAAGTACAAGGTAATAGTTCAAGAGTATGGCAAAACTCCTTTGGGTTGACGACGAGATAGAGCATCTCAAGGCTCACATAATATTTCTGGAGAAGAAAGGCTACGACGTTGTTGTAGCCACTAACGGACTGGATGCTGTAGAGCAATGCCAGCAGCAGACGTTTGACCTTGTGCTGCTCGACGAGATGATGCCAGGCATAACTGGACTGGAGACCCTTCAGCGCATAAAGGAGGTGCAGCCTCAGACTCCAGTGGTGATGGTGACCAAGAGCGAGGAAGAAGACATCATGAACCAGGCCATAGGCTCAAAGATTGCCGACTACCTCATCAAACCCGTCAACCCTATGCAGATACTCCTTGCACTCAAGAAACACGTGCACCAGAGGGAGATAGTGACCGAGGTGACCCAGCAGGGCTATCAGCAGTCGTTTATGGACATCTCGATGCAGATACAGGACTGTCGCACCTTTGACGACTGGAAAGAGGTGTATAAGCGCCTCGTGAGATGGGAACTGGAACTTGCCTCTACAGGCTCGTCAATGACTGAGATGCTGAAGATGCAGAAGGAGGAAGCCAACATAGGGTGGGGCAAGTTTATCAAGAACAACTACATAGACTGGGTAACGCCTGGGGCAAAGGCTAAGACGGAGCGTCCGCTGATGTCTAACCGCATAATGCCTGACTGCGTTTTCCCCACCATCAGCAACGGCGATAAGGTGTTCCTCATCGTGATAGACAACTTCCGCTACGACCAATGGCGTATGCTTGCCGAAGAGATAGGCGATATGTTTGACATAGACGAAAACCTCTATTGCAGCATTCTGCCTACTGCAACCCAATACGCCCGTAATGCCATCTTCTCAGGACTGATGCCTCAGCAGATAGCCGATATGTTCCCAGAGCTGTGGGTGGACGAAGACGAGGAGGAGGGCAAGAACCTCAACGAGTCACCTCTCATCAAGACACAGATAGAACGCTATAGACGTAAGGACTCATTCTCTTACCACAAGATAAACGACTCAAATGGTGCAGAGAAGATGCTCAAGGAGTTTAACTCCCTGCTCAACAACGATCTCAACGTGGTGGTGATAAACTTTGTGGATATGCTGTCACACGCCAGGACGGAGTCGAAGATGGTGCGCGAACTTGCCAACAACGAGGCGGCTTATCGCAGCATCACCCTTTCGTGGTTTAAGCATGGAGTGCTTGGCGAACTCTTTGAACTCCTTGCCCAGACCGACTATAAGGTGATTGTTACCACAGACCATGGTTCCATACGTTGCGACAAACCAGTAAAGATAATCGGCGACAAGAATACCAACACCAACCTCAGGTATAAGTTGGGCAAGAACCTCAACTGCCAGTCAAAAGACGTTTTCGTGATATCCAATCCGCGAGCAGTGCAGTTGCCTGCGCCTAACATCTCCACCACTTACGTGTTTGCCACAGGTAATGACTTTTTTGCCTATCCCAACAACTATAGCTATTACGTGCAGTATTTCAAGGACACCTTCCAACACGGAGGCATTTCTATGGAAGAGATGATTATCCCACTGATAACAATGAAGGGAAGGAAGAAATAGTTCAAGAGTTCAAAGGTTCAAGAGTTCAATGGTAATAAGATTTACACTCGACAATATACACGAGGCAGCGAGAGAGTTTCTTGCAGCCACTAAGGATATGGGCACCTGTTTTGCCTTCTATGCCCCTATGGGAGCAGGCAAGACCACATTCATCAAGACTCTGTGTGAAGAGCTCGGGGTGGAAGATGTCATCACCTCGCCTACGTTTGCAATTGTAAACGAATATACCGATGGCGAAGGACAGCCCGTTTACCATTTCGACTTCTATCGTATAAAGAAGATGGAAGAACTCTATGATATGGGTGCCGACGAGTATTTCTATTCAGGCAACCTCTGCCTCATGGAGTGGCCAGAGATAGTGGAAGATGCTCTGCCAGAGGAAACAAAAAAAATTACCATCACTCCGCAGAGCGATGGTAGTAGGGTAATTGAATTTTAGTCAGCCTTACACTTACAGTACAGACTCAAACTTAGCCTGCAAGGTAGCCTTGTTGGCAGCTCCTACGAACTTGTCAACGATGACACCGTTCTTGAAGAAGAGAATGGTTGGGATGTTGCGTATGCCGAACTCAGCAGCTATATCCTCGCACTCCTCTACGTTACACTTGCCGACAACCAGTTTGCCGTCGTATTCCTCTGCCAGTTGGCTGATGATAGGACCAATCATCTTACATGGTCCGCACCACTCTGCCCAGAAATCAACTGCTACTGGCAACTCACCGTTCTTCAGAGACTCAAAGTTCTCGTTTGTTACTACTACTTCCATAGTCTTTTTGTTTTTGGGGTTTGTTATTACTTTATTACTTACTATAATTTATTACTTCTTCTTACTTTTTCTTGCGCTTCTTATTTTTTTACTTTTTAATTTTTACTTTCTTCCGTAGGAAGATCAGAAGCCCTCCAACTCGTAGTATTCATCCTCAAGAGCCTTCATCGACTTTTTGTCTTCCTCGAGAATGAAGGTGTCATTACTGTCGTTATTCTTCTTGGCTGGGGCATCTTCGATGATTATTATCTCGTCGTTGCCTGTATTGCCCTTCTTCGGAGCATCCTCAAAGATGATTATCTCTTCCTCCACCTTCTTTTCAGGTTCGGTAGGAATGATTATCTCTTCTTCCACCTTATTATTATTAGTGGCTGGCTCCTGTATGATTATCTCCTCCCGAGGTGTGGTAACTTCCTCTTTTGGAATGATTATCTCCTCCTCAGGTACGGTAATCGTTTCCTGTGGTACGGTAATAGTCTCTTCTGGTATTACAACTTCCGTGCCATTTGGTTCTTTGACATTCGTTTCAGGGATTGTTATCATCTGCTCTGGCACAGTTATCGTCTGCTCTGGCACAGTTATCGTCTGCTCTGGCACAGTTATGGTCTGCTCTGGCACGACAATAGTCTCTTCAGGTACAGTTATAATCTCTTCAGGAGTCTTTATCTCGGTACCTTCAGGAACAACCACTTCTGTTTCCTCAGGAACTATGATAGTCTCCTCTGGTATAGCGATGGCATTACCGTCCTCCAACTCCTTTTCAGCATTAGGATCAACAGGCTTAGCACCACCAGGAGCCACCTCTTCTGTTGGCAGAATTGGTTTGACTGGGTCAGTGTCGATAGGCACACCATTCTCGTCCAGTCTCTCGCGCTTAGGCATGTCGCTCTTTATGTCTGACGCGCCCTCTGTCTTCACCGTCACAGGCTCATACAACTGCTCTGGTCTTGCTATTGGCAGCGAAGCGAAGTTCTTTACATAGAACGTGTCATAGTCGTTGTAGCTATAGCGCTGTCCTATGAGGTCGAGGTTCTCCTTAGATATAATAAGAGGTCTTGCCTTCTGTGCTGTCTTGCGTATGCCCTCCTGCTGCATGAGAATCTTGGCATATTGGTTTGCCTCGTCGAAATTACGGAAACCGCTTACCGTCATGTGGTGCATACCCTGTGCATCGTCTATGGTTATGTCGAAATTGCGTACCATGAACGATGTGAAGTTGTAGCGTGCCAACTGGAACAGCAACTGGTTCTCCTTGAGTGAGTCAGGAGCATAAGCAAAGACGAAAGCAAAGTCGGTATTGCGTTCCTTGCTGAATGTCTTGGCTGCTATACTGTCAGCTTCTGTCATCACGTCAGAACGGCGGTTCCATACGTCACCCAGGTCAAACTTGGCACCATAGAGCCTCTTGCCAGCCTTCACGCCGTTGATTATCATACCAGCCATCTCGCTCACAGCACTCTTAGGGTAATCCTTCACTATGGTCTCCATGCTCTCTCGGCACGCCTTCAGGTCGCCCTCGTTGAGCTTAGCCATACCATAGAGGAATATGAACCTGTCACGGTTGTCGCCCAGTGAGAAACGCTTCTCAGACACTTTCACGTTGTCATACAGTTCCTTAAACCTGTCAGCCTTGAATGCCTCATATGTGGCACCATAGAGCGAGTCCTCTATGTGTTTGCCATATCGGGCATTCTCATAAAAGTAAGGGTCTGTGACGGTAAGCGTCCACTTCGATTCTGGGCAGTCAGCCTTCAGTTTGTCAACGTAGGTCTTAGCCTTGTCGTGCTCATCTTTCCTTGAGTAGAGCAGGAAGAGATGGTAGTATGCCTCATCCTTTGGTTCAAAAGTAGGGTATTGTTCTTCGAGTCTGCGGAAAGCCTTCTCACTCAGCGGCAGGTTGTTGAGTTTGTCTTTGAAGATTATTGCCGACTTCAAGAGACTCTCCATTATAATCTTGTCGCTCTCAGCCTTCTGTTCGTCAGTAAAAGGAATCTGTGCCAGATAGTATTCGCGCTTATGCGGATTGTTGACGGCAGAGTCCATCTTAGCCGCTAACATCTCCTGGCGTTCCTCTTCTTTTGCTATAGAGTCACGCTGTTCGTCAGTCAGACTGTCCCAGTCCAGTTCAGGCTTTTCGCCGTTCGAACCTATGTCGCCCACCACGGTCTTATTCGTGCGTTGCCAGTCGTCCACGTTCTCACGCTTTCCCCACAGTCTTTCGAATGCCTGCTTACCCTGTTGCACAGCCATCGGACTATAGAAATACCACGGAGCGTTGTCTGAGCTGCCGCTCATCGTTGGGGTAGCAGGTCTGTTGGTATTGGTGTTAGTATTTGATGATGGCAGGTTGCTGCCTCCACCCTGTGCCTGACGCTTCTCCAACTCAGCCTGAGCAGCCTCTCGTGCCTCTTCTTTCTCTTTCTTCTTCAGTTCCTCGATGATGTTGTCTATCTTCTCCATCAGTTCTCTCTCTGGCAGTCGTGACAGTTCCTGCAGAGAGTCTTGCAGGTGTATGGCATCGGTGTAAGGCACCAGTTCGTCGAGCACCTTCGAACGCTCCGACAACTGAGGGTAGTCAGGTCTGTCCTTGTCCAGCAATCCTATAGCTTCGCCATAACAACGCTTGGCGTCGCTGTATCGTTCTGTTTCCCAATACAGGTCGCCAAGGTGTAGCAGCAGCACGCCCTTCTCTATGCCCGAACGTGTGGCACCCTTGTTACCTTTCTCGTATGCCCAGATAGCGTTCAGGGTGTCGTTCTCTGCCAGGTATATGTTACCTATGGCATAGTATATCTGGTCGAGGTACTCCTTATTGTTGTCGTTGCGAGCCATTCTGCGCAACCTGCTGATCATCTTCTTCGACTGTCCCTTAGCCATCACCTCAGTCATGGCGATGTTGGCGTTAAATCGCAGT
>JAEEVS010000104.1:0-10312 GCA_016290975.1 Prevotella sp. | reverse complement strand
TGGCCGAGGCAGACGCCAAGCATGGGTTTCTTGCCTGCATAGGTACGGATGACATCGAGCAACAGTCCTGCCTCACTCGGTATGCCAGGACCAGGCGAGAGGATAATCTTATCGTAAGCCTCCAGCTCAGGGAGCGCAAACTGGTCGTTGCGCACCACCGTCACCTCGACACCCAGTTCCTTGACCAGATGGCTGAGGTTATAGGTGAAGGAGTCGTAATTGTCTATTATAACGATTTTCATAACGCGTGTACATTATTCATATTACAGCTTTTCAGCCATTACTATAGCCTTGCGCAGAGCGCCGAGCTTGTTGTTTACCTCCTGCAACTCATATTCCTCGTTGCTCTTAGCCACTATGCCGCCGCCAGCCTGGAACCACAGTTCGCCATTGCGGCTCACGAAGGTGCGGATGGTGATGGCCTGGTTGAGCGAACGGTCGAAGCCTATGAAACCGATGCAACCGCCATAGGCACCACGGTTGTGGGGCTCGTACTCTGAAATCAGTTGCATAGCCCTCACCTTAGGAGCACCAGAGAGAGTGCCTGCAGGGAAGGTGTCGATGAACGCCCTGATAGGGTCGGCACCCTTGTCGAGTGTGCCGCTGACACGGCTCACGAGGTGGATGACATGAGAGTAGAACTGCATGTCCTTGTAGAAATCCACATGCACATCGTGGCAGTTGCGTGAGAGGTCGTTGCGAGCCAGGTCAACCAGCATTACGTGCTCGGCATTCTCCTTAGGGTCATTACGCAGATACTCGGCATTCTTGCGGTCCTGCTCAGCATCGCCAGTGCGCTTGGTAGTACCAGCAATAGGGTCGATGTAAGCCTGATACTCGTCGCCCTTTTTCTCTATGCGGCAGTGGGTCTCAGGCGAAGAGCCGAAGATGCGGAAACCGCCGAAGTCGAAGTAAAACAGGTAGGGACTTGGGTTGATGGAACGCAGAGCGCGATAGAGTTTGAAGTCGTCGCCCTCATACTTTTGTATAAAGCGCCTTGACAGCACTATCTGGAAAACATCGCCCCTGAGGCAGTGCTTGATGCCCTTGCGGATGTTAGCCTTATGCTCCTCATCGGTCAGCGTAGAACTGCATTCGCCCACAGAGTGGAAGTCATAGACGCGAATCATGCGGTTGTTGATATCCTTTTCCAGCACGTCAAGGTCTTCCTGCTCGCCGTCGGCTATGAGTTCGATGATGAGCATCTCGTTGCGGAAATGGTCAAACACCACCACATCCTTATATAGTATATAGAAGAGGTCAGGGGCATCGTTCTCCTTCTGCGTCTCGTCCTTCACGCTGATGTTCTCGAAATAGCGCACGGCGTTGAACGAGGTGTAGCCGAAGAGTCCGCAGCAGTCCTTGTTGTCGCCAGTGATGTCAAATTGGGCAAGGAAGTCGTTGATGAGTTGTGCCGAACCGTATTCAGGGGTTATGTCGTGCTCCAGACGCGCTCCGTCAGGAAACTGGCATACGCCCTTGCCGTGCTCAATAGAGACGCTGGCAATGGGGTGCACGCCGATGAAACTGCGTGAGTTTTCGCCACCGTGATAGTCGCTACACTCCATGAGAGCCGACATAGGGTAGTCGTCCCTTATCTTCATATATGCCGATACTGGCGTGTTGAGGTCGCCGAGAATCTTCTTTGAAACTGTGTTATATCTGTACTTCATTTTTGTTGTTGTGTTAGTGTGTTGTTATAATTGAATGTTAGCCTTGAGGTAGGTGTCGATATCCTTGTCGCCACGACCAGAGACGGTGAGCACCACCACGTCGTCCTTCTTAAACTGCCCAGAGAGTTTAGGCAGCAGAGCCAGGATATGTGCAGACTCTAAGGCAGGGATGATGCCCTCCATGCGAGTCAGTTCGAAGGCAGCACGCAGAGCCTCGTCGTCGTTGGCAGGAAGCACCTCGGCACGACCAGTCTCGTAGAGGTTGCAGTGGAGCGGTCCTGTGCCAGGATAGTCCAGACCAGCCGAGATAGAGTAGGGCTCTATTATCTGTCCGTCCTCAGTCTGCATCAGTTTGATGCGTGAGCCGTGCAGAATGCCCGTTGTGCCCACCTGCATAGAGGCAGCAGTCTTGTCGGTATCCACTCCCAGTCCGCCAGCCTCGGCAAGGATTATCTTCACTCGTTCGTCGTCGAGATAGTGGTATATGGTGCCAGCGGCATTAGAGCCACCACCCACGCAAGCCATGAGATAGTCGGGGTAGTCACGTCCCGTCTTCTCCTTCAACTGCCACTTTATCTCCTCAGAGATTACGCTCTGCAGTCGTGCCACCATCTCTGGGTAAGGATGAGGACCTACCGTAGAACCTATTATATAAAAGGTGTCGGCAGGATGGCAGCACCAGTCGCGTATAGCCTCGTTGGTGGCATCCTTCAGGGTCTGGTTGCCGCTCTCCACAGGGTGAACCGTAGCACCAAGCATCTTCATTCTCTCTACGTTAGTGTGCTGACGCTTCACGTCGAGAGCACCCATATACACCGTGCAAGGCATATTCATCAGCGCACAGGCCGTAGCCGTAGCCACGCCGTGCTGTCCTGCTCCCGTCTCAGCTATTATGCGGGTCTTGCCCATCTTGCGGGCGAGCAGAATCTGTCCCAGGGCGTTGTTTATCTTATGAGCACCCGTGTGGTTGAGGTCTTCACGCTTCAGGTATAGCTGGCAGCCGTATTTCTCACTCATGCGCTTGGCAAGGTAGAGTGGGGAGGGTCTGCCTACATAATCCTTCAGCAGGGCGTGATATTCCTTCTTGAATTCCTCGCTTTCTATTATCGGTTCGTAGGCATTCTTCAGGTCTTCTACGGTTTTGTAGAGTATCTCTGGTATGTAAGCTCCGCCGTAGATGCCATAGAAGCCGTTATTGTCAACAGTATATTTACTCATTTTCTTGTTGTCTTTTAGGGTTTGTGTTTGTGTGAATTACTTGCTCAGGGCATCATACAGCCTGTCCATAGCCTTGTCGGCATCGCCCTCAGCCTCGCTGAGCAGCTGCACGAACTTAGAACCGATGATGGCACCTGCCGCATTCTGCTGGCTTGACTCCAGCGTCTGCTTATTGCTGATGCCGAAGCCTATCATGCGGGGATTGCGCAGGTTCATGCCGTTGATGCGATGGAAATACTCCTGCTTAGCCTCGTCAAAAGACTGCTGGGCACCCGTGGTAGCGGCTGATGACACCATATAGATGAAGCCGTCGGTGTTGTCGTCGATGAAACGTATGCGCTCCTCAGATGTCTCAGGCGTTATGAGCATTATGATACGTATATCATACTTGTCGGCTATGGGTTTGAGCTCAAGATAGTCTTTGAATGGCAGGTCGGGGATGATGGCTCCACTCACGCCACACTCGGCACATTTCTTGAAGAATGCCTCAAAGCCGTATTGCATCATCACGTTGAGGTAACCCATGAGTATCAGCGGTATCTGCACCTCATTCTTTATCTGGTCCAGTTGGGTGAAGAGTTTGCGGAGTGTCATGCCGTTCTTCAGCGCCCTGGTGGCAGCAGCCTGTATCACAGGACCGTCAGCCATAGGGTCAGAGAATGGCACACCCACCTCTATCATGTCTATACCTCGCTTCTCCAGCGTCTTTATCACGTTGCCAGTGCCCTCCAGCGTAGGACAACCAGCACAGAAATATAGCGACAGCAGTTTTCTGTCTTTGTTTTCTGCAAATAACTTATTTATCTTGTTCATGTTGTATTCTGTTGTTAAATGGTTTAAGAGTTTAAAAGAAATTCTTTACTCTTCATTCTTTATTTTTCGAACGAACGTTCGAAGCATTTCAACGTTCTTCACTCCTGGCTCATCCTCAAACTTTGAGTTGAGGTCTATGCCTATGCACATAGGGTGATGAAACGCCTTAACGCGCTCAGCATCATCAGGGCCTATTCCGCCAGAGAGAAGAAACGGTATGTTGCCGTCGTAGTTGTCGAGTACAGCCCACGGAAACTGTTCGCCAGAACCTCCGTAGCCCTCACAACGGGTGTCAAACAGCAACATATCTGCGTGTCCCTCGTACTGTCGCCATCGTTTTACGTCGTCGGCTTCACGTATGCTCAGCGCCTTGATGATTTTTACGTCAGGCAGTATGTCGGGCATCAGTGTACTCTTTAGGTTGTCTATATATACGGGGCTCTCGTCGCCATGCAGTTGCAGGTAGTCGAGCTCGTAGTTGTAAGCATGGGTTATAACCGTCTGCGGCATTTCGTTGACAAACACACCAACCTTCTCAGGCTGTCTGGTGCCTGTTTCCGTGCTGTCCTTCACCTTCGAGTTCGCCATGTTGGGTATTATGCCAGCATGGGTGTTGACGCTCTGTACATAGCGAGGACTCTTGGCATAGAAGATGAAGCCCATCATGTCTATGCCCAGCTCGTTAACCGCGAGAATGTTATCTGGCTCTCGCATGCCGCAAACTTTAATCTTCAATGTTCAATCTTTAATTCTCAATTTCTCGAACGAAAGTTCGAAGTGCCTCTCCAGGGTTAGGAGTCTTCATGAAGTTTTCGCCTATCAGGAAACCGTTGAAACCAGCCTGACGCAGTTCCTTAACCGTCTGCGGATTGCTTATTCCGCTCTCGCTCACCTTGCAGGCATCTTTAGGCAGCAGTTCGGCAAGTCGGTAGCTGTTCTCCACATTGGTTATAAAGGTACCTAAGTTGCGGTTGTTTATGCCACACATATCGGCACCCGTCTCAGCATACTCCAGTTCGGGTTCGGAGTGCATCTCAAGCAGCACCTCCAGTCCCAGTTCGTGAGCCCTCGTCATCAGCGTGGCACACTCCTTCTTGCTCAGACAGGCAGCAATCAGCAGGGCTGCGCTTGCCCCACACAGACGGGCCTGAAACAGTTGGTATTCGTCTATCACGAAGTTCTTGTAGAGCACAGGAATTGTAACCCCAGCCTTGCGTGCCTTGACAATAAACTCGTCCTCACCGCCGAAGTAATGCTTATCGGTAAGTATCGAGAGAGCCGCAGCACCGTTCTGCTGGTAGCTCAGCGGTATCTCCTCAGCCTTGCCCTCTTCCTTTATCCATCCCTTTGACGGACTCTTACGCTTAAACTCAGCTATTATGCCACTATCCGAGGTCATCAGAGCCTGGCGCATGGATGCAGGCTTGGTGTCAAGCAAACTCTCCACCTCTTTGGCTATCACGCTAAGCGGTTTCTCTGCCTTAAACGCCTCCAGTTCTATGCGCTTATGCGCCACTATTTCTGTCAGTATATCCATTTTAATATTGAACGGGAACTTTAACGGGAACGGGAACTTAATTCCTAATTTCTAATTACGCACTTAGCTCCACATATTTCTTGAATGCTGCCTTAGCCCTGCCGCTCTCTATTGACTCGCGGGCTATGCTTATGCATTCCTCTATCGACTTGTTGCCTTCGTCCACCACCTGTATGGCGTAAGCGGCATTAGCTATCACCACATTCTTCTGTGCCTCTGTGGCAGTATTGTCGAGCACGTTGTCAAATATCTTCGCAGCATCCTCCTTAGTCTCTCCACCCTTCAGTTCGTCTGCCTTAGCCACTGGCAGTCCTATGTTGGTAGGCGACAGTATGCGCTCATAGCCGTTGGTGGCTATCTTGAAGTTGCCCGTGAGTGATATCTCGTCATATCCGTCGATGCTGTTCTCTATGCAGTAGTCCAAGCCCAGTTTCTGGAACACCGAGTTGTAGAGGCGCATCTGTTCGAGCGAAGCCACACCCAGCAGGTTACACTTAGGCTGTGAAGGGTTAACGAGTGGACCGAGCAGGTTGAATATCGTAGGGAAAGAGATGTTCTTCCTTATAGGAGCCACGAACTTCATGGCACGAGCAAACAGGGGCGCGTGCAGGTATGTAAAGCCCGACTCGTTTATCTGACGGTTCAGTTGGTCGAGGTCGTTAGTGAACTTCACGCCATGCTGTTCTATCACGTTTGATGCGCCTGACACAGATGTAGCGGCATAGTTGCCGTGCTTAGCCACCTTATAGCCAGCGCCAGCCACCACCAGACATGCGCATGTAGAGATATTAAACGTATTCTTCTGGTCACCGCCTGTGCCCACTATGTCCACGTAGCGTGGGGCGTCGAGCAGGGCAGGTACACCCGTCTCAAGTATTCCGTCACGAAATCCCAGCAGCTCGTCCACTGCTATGCCCCTCATCTGCAGAGCTGCCAGCAGTGCCGCAATCTGTTCAGTAGGATACTTCTCCTGAGTGATGCCTATCAGTATGTCGTGCATCTCCTGACGCGTCAGCGTTTCGTGGTTCAAAACCTTTTCCAGTAAAGCCTTCATTGTGTTCAGTATGTTGTTAGTTCGTTGTTTAGTGTTGTTAATGCCTTTTTAAGGTGCAAATTTACAAAAAAAATATCTTTCCACCAAACAATCTTCAAATTTCTCGTAGGGATTTCCTCTCCGTTTTAGGCAATTCCCCATCACGTTTTAGGGAAAATCAGCCCCTCAGCCATCCTTTTTTGCCTTAACTTTGCACTCAGAAAACGAAATTGATATGTCTTAAAAACGACAACAAATACAACAAAGACAACTTTTAAACTATTAAAAATTTAGATTATTATGAAGAAGATTTTTATGATTATGAGCATGATGCTCCTCACTCTCGGTGCTATGGCACAAGGTAATGACAACACAAACTGCAACAAGCATCCTCGCCACAAGCCAGGCTATGTGAATTTCCATGCTATGAAGGAGGCTGGTGTTGACTCTGTTACCATCTCTAAGGTAATGAAACTGGGCAACGACACCACCCTCTGCAAAGACCGTGAGGCTTACAACAAGCAGGTGCGCAAGATACTGGGTACAGAGACCTACATCAAGTATCTCGAAACAGCTCAGGCTTCTAAGCACCACCACAAGGGCTTTCACGGCAAGCATGGCGGCAAGCATCACCCCAAGGGTGGCTTCGTGGGCAGAAAGTATCCAAATGCTCCATGCGCACCACTTGACGCACCAAAGGACTAATTTGACGCCCAAGAACAGAAAGCGTATTAGTCATTGCAATCTCGGCACTGGACATTTCCAGGGATGATGGAACAAAAGTTAAAACAATCATTATGTATAGAAATCTATTGTTGATAATGGCCTTAATGGCATACACATTGGGCATGAATGCCCAGGGCGACCGTTTCCAGTGTGACGATTCTTGCGACCCCAACAACACGGGAGCAGTGAATTACAACGTTGTGAGTCCGGTGGGATTCTCTACCATCGAACCCATTGAGATGGCACCGCGCCTGTCCACCCTCGATGGCAAGACAATTGCCATCGTAGGCGAGGACTTCATGTATAACATTACGCACCCTGAACTTGCGCGTCTTATCAAGGCACATTACCCCACGGCCAAGGTCATCATGTATGACGAACTGCCTATTGCTGGTCCTTACCCGGCCCCAGGCATTATACGACAATCAACTGAACTTTTCCGCCATAGGCTCATTGAGCTCGGAGTGGATGCCGTCATCGCTGGCAATGGCGGCTGCGGCATCTGTACGCCAAAGGAGACGGGGTCGTGTATCGTGGCAGAGAAACTCGGTATTCCTTCGGTCATTGTCACCGCCCCGGGCTTCGACGAGGAGGCGCGCTATACAGCCCGCAACTGCGGTGTGCCCGTGTTGCGTGTGGCCGTATATCCCGGTGCCTTCGCCTCGCACACTGAAGAACAACTCATCAAAAACACACAGGAGGTGACATGGCCGCAAATCGTGACAGCCCTTACCACACCCATCACACAGGACGAATATCCATCGGCAACAACCGTGCAGGGCATTACCGATGACGTGTTTCACGGAACCCTCGATGAAATCTACACCCATTTTAAGGCGATGGGATGGAGTGAAGGTACCCCGTTCTTCCCTCCCACCTACGAGAAGGTGCTGCCTTATATGGACTATACAGACCACGCTTGGAACGAAACCATCGCTGTGCTCCCCGGTGCAAACCGCGCTACCACAACTTGGCATGTGGCTGTGAATGCCTGCATGGCGGGCTGCAAGCCCGAGTATATGCCTATTCTGATAGCTATGACAAAGGCGATGGGTGGTGGCGACTTCCGTCGCACGCTACAGAGCACACATGCGTGGGTGCCCTACGCATGGCTTAACGGCCCCGTCTGCCGACAGTTGGGTATCAGTAGTGGCCAGGGCGAAATCAATGCCGAGGCCAATATGGAACTGAGTCGATTCATGGCTTTGGCCCTACAGAACCTTGCAGGCTATTATGTTGGTCAAAACCGCATGGGTACCTTTGGCTACCTACAGCCGTGGTGTTTGGTAGAGGACGAAGAGGCCTGCCATCGCGTGGGCTGGCAAACATGGAACGAACAGAACGGTTTCAATATCAATGACAATACCGTGACGCTGGCCTCCGCACTGATGTGGGGCAACAACATGGCACCCTCGACCATCGACCCCGAGCGCGTGATGCAGCTCATGGCGTGGGACATCAGCGAGCGTTGCCAGTTCGCGCTGGGCAGCGGCAAGCAGTTCACCAACCGCGTCGTCCTGATGACCGAACCAGTTGCCAATATTCTGAAAGACGATTACAAAACTATCGGCCAATTAGAGGATGCACTCATCGACAACTCGCGCCGTTCAGCCTACGAGCGGGCCTTTGCCAACTACTACGCCAATGCAGGCGGCAGAAAGGACGGCGGCGAGCACACCTTCAACCAGTACCTCAGCCACATCATCAGCAGCGAGGGCGGTGAGACCACCACGACGCCCGTCTGGTACGACACGCAGGCCGAGACTATGACCACAATCCCTACGATGGAAAAGGGATCTACTGCATTCCTCATCACGGGCGATGCCTCGCGCAACAAGGTGCAGACCATGCCCGGCGGCGGTTTCTCTACTGTCAGCATCGATCTGCCTGCTGCCTGGGACTCGCTGATGGCAGCCAAGGGCTATCCCGAACTGAGCGATAAGTACCTTACGCCTACCCATAGTGGTGACGATAATACCGCTGTCAAGTCTGCAAGAAGCCAGACGAACGCAGGCCGTCCTGTCCGATCCGAATACTATGACATGCAGGGGCGTCGCAATCCCTATCACCGTGGTGCCTACATCCGCCGTGATGTTTATGGCAACGGCTCCTCGCACGCAGAAAAGCGGATAGACCGTTAAATTTGCCTACAAAGATGATTAAGATACAAGATATAGAAGTGAAGTCGGTCATGACGAAGTCGAACCTGCCTGTGGCCGCCCGTGGTGGTGAACTATTTCTTCCATGAGGAAATCGTGAATAGGGGTAAGTAAGAAGCAATTCATCTTTGCAACCTAAAAAAGCTTCTGAAAAGGTACTGAAATTGCTTGTTTCTGTGTTTTTCATCCCAGTTAGTGCACAAAAGGGGTGTTCGGAAAATTAAAAAGAATTTTCAAAAATAACCTCCTAAGGTCACTAAAACGAGTGCAAACCACAAAATGAATTACATTTATTTTTGCTTTGCCGAGTGCAAATAACTTATTTAAAGTTACTAAAAACGAGAGCAAAAAACAAATTAAATCATATTTTTTGTGCTTTTTAAATATGTTTACGATAGAAAATAGGTAAAATGTATTAAAAAAGGTTGTAGAGTTACGACCATTTAGAAAACATTTTGTATAAAGAAATCATCCCCACATTGAGTTGTGTGAGGATGATTTCTTGTATATAGTAATAAGGTGTCTTTTACTTCACCACTTTTCTTGTGGTTCCGTCACTCATTTTGAGGATGTTCAGCCCATTCTTGGGGGCAGAGAGTAGCCTTCCATCAATAGAGTAAATTTTGAATGGTGCAGAAGCAGGAGTGGTTGAAACTACATTGTCTACTGTTGTAGCATCATCAGAAATGACTATTGGTAATGTTTGGATTTGACTCGCATTGTAAACGATATATGCTTTGTTCATGAGGTCGGACACCTTATTATATTCACCAGGGTTTACAAACGCGGTTAATCCATTGGTATTAGTAGAGAGAACGAAAGCATTATCTTTAATGGAACCTGTCTCGTCATTCACACCCTGAAGAATATTGTCAGAAAATGTAACAGCATCATTCGCAGACAACGTGAGTACCGCGTTTTTGCCTTCATCCCCTATGAGAATGACGCCTTCGCCTTTGCCTATTACCGTACCATCGGCAATCTTGTCAAGCACTACGGATGTGCCCTTGATGGTTGCGGTATATGCCTTGGCACCTGAAGTAACAGTAAAGTTATGGTCTCCACAATATGTAGAATATCCGTTAGCACCAAGTGGCACACTGTAAGAATAAGATTCTGCATCATCAATATCAATCATATAATCCTTGAAAGA
>JAEEVS010000103.1:0-4604 GCA_016290975.1 Prevotella sp. | reverse complement strand
TTTAATTGTAAACCTAACAATAATAAAACATTTAATGTTATGAAACGTACAATCAAAGTTTCGATGATGGCAGTGATTGCCATGTTTGCATTCAGCACAGTGGCTGACGCACAGTTCGGTGGATTACTCAAGGGTGCCTCAAAAGCTGTTGGTTCAGGACTCATAAAGGGTAAGAAAAAGACCAAGGCTGAGAACGTTGAGGTCATGAACTGGAAGGCTGGCCAGATGGTAACTGTCGAGAACCCCTTCAACCCAGAGGCAAAGCCTTGGAAGTCAGAGTGGATCTATGACAAGGAGAAGAATTTCCAGGACAAGGAGATGAAGAAGAAGCTCGTAGAGCTGTATCTGGACGACGAGAAGTTCAACAACCGCAAGCGTGCTGCTGACGACATCACAAAGGACCGCAAGATTGTGGAGATTCTCTTTGTGGATGACTCTTGGAAGTTCAATCGCGACAACCTGGGCGACATTCTCTCTCGCTACCTGAATTTCCTGGTTGTTTCTGAGCTGACCAATGGCTTCACCATCGTTGACGAGTGCTATGTTGTCAACAAGTACACTGGTGGTGGTAACTACGATACCAACTTCAAGTTCTCGCTGGACGTGATGGCTTACACCAACTTTGGCACCTACATCAAGTACGACAAGCGTTACTTGGTTACCGACTGGCAGCACAAGGACGATGCTGATCCTATGGCACAGTACAAGTAAACTAGAATAACTACATCTTTAAAACGCCCTGCCTTCCTCACGGATAGCAGGGCGCATTGTTTTGAAAAAACTTACTTAAATCTCCTTCCCAAAAGAAGGATTCACTAACATTTATATACAGGGGCCCTGCGCACCTCACAGTGCCGTGGTTTGTGCCCCAACTAACATTTTATTTCATTCTAATGAAATCTGTATTTCTTGTCTAAAACGAGGGAACATCCCTCATTCCGTTTTTCTAAGAGCTAAATACCTCACAGGAACACGAAAGCACCTGTGAGGTAAAGAGGATTATTCGTCGAAGTCAAAATCTTCAAAGAAGCGTGAATCAGAATCACTTGGACTTGTTGGTGTTGTACCAGTTTCTACGGTGATTGATCCTTCAAGTAACTGATGGTTAATAACCATCTTTACAACTTCCATTTCAGGATTTATATATGTCTTTTTCATTGTCTATTCTGTTTTAAGAAAGAAATTACCTAAAATTATCCAAAAATTATTATTACTTCAGGATAACCTTTTTACCATTCACAATGTAGAGACCCTTAGTGGGCTGAGCAACACGCTGACCAGCGAGATTGAAATACTCACTCCTGCCATCAGCAATCTTACTTCTTACATCGGCAACGACTGTAGTTTCGTCTTCGTCGAAGTTCATTACCAGCTCACGAGCACTGCTAACAGCAATATTTAAGTATGCCTTACCTGCTGCTAAAGTACCAGCTGATGCAGGCTGGAAGATGCCGCTACTCAGAATATAACCGCCATTAGCTGCAATTGCTATTGTCTCAGTAGCAGAGCCAGCCATCTTGTTGCTAGACACATCATCAGGACTTGTACCATCGAATACAGGAACATTAACTGCAGAGCCAGGCGTTGTGGCCTTCAGAACCAAACCAGTACCTGCAGGTACCTTTTTCACCGGTGTCATCTGTACATTGACACCAGATACTTCTGTAGCGATATATGCCTTCAAATCACTGCTAACGCTAGTAAAGTCAAGAGCATGAGAACTTGTCAGAGTGGTATAAGTCTTAGCTGGAGTCAAAGTAACAGAAGCGGCAGTTTCATAATAGACCTTTACTGCCGTGAACCCACATGCGCCACTGGCGGTGGCAGAAATTGGTAAGGCACCATTTGTTGGAGTTACTGTTACGGTTGTACTACTTGCTGTTGCTGTAGCATTAGACCATGTACTATTTTTCAAAGTAGTAGCATAACTATCTGAAGTTGCCGTAAAGACAATACTAATAATTCGATATCCAGACTTAGGAGTAATCGTTAGAATTTGATTACCATAAAAGCGTGTACTGGTGCGGTTATTAGCATCACCCCCTAGGTAATTGTTTGCAGCACTTGAACTAGAACCTTTTTGATTTTTCATTGAGGCATAAGAACCAGACCATGTAACTTCGTCCTCGGTAGGAGACGCATCGTACGAATTTGTACTCAAATTCCAAGAAAAGTTCGGTTGTGTTACACTACCTGCAAGACTAACCGCTTTAGCAGTAGCACCAGTAGATGTCAGTGAGACTGTTCCTTCATATGATGCATTTACCGCCAAACCTGCTTTGAGACGGACATAGATTGTAGTGGCAGCTACAACACCAGCTGTTTGAGTGAGTGTCAGGCTGTTTGTATAGCCACTCCCCTCTGTGAGTGACATCTCGTAATTGGATTCTCCCAAAGAAAGAGATATGTTTGCAGTAAGATTAGAGCCTTCAACTGAGAAGGTCTGAGCTGCACTCGGTCCAGAGCCGACACCATAGGTAAATCCTGTGAGAGAAGATGGAGTAACAATAATAAGCGGAGTGGTCGGATGATCAAGGCTAATCAGCACATTATCTTGGGCAAATCTATAAGTTGATCCACTTTTTTCAAGATTACCTTTTACAATAACCACATCGCCAACCTGAATGTCTGCAACATCAGGGGCGCTTCCACCTTCACCTTTTTTACAACGAAAGGCCTGTAGCTGAGCGCTGGTTGTTAATCCATCGGCAGAAATGTTAAAAGAGATATTCTTATATGTAGTATTATAAGCCGTTACAATTTCTGACACGATTCCTGTAGCATAAACCTCAGAAACCCCTAAATTGACATCGATGGCATTGCGTGCATCAGCTACGGCATAAGGGTCTGCTTCTGTACCAGCATGATCTAAAATAGCATAGGTGGCAGTAGCTACATTGCTATAATCACTACCTTTCTTGGCGATAGCCTTAATAGTAGTTGTTGCATCAACAGTGATGGCAGTACCTGTGTATTCAGTGCTTGCATCTGTGGGATCGGCAGGATTATCGCCTTTTGTGTAATAGATAGTAGCTCCTTCCGTTTCACAAGCCAGTTCTACACTTTGAGTAGAGGTATAGCTGCCTGCAGCAATACTGAAGGTAGGAGTGGCTACGGCAGCAGAGGGGGTTGTGTAAGTTATAGTAACCTGAGAGACACCACTACCTTTGCTGCTACTAGCACCTTTACATTGGATTTTTACGTATCCAGTTGTATTTCCTGTTGGATTAGCCGGAGAACTAATGTTATAATCACTCAAGGTCGTACTTGATGGAGCGATGGTTCCCAATACTGTTTCAGCAGAAGTAGATGAATCATACCATGACACTGTAATTAATGCCTGATCTGCTGATGGTCCATTAAATTTACGAGCTCTGAGTGTTATATTCGTAAAACCATTTTGAGCAAAGTTTGAAGTTTGTATATAGTGAGAAGATGCCGTAAGCTTTATATAGCTAGTTCCGCTATCATCACTTCCGCTCCATCCTGTTGGCAAAGAGCTGGTACTAAGTGTATTGTACGTTGTTCCGCTGACAACGGCTGCCCATCCGTTCAAACTTCCTACTACTAGGGCGCATAGCAGGAAAACAGTTTTGAGTAAATGTAGTTTCTTCATAATAATGTTATTTTAAGTGTTAATACCATAGTTTTCTGTCTTCGAGGGACTAACACTCCACATCCACATTATTATAAATAGGAAGTGCGTAGACTCTCTGTACTCCCACTCAGGTCTACCACAACCTAACAACTCGTACATCGGAGCCTACGCACTATGGCGCATACTCCCAACGAGTTGTTGTCTTTTCGCTCTTAAAAATTCCTTTGTTCGAGGTGGTAGTTCGAGTGGGAATTGAGCAAATCAAAATGTCTTGTCGCACAGTCGAAACCATACGACTTTGCAAAGATAGAAATAAAAATCCGAAACACCAAGCGATTCGGAGATTATTTGTTTCTCGATGAGAGATAAGCCTATTTTAATTTTACCCTCACATACTCACATGACAGGCCTCAAACCCTTATGTACAGGGCGTTTGAAGCACGGGAGGGAGAACAAATGTCCCTCACGTTACCCTCACATTTTAGGTCACATTCACTCACATTTTGGGGCTCTTGAACACTTCTTTTTCTATGTCTGCGACGCTACACGAATTACCATCATTTGTTTCTTAAAACATTAATTACCATTAATTTTCCGTTAATTATTAATGATTTAAGTTTCGATTGTTTACAAAAACCTTAAAAACCCGTTTCGCTGCGCTCCACTAAAAAAGCAACGCACAACTAAAATCGGTTTTTCAGCCCGAAGGGCGATGTTTTTGCCACCATGAAGGCTGATTTTGGAACAAAACCGTACTGGGCTTTTGGACTGTGCAAGAGCTTGCTCTTAGGCACAAGGCCGGAAGGACAGGACGTTGGGCCGCAGGCCACAGCCATCATGAGTGGTGTTTTTATGGTTTTTGTTCTCATCATATTAACTTCCGAAAGTTGAATTAATGATAAATTATATGGGTGATTACATGATAATTATATGTTAAACAAATTATGCCGTAATATAATAATGTGAGTGACGAGTTCAAAAAAAGTGAGGGAGACGTGAGGGAGAA
>JAEEVS010000015.1:0-7581 GCA_016290975.1 Prevotella sp. | reverse complement strand
TTGAGGAAAAGGCGCTAAGAGGACAAGATGTCATTGTATGTGACGCTAATAATAGGATACGTCGCATTCCTGCAAGTCAAGTAATAGCGAATAATCCTCAGTTTAAGTAGGATATTACTAACAGCACTCCACATTATTACACTATAGTAAAGGGCTTGCACCAACACACGGTGCGAGCCTTTTTTCTTGTTTTATTTGGGGATATAAAAAAAAGTTAGTACATTTGCAGGAAGTATTGACCTAAACAGATGATAATGAGAAGATATAGGGACATGGCGCTGATGGCGCTCATGATGGTATGGGGCGCTATGCAGATGATGGCGCAGGAAGAGGGCGACTTTACGTTTAACCCTGGGGTGAGATACTCGCAGTGGGTGACGAAGGCTCGCCTGAATAGTTTTTATGCTAATAAGGTTGCGGACGGCTTCGCCGTGTATGACGCGAAGGGCAACAAGGTGAAGAACGGCAATACGAGGCTGGACTATGTGCCTGGACTGGTGGCGAAGGCGATAGTGGAGAATGTGCAGTATTACTCGCAGTATGACTGGGCACAGTCATGGGCTAAGCCTTTCTTCTATAGCATGGCAGACTACTGCAACAATTACTTCTCGTGGTTTACGACAATGGGTGGCAGTCTCGACAACCTGAATGCGGCGAAGGTGCTCTTTGGACTGTATGAGTTGACAGATGCTGGCGGCACTTACGCTTCGGATGCTGTGGCACAGAAGACTAAGAAGAATGCGCAGTCGGCTCTGGAGAAGGCGATGCAGGGTTTTAAGGACCATAACAATAGATATAAGATAGGTGCGGGAACGAGTGCCTGCAAGGCTGGTCACACGATAGTGGAGGGCGGCTGGTGGCATAAGTCGCAGTATCAGGACGAGATGTGGCTGGATGGCTCGTATATGGGTCCTGCGCTGTTTGCTCAACTGAGGAACTTTAACGGCAGCGACATAATAGGCGACGACTGGACGATAGTGTATAGGCAGATACAGGCTCTGTGGGAGATGTGCTGGAACCCTACGGATAAGTTGCTCTATCATGCTTTTTCTGCTGAGGGACACGAGACTTACTCTAAGACCTGGGCCGGCTATAACCCTGCTGCAGGGGTGTACCACTCAGCTTCATACTGGGGCAGGGCAGAGGGATGGTTTCTGCTGGCACTGGTTGACATTCTGGAGCAGATGGATATAAAAACGGGAACGGGAACGGGAACGGGAACGGGAACTGGAACTGGAACTGATAATTATAATACTCTTAGGGCGCACCTGGCAGAGATGTGCGAGGGGCTTGCCCAGTGGCAGGATGAGGAGACGGGCTGCTGGTATCAGCTGCTGGACGAGGACGATACGTTCTATGCTGACAAATACAATTATAAGAGTTTTGCCAAGACATATAACTATCTGGAGTCATCGGCTTCGGCTCTGTTTGCGGCTGGCTTGATGAAGGCTATCAGACTGGGGTATATATCGGAGGACGACTACGGACCTGTGGCAAGGAAGGCTTATGCAGGACTGGTGAACACATTCATGGCTGCTGATGGCAAAGAGGGTGTGCATCTGTACAGTTCTTGCCGTTCGGCTGGTTTGGGTTCAGGGTCTGTACGTGACGGCTCTAAGGCTTACTACCTGCTGGGTAATGATGTAGTGGTGGTAGAGAAGGATGAGCAGCAGACTGAGGGCAAGGTGCTGGGTGCATTCATACTGGCGGCTACGGAGTATGAGAAACTGTATCAGGACAACACCGTGCTGCTGGAGAAGGACCTCGCTCGTGAGTATGATATAAAGAAAGGTGAGACGATAGAGTGCACTGCATCGGGCAGTGGCTCGACGATAACCTATCAGTGGTACAGAAACGGTGTGGCGATAGAAGGCGAAACTGACAGCAAGATAGCCCCTCAACAGCCAGGCAACTATTACTGCACTGCGACTGCTGACGGAAAGACGGTTCAGACATCCATCACCAACGTGATAGTGGATGGGAAGAGTGATGCCACGGGCATCAACGAAACGCTGCGCTACGAAAACTATAACCTTGACTCCCTCTCTCATAGAGAGGGCTGGGGTGAGTCTTTTAACCTTGCTGGTCAGAGGGTAGGAAGTGGCTACCGAGGCATGAGGGTACAAAAAGGCAGAAAAATAGTAGAATAAGGAAAATGCCAGATATTAAGAGACTTGCAGATGGTATTTATCTGCAAGTTTTTTATGTTTTTTTGGGAAAATAGAAAAAATCTTTGTACCTTTGCATTCGCTAAATTTGAGACTATAATTATAATACTTAAAATGATACAAAAATCAAATCAAAAAGTGCTATCGCTCCTTATGCTCTTCATGCTCGCCTTGACAGGCTCGATGGAGGTGAAGGGGGCGGACACAAGTGACTTTACCTTTAACTCAGGAGTACGTTACTCACAGTGGGTGACAAAGTCACGAATGCATGATTTCTATAGGAATAAGAATCAGGACGGTTTTGCTGTGTATGATGCAGATGGAAAAAAGTCGGAGAGTGCTCGCTCTGCTGCTGACTATGTGCCAGGCTTGGTAGCTAAGGCTATCGTAGAGAATGTTCAGTATTATTCACAGTACAACTGGGCGCAGCCATGGGCTAAAGCTTTCTTCTATAGTATGTCTAACTACTGTACCAGTTACTACAGCAATTTCACTACAGATGGTGGTAGCCTCGACAACCTCAATGCTGCAAAGGTGCTGTTTGGGCTATATGATATGACCAAGGAAGGTGGAGTATATGCTTCAACCTCTGTTGCCTCTTCAACAAAGACCACTGCACAAAATGCACTTAGCAATGCACAGACAGCCTTCATAAATCATAATTCAGGATACAAGATTGCCAACACTACACCTGCATACACTGCTGGTCACACTATAGTAGAGGGCGGATGGTGGCACAAGTCTGAGTACCATAATGAGATGTGGCTCGATGGTTCGTATATGGGTCCTGCACTGTTTGCCCAACTGAGAAACTACAAGGGTAGCAGCATAATAGGCGACAACGATTGGACGATAACATATCGACAGATAGAGGCTCTATGGGAAATGTGCTGGAATTCTGATGAAAAGCTGCTTTACCATGCTTTTTCGGCAGAGTCTAATAATAAGTATTCTGCTACGTGGGAAGGCTATGACCCTGACAATGGTGTTTTTCACTCTGCATCATATTGGGGCAGAGCGTGTGGTTGGTATTTCCTCGCACTTATTGATATACTGGAGCAGATGGATGCAGCAGGACTGACTGGTACAGACAACTACAAAACATTAAAGTCACACCTCTCTGACCTTGCAGCTGGACTTGCCGCACGTCAGGATGCAACGACAGGTTGTTGGTATCAGATACTTGATGAGACGAATTCATATTCTGCAAGTTCATATGACAACGGTAAGAGTCATTCTACCACATACAACTACATAGAGTCTTCTGCCTCGGCATTGTTTACTGCAGGTTACCTAAAGGCCATGAGGTTAGGATACCTTTCAACTGCCACATATGAGACTGTAGCAAAGAAAGGATACGAAGGATTGGTAAATAACTTCTTCGCTACTGATGGTAGTGAGGGCGTTCATCTGTTCGGTTCTTGCCGATCTGCTGGTCTAGGTAAGGATGTTGCTGGAAAGAGCAACTATCGTAACGGTTCAAAAGCTTACTATCTCTTGGGAAGCGATGTAGCAAGGGTAGCAAAGTCTGAAAATGTTACTGAAGGCAAAATATTGGGCGCCTTCATCCTTGCAGCCACAGAGTATGAGCGAGCATATCAGAACAACACCGTGCTGTTTGAGAAAGACCTTGCTCCTACATATTCTCTCACTGCAGGCGACCAAATAACATGTCCTGCATCAGGTAGTGGGGAAAGTATAACCTACCAGTGGTATAAGGATGGCAGTCCGGTAGAGGGTGCCCAAAGTGCAACTATTACTATAGAAGAATCAGGAGAGTACTATTGTACTGCGACATCAGGAAACACTATCACCTCTTCTCATACTCAGGTGACAGTGTCTGGTGAGGCACCTGCAGAGACGACTTACACTGTGACATTCAACGCTACGACCAATGGAGGTTCATGCGCAACAGCGAGCCTCACTCAGGCTTCAAGTGGTGCAAGCATCACCCTGCCAATAGCTACGAAGTCTGGATATACCTTCAACGGATGGTACACAGCATCCACTGGTGGCACAAAGAAAGGTAATGCCGGCGCTTCATATACCCCTACTGCAAACGAAACACTCTATGCGCAGTTTACTGAAAACAGTGGAACGGGAGGAGCAACAGAAAGCATTACATGGTCAGGTTCTTCTTTGACTGGTGTTAATGGAACAAATGTTACTGCAGGTACAGCTACTGCTGTAGATGGTTCTACTTATAGTTCAGGTACTTTAAGTATTTATAATAACACCGCTATTCAGACAGGGAAAAAGAAGCATGACGATGACTCGGCTTGGGAGGACTTTTCAAGTGGTACACAGGATGCTTCGGCTACCAATGCTACCACTACTGCAAGAATGGAACTCCCTATAACTATTGCCGATGGATATACGTTTAACGTGTCAGAAGTTGATTTTAAGTTTGATAACGATGGAGGTAGTGGTCCTGCTGTTCATGTATTCTTAGTGCAGGGCTCTACATCAACTTGGCTTGGCTATACAACATCAGGTACTATAACGTGGAATAATTTGAATATAAATTTGGAGGCTGGTTCTGCTAAATTAGTATTCGTTTTAGGCGTGGCCAATAATCTAAATAACCAACGCGGTTTCAAGTTCTCTAATATAGCCATAAAAGGTACATCATCCCAAGCTGGTGGCGATACCCCCACCCCAACGACATATACCGTATCATATAATATGAATGGGTATGGTACGGCTATTGCTGCTGTTGAAGGCGTGACGGCTCTGCCAAGCACGTTGCCAACACCAGAGGCAACGGGATATACCTTCGGTGGTTGGTACACTAACTCAGGACTGACATCTGCTGCTACGGCAGGGGCAAGCATAAGTGCTGACACTGAGCTGTTTGCTAAGTGGACGGCTAACACCTATAGTGTACATTTCGACGCTAATGGTGGCGAAGGCTCAATGACTAACGAGTCATTCACCTATGGCACAGCGAAGGCTCTTACCGCTAATGCGTTCACTCGCACTGGCTACAAATTTGATGGCTGGGCAACGAGTGCTAATGGTGCGAAGGTGTATGACAATAGTCAGAGTGTGAGCAACCTCACCGCTACGAATGACGGCACAGTAGATCTCTATGCTCATTGGACAGAGAAGGCTGCTGCTACGGTAAGCATCAACCCTGCTTCAGGCAATGTGACGGTGGGTAGCACACTGAACATATCAAGCTATGTCACAGCGGGTAGCTCCACTGGCGCCATCGGCTACTCTACTGGTGATGCCACGAAGGCTACAGTGACAAGCGCCGGCGTGATAACTGGCGTGGCAGCGGGTAGCGCAACCATCTATGTGACACAACAGGAGGATGCGAACTACAAGACTGGCTCCGTGACATTTACCGTAACGGTGACTGCTGCGCCTGCGCCTGCGAAAAACTACACCGTGAAGTTCTATAATGGCGACACACAGTTTGGTGATGCACAGACAATAGAGAAGGGCAATACCGTATCTGCTCCTACAACCAACCCCACGAAGGATGGCTATACCTTCAAGGGATGGGCACTGGAGAGCGGCAGCACTGTGAGAGTAACATTCCCCTACCCTATCTATGAGGACGTGAACTTCTACGCTGTATGGAGCAACACCACCTCAGGTGGTGGTGGAGAAGATGAGACGATATTCTCAGCTGTACCTACGACAAGAACGAGCATAACCAAAAGTTCTACCGTTGAGATAACATCCGACAATGCCACGATTACAGGTGGTAAATTATATGCAAAGAATGTAGATACCAGCGACAAAAACATGATACAAAGTAGTAATAGCCGAATGTGTTACAATTTGGGTAATAACAACTCATGTTTTAAGGTTGAATTAAATAACAACAAGATACTACAAGTTGGAGATCAGATAAGTGTAATATTTTACTTCTCTGGAAACAGCACGAAAAACATGTGGCTGTCAAGCAGTTCTACTAGACCAAATGCTGCTCCTTCCACGAAAATGTCGGGAACAAAGACCTCATCAGACGATTCTTTTAAGGCTATTACATACACTGTTGTCGAAAATGATGGTATATGCGGCCTAAGCGAATTCTATATTTTTAGAGAAGAGAGTAATAGCACATACTTTACAGATATTACCATCACTCGTGAGGGTCAGGGCGATGAGATAACCCTCGAGACAGTATCTGACTACGAGGACTTCGAGAGCTATGCTGGCGAGAACAAGACGGTGACGTTTAAGCGTAACTTCAACAACGGCAAGTGGACGACACTGGTACTGCCATTCTCTGCTACGACGGCACAGGTGATTGCGGCATTTGAGTATCCTAACGACTGCGAATTTGCTAACATAAAGAGCATGACAGTAACCGCCCAGGGCACTGGAAGCATCAGTTACGTGACAACAAGCCACATAACAGCAAACACACCTATACTGGCGAAGATAAAGCCTAACGACGGACTGTCAGGAAAAGAAGGCTTCACCGCCGACGAGTATAAGTTTACTGGCGTGACAGTGGTGAACCCAGAAAGTGCAGACGCTGTGACAGCGACATCTAACGACGGCAACGTGACAATGTACGGCGTATATAAGAACACCGCAAAAGCAGACATAAACGAGAGTTCTTTCTACTTCATCGCTGGAGGTAAGTTCTACGATAAGTCATGGCTGAGCAACATGACACCATTCACTGCATATATCGTGCCTCAGACGACAAGCGGCAATACCCTCAAGGGACTGGCGTTTGAGGAGGACAGTGCCACAGGCATCAACGAAACGCTGCGCTACGAAAACGAAACGCTACGCTACGAAAACTCTTTTAACCTCGCAGGACAGAAAGTCGGCAAGGGATATAAGGGAATGGTGATCTCTAAGGGCAGGAAGGTAATCGATAATAGATGATAGATGATAGATGATAGATAATAGATAGTTAGGGTTAAGGTTATCGTTAAGGTTAACGTTAACGTTGAGAAATGAAGAAGTATGTTGTGCCACAAATAAAGATTGTATCGCTAAGGGCAGCAGGCGACAGCCTGCTGTTCACCAGCGGTAATGAGGGCACGATACCGAGCGGCAACGACATGGAGATGGAATTTGAAGAGGAGGAGAGTTGACAAGAATGTCAAAAAGTTCAAACGCTTCGCTAGTTCAAGAAAGTTCAATTGCTCGCTGATGCGAGATAGTTCAAGAGGAGGTTTCAGAATAATTGATAATTAAAAGATTAGGATAACAATGATGAAAAAGAAGAATTACTTGAAGCCTACATGTAAGGCTTACACAATTGAAATGCCACAACTGCTCGCTGGAAGCGGCATAGACCAAGGTGGCGAGAGCGGCGGTGGTAACGGTACCCTGCCAAGTAATAGCATGGAGGCTGATTTTGAGGAATAATCCATACGAGAAGAAAGAATAAAGGAAAGAGCGCTGAACGGATTGTGTTCAGCGCTCTTTTTTT
>JAEEVS010000102.1:0-13013 GCA_016290975.1 Prevotella sp. | reverse complement strand
CTTAGCAATAGTCAAGCCTTATGATTGGGTGGTTATTGCGGCGGGGTTCCACCTCTTCCCATTCCGAACAGAGAAGTTAAGCCCGCCTGCGCCGATGGTACTGCAATGCAATGTGGGAGAGTAGGAGGCCGCCTTCTTTTTAGAATGCTTAAAATAAGCAAACGAGAGTCATATCAGAAATGATGTGACTCTTTTTTTTATTGGTAACAACTTAAGGTTGCAGCAACTTAAGATTGCAGCGGGCTTTTTATCTTTTTCTGTGTATATTTCGTGCCTTTTATGTTTTTTTGTGCGATTTTTTTTGTACTTTTGCATATGTGAAGTGGATATTATCAGTATTGAGGATATTTGATCCTTATATAATTATTAGTGTTAACCAATAAAACGGAAGAAAATGAAGAAGTTTACGAAACTCACAATGCTTCTGCTACTGTTCTTTACATTGGCATCAGTAGCCAGTGCTCAGCCTACGGGCAAAAGGGCCAGTTCCCTCTCCCGTCTGCTTCAGAAGCATGTTTATAACGGTGAGTATCCCCTGCCTCCCCTCAAGGTAGAGAGTCCTACGCTCATGAGTCGTGCCAAGAATGCCCTTGGTGCACCCCTTGAAGAGAAAGTATGGTTCCCTGGCGAGTGGGAAGAGGTAAAGGCAGTAGTGGTAAGCCCACGTTATGAATTCCTCATCCCAGGTTATGAGAACGACCAGCGCTACTATGCCACTCAGTTAGTCAAGAACTGGGGCTATTGGTACTATCAGGAGTCCCCCACGAGCAAGGCTCAGTCACTCCGCGAGGATGTAGGTCCATGCTCATCACGTGTCGATGTAGAGACCAATGATGGCTTCATCTACCTCTATCTTATGGACGCCATCCAGAAGGCAGGAGCCGAGGCATGGGTGCGCATAGAGAAGGAAGACGATGAGCAGCTTGTGCGCACAGCCATGCAGAAGGCAGGTTTGCAGACCGATAAAATGAAGTTTTTCGTATCTCCAGGCAATTCCGTCTGGTTTCGCGACTGCGGTCCTATCTGCTTCTATTACGGTGACGACGATAAGATAGGCATGCTCGACTTCCTCTACGACGTCCGTCGTCCGCTCGACGACCTCCTGCCATCCGTTCTCCATTGGAAGTTTGGCATCCCTAATTACATCAACGACCTCATGTGGGAAGGCGGCAACTGTCTCGTTGACGGTGTAGGCGGCCTTATCACCTCCACCTCCACCTACAAGCATAATGATGGTACCATAGGCCCTATGTGGTGGGATGGTTCAAATCCTGAAACCATCAGGTGGAATCCAAAGGCAGCCCTCTCCCCAGCCGATATCAAGTATAACCTCAACGGACTTGTAGGCCAGCGTCAGACCAATATCATACCTACGCTCAACTACGATGGCGGCACAGGTCACATCGACCTTTATCTCGACGCCATCGACGAGAATGCCATCTATATGACCCAGATGCCAGAAGAATATAGCTGGTGGACCGACTATGACATCGCCCTCGGCAATTCTGTTATCCTCTTCAATAAGAAAAGCTTCCACCAGCGTGCATTCTACAACCGCGGTGCCATTCCCTTCCCATCATATGATAACGGTTCAAAGTGGCAGAGCGAAGAAGAATACGGAGGCTTTGCCCGCACCTATGCCAACCACCTCATCTGCAACGGCTATATCATCCAGCCATGCTTCTCGCCCGTTGACGCAAACCACATGCCAACCGCAAAGTGGGACCTTGCCAACATCCAGACCATGCAGAAGCTCTATCCAGGCTATAAGTTCTATTGCATCGACATGCGCAGCTTCGACGGTTCAGGCGGTTCCATCCACTGCATCACCAAGCAGATACCAGCCGACAACCCCGTGCGCATCATCCATAAAGACATCTACGGCGACGTCAACCCAGGCACCCTCAGCTACATTCCTTTCAGCGCCATCATCACCAATAAGAGCGGCATCAGTGAGGCCAGCGTTTACTATAGCATCAACGGTGGAGCATGGAGTCAAGCAGTCATGACCAATAAGGACAACGGCAACTGCTGGCATGTTGACATTAACCTCAACAACCTCACAGGCGGCAATCCTATCCCAGCCGAGGGCATCAACGTGTCTTACTACATCTCAGCCACCTCAAAGAACGGCAAGACCATCACCAAGCCATTCAACGCCATTAACGGCACCCTCTATAGCTTCACCCTCACCACCAGCGTCAAGTACGACGAGAACATGTTCGACTTCAGCGTCGATCCTATCGACGAGGGCTCAATTAAGTTCTCCCTCGACAACGCCCTGATACGTGAGGACACCAGCGAAGACCCAACAGGCGTCATCGAGATACAAGAGAGCGAAAGCCCCAAAGCCGCAACCCCATCCAGCGGCTGGTATACCATCGACGGCATGCCACTCGGCACTCGTCCGTCAGCCAAGGGCATCTACCTCTTCGGTGGCAAGAAGGTAGTGATAAAGTAAAGAAACTGGAATATACATAATAATAAGCATAAAGGAGAGTCAAAATCATTGGCTCTCCTTTTGTTATGTATAGATGCTAAGCATCCGCGCGTGGGTACTTAGCAACCGCGTCTGGGTGCTAAGCAACCACATCTGGAAGCATAGCTTCCGCACGTAGAGGCATAGCTTCTGCATGTAGAGGCAGCCCTTCTGTCTCTAAAAGCATTGCTTTTACCTTTTCGGCAGAAAATAGCCTAATTTCTAATTTCTAATTTTACGAAAAATTCTTATTATTTCGTGAAATACCCCCTAACCTCACTTACTTCTTCTAATCCCGCATAAACACTGGGCTCAAGCAGGTGGGGTCAAACTTACTCTACCTCACTTCCACCCCCACTTCCACCCCCACCTATCCCGATTTTCTATTCCCTCCATCTTATTGGGTCACAGGTGGGGTAAAAAGTGGGATTCAACCATTTATACCCCACTATCCTCAGCCCAGTATTCATGCGCCTTCCGAGCCCATAAGTGAGTATGTGGGGTTAAAAAAACTTTTTTTTGTAAAACCACGAATAGCCATGTGCCCTCTATATTTCCCCTTAAAATTTGGAGGAAAGGAAAAAAGTTTGTAAATTTGCAAGCAACAACTCTGCTGACACACTTATGTTTAAACAGTTTTTTGAAATAATGAAGCGATACCTGAGCCCTTACAGGAAGTATCTTGTGGGTTCGGTGGTGCTCAACATACTATCGCAGTGGCTGAATGTATTCTCGTTCGTGGTGCTGATTCCGATACTGAATATTCTCTTTGAGATAGACCAGAAGGTATATACCTACAAGGAGATAACGTGGAGCAACCTGAGCAAGGACGCGCTGCTGAATAACGGCTATGCATACGTGCAGGAGCTGATAGCCTCGTATGGGGCGTTCGCTACGCTGTGCATGATGGGCTTCGGACTGATCTTTATGACGGGTCTGAAGACTTTTTGCTACTTTGCAGCATCGGCGGTGATGCTGCCTCTGCGTACTGGTGTGGTGAAAGACATTAGGATGGAGGTGTACAGGAAGGTGCTGAAGTTGCCATTGGCATTCTTCTCGGCTGAGAGAAGGGGCGACATAGTAGCGAGAATGAGTGCCGACGTGGGTCAGGTGGAAAACTCGGTGACGAGCAGCATAGACCTGCTGATAAAGCATCCGATAGCTATAATAGTATGTTTCTCGACCATGATATTCGTATCGTGGCAGCTGACAGTGTTTGTGATTGTGGTGGCTCCGATAGCTGGCTACATAATGGGTAAGGTGAGTAAGAAGCTGAAAGGGCAGTCGGCTAAGGTGCAGGCTCTGTGGGGCGATATGCTGGCACAGCTGGACGAGACGCTGGGCGGACTGCGCATAATCAAAGCTTTCATAGCCGAGCAGAAGATGATAGACCGTTTTGAGGCGGTGAATGAGGATTATCGTAGCAACAGCATTGCGATGTCCATGCGCCAGGTGTCGGCTCACCCTATGTCAGAGTTCTTAGGCACTATAATTATTGTGATAGTGCTGCTGTTCGGAGGATGGCTGATACTGAACGGTTCGAGTATGATTGATGCTTCGACGTTCATATTCTACATGGTGATACTGTACAGCGTGATAAACCCGCTGAAGGAGTTTATGAAGGCTACGTACCAGATACCGTTAGGGCTGGCATCGATGGACCGCATAGACTTCATACTGAAGGCAGAGAACCCTATCAAGGAACTGCCTGTGCCTGAGGAATTGAAGGACTTTGAGGACAAGGTGGAGCTGAAGGATGTGTCGTTCCACTATCAGGAGGGTGTGGATGTGCTGAAGCATATCAACCTGACCATTCCGAAGGGTAAGACGATAGCGCTGGTGGGACAGTCGGGCTCAGGCAAGTCAACGCTGGTGGACCTGATTCCAAGGTATCACGACGTGAGCAGCGGCACACTGCTGATAGACGGCAAGGACGTGCGCGATGTGGGCATCAACGACCTGCGCTCGCTGATAGGCAATGTGAATCAAGAGGCGATACTCTTCAACGATACGTTCTATAATAACATAACATTCGGAGTAGATAACGCCACGATGGAGCAGGTGATAGAGGCAGCGAAGATAGCCAATGCGCACGACTTCATCATGGAATCGGAGCATGGTTACGACACGATGATTGGCGACAGGGGAGGCAGACTCTCTGGAGGTCAGCGACAGAGAGTGTCGATAGCCCGTGCCATACTGAAGAACCCGCCGATACTGATACTGGACGAGGCGACATCGGCACTGGACACGGAGTCGGAGCGACTGGTGCAGGAGGCGCTGGAGCGACTGATGAAGAGCCGTACCACAGTAGCTATAGCTCACAGACTATCAACCATCAAGAATGCCGACGAGATATACGTGCTGCATGATGGCGAGATAGTGGAGAAGGGTACGCACGAGGAACTGACGGCGCTGAACGGCTACTATAAGAAGCTGAATGATATGCAGAAATTATAAACGGGAACGCTAACGAAACGTCACTTCGTGACTACGGGAACGGGAACGAAAACGAAAATGGACTTAGAAAACGAATTTATAGTTAGGATAGTGATGGCAGCCATACTTGGCGGACTGATAGGATTGGAGAGGGAATACAGGTCGAAGGACGTGGGATTCCGTACCCATTTTCTGGTGGCGCTGGGTTCGGCACTGTTTATGATAGTGTCGGCATACGGCTTTGAGGAGGTACCTATGACGGGTGCTCACCGCTGGGATGTGTCGCGCATAGCGGCGCAGGTGGTGAGCGGCATAGGTTTTATATGTGCAGGAACCATCATCTTCCGCAAGAGCGAGAATATGGTCAGCGGACTGACCACTGCATCAGGAGTGTGGGTGGTAGCTGCCATAGGACTTGCCTGTGGCGGAGGAATGTATAAGTTGGCTGTAGTCAGCGCCATACTGGTGCTGGCAGGACTGGAAGCCTTTAACTTCTTTCTGAGGAAGTTAGATAAGCGTCGTAGAGGTAAGTAATAATAGTATTGACAGAGTATGAAAAGAAGTAGCGAGAAGTTTTTGGAACGGTTAAGGAAAAAGGTGGCTCCACTATGCGGGAATAAGTTGCAGGTGCCACCTTATATAGATAATCGGGAAGAGGCGACAAGTATAATGAGGCACTACCTTGAGGGGGAAGAGCCAGCCATGATAGCTCGCTATGGTCATGTAGAGTTGACTGCTATAGTAAATTATCTGGGCACGAGGAATGAGAATAATCATTCATATTGGAAATACATTAAGGGAGATATAGACAAATGGTGGTGGGACAGTCATATGTTTGAGCAGATGCAGAACAATGCGGGCTTTTTCCCTGTTAGTGAGAATGCTATTTCCAAGTATGCACAATTGACGATAGAAGATTCTGCCTTGGTAGATGTGTTGGGATGCTGGTTGCCAGAGGAAACCAGGGTAGAGGCATATTTGCCAAAGGATTATAAAAGGATAAGATTACGCTACCTTGAACCCGATTATTGGACAGAAAATGCCAGTGGTGAATGGACACAATGTCTTAAGGATAAGAAGGTGCTGCTTGTACATCCGTTTACAAAAACTATAAAACTTCAATATCAGAAGAGGAAAAAACTGTTTAAAGACAGTAGTCTTATTCCTGACTTTGAGCTACTGACAGTGCAGGCTGTACAGTCGATAGGTGGAGGAAATAAGGATTTTGACAGCTGGTTTGAAGCATTGCGGTATATGGAGGACGAGATAGACAAACAAACCTATGACATAGCGATTATAGGATGTGGTGCCTATGGCTTCAATCTTGCTGCGCACGTTAAAAGGACGGGACATAAGGCGATTCATCTGGGAGGGGCTACACAGCTTCTCTTTGGTATAATAGGCAACCGCTGGGAGAGCAGGGATGACTTTAGGCAACTGATAAACGATTTCTGGGTGCGACCGAGCATGGAGGAACGTCCTGCCACGGCATCACAAGTAGAGGGAGCATGTTATTGGTGAGAAAAAAGGTTTCAAATTCATATAATTTACAAAAGCATATAATCATGTTAGCACCGATAATATTGTTTGTATATAACAGGGCGAAGGTGACGAAGCTCACCGTGGAGGCTCTCCTGAGGAATAAGGAGGCTGGGGAGACGGTGCTGTATGTGTTTGCCGACGGTGCCAAGCCTAACGCTACGGAGGAGCAGCGCAAGAAGGTGGAGGAGGTGAGAGAGTACATCCACACCATCAGGGGATTCAAGGACGTGGTGATAGAGGAGGCTGCACAGAACAAGGGACTGGCTAACTCGGTAATAAGCGGAGTGACGAAGGTGATGGAGAAGCACGGCAAGGCAATAATAGTGGAAGACGACCTGCTGACCTCGAAGAACTTTCTGCACTATATGAACAGCTCGCTCGATATGTATGAGAACGACGAGGAGGTGATATGCATACACGGATACAGCATAATAAAGGATGCGCCGATAAAGGAGAAAACTTACTTCCAGATAGGTGCCGACTGTTGGGGATGGGCTACATGGAAAAGAGGCTGGGACCTGTTTGATGCCAATGCAGAGGACTTGCTGAAGACTATCTTGTCAAACCCGCAGGTAAGGAACAACTTCACCTATAATGATACCTATCCCTACATCAAGATGTTGCGAAAGCAGATTAAGGGCAAGATAGACTCATGGGCTATATGCTGGTATGCCAGTGCTGTGGTGAAGAACAAACTGTGCCTGTATCCTGCAAAATCTCTGGTAATGAATGTAGGCTTCGGCGAGGAGTCAACCCATTGCGTGGATGAAAACAGCTACGAAAAGACAATAGGTATAGATGAATCGACGACGGATTTTCCAAAGATAGAAACAGCAGAATCTCAGACTATGCGCAGGGCGTGGGAGGCACAGTTTCGCGAGATGTTTCCACCCAAGAGACATTCTCTGTGGTTGCGCCTCAGAGACTATGTGCGAAGGAAATTGGGATTGATATAATAAAACCATTATACTATGCAATCACAAATACTTGATTTACCGAAAATAGGCGACCCGAGAGGCAATCTGTCGATAATAGAACAGAAGAAGCAGATACCCTTTGAGATAAAGAGGGTGTACTGGATATATGACGTGCCAGGCGGTTTTGACCGTGGCGAGCATGCCTACAAGGATAATCAGGAGTTTATAGTGGCGCTGTCGGGCTCGTTTGACGTGGAACTGGACGATGGCGAGAAGAGACAGACCTTCCAGTTGAACCGTTCATATAAGGGACTGTATGTGGCAAAGGGTATGTGGAGGAGAATGACCAATTTCTCAACCAACTCGGTGGCGCTGGTGCTGTCGTCAACAGAATATGACCCACAGGACTATATATGGGACTATGATGAGTTTAAGCGATGGACAAAGGACAAGACCACAGAGACCAAGGCACCCGACCCAGAGACATCAGTAGAGGTGAGCAAGGGCGAGAAACTCTTTAAGGCAAGCGAGGGAAAATCGGTGTTTGACTGTTCGTTCTGCCAGCTCAACAAGATGCACGATGTGGAGGGCAACCTGACCTATATGTATGAGAATGTGCATGTGCCATTCCCCATAGACAGGGTGTTCTACCAGTATGACATACCAGGAGGAGAAGACCGTGGAGCCCATGCACACAAGGAATGTCACCAGTTTATAGTGGCAGCATCAGGAGCCTTTGAGGTGTTGTTAGATGATGGCGTAAACAAGAGAACAGTAACGCTGAACCGTCCGTTCTACGGACTGCATGTGCCGCCAGGCGTGTGGTCATCAGAACAGGGATACTCGTCAGGCAGCATCTGTCTGGTACTATGCAGTCACGGCTATGACGAAGAGGATTACATAAGGAACTACGAAGACTTTTTGAAATATAAGGGAATAGAGAAAGAATGATAAAGTTACTCGACTTACAAAAGATAACGGTAGAGCACGCAGAGGAATACAAGGCGGCAGCAGAGCGCGTGATAGACAGCGGATGGTTTCTGCAGGGCGAAGAGAACAAGCGCTTTGAGCAGCACTATGCTGAATATATAGGTACGAAGAACTGTGTGGCAGTGGCAAACGGATTGGATGCGCTGAAACTGATAATCAGGGCATACAAGGAGATGGGTGTGATGAGTGATGGCGACGAGATAATAGTGCCAGCAAACACCTACATAGCCACCATCATAGCTATATCAGACAACAACCTCACTCCTGTGCTGGTGGAGCCGACATGGGAACACTTGGAGATAGACACAGACCGCATAGAGGAGGCAATAACGCCAAAGACGAAGGGCATAATGATAGTGCACCTGTACGGCCGTAATGCCTATGACGAGAAACTGAAGGCGATATGCGAGAAGTACCACCTGAAACTGATGGAGGACTGTGCGCAGGCGCAGGGATGCCATTGGCAAGAGAAGAGGGTGGGAGCACTTGGTGATGCAGCAGCCCATTCCTTCTATCCAGGCAAGAACTTGGGAGCTTTTGGCGATGCAGGAGCGGTGACCACAGATGACGATGAACTGGCAAGCGTGATAAGGGCACTGGCAAACTACGGCAGTCAGAAGAAGTATGTGTTTAAGTACATAGGTATGAACAGTCGCATGTCAGAGCTCGATGCCGCTGTGCTCGATGTGAAACTGAAATACCTGGACGAAGACAACAGAAAACGTCAGAAGCTTGCTGCATACTATTACGACCATATCAATAATCCGCTTATAACCCTGCCTAAGCGCATACCAGACGAGAACAATGTATATCACCAGTTCCCCATATTCTGCAAACGCAGAGACGAACTGCAGGAATATCTCAAGCAGCAGGGCATCCAGACGCTGATACACTACCCAATACCACCACATAAGCAGGAATGCTATAGGAAGCCTACTGGGGATAGGCTTATATATTCCGCTCTCCCCATAACAGAGAGGATACATGAGCAGGAATTGTCTATACCGATGAACCAAGTGGTGACGGAGGAAGAGGCAAAGGCAGTGGTAGAGGCAATAAACAGTTTTAAGTAGGAGAAAGTACTGATGACAAAGTATAAGAAAGCATACTATATTTCATACGCTCTCTCGAAGTTGCCGCTGAGGGTGCTGTATGGCATATCAGACTTTGTTTTTGTGATAGTGTTCTACGTGGTGCGCTATCGCAGAAAACTGGTGAAGAAACATCTGAAAGACTCCTTTCCAGAGAAATCGGAGAAGGAGAGAAACGTGATAGAGAAGAAATTCTATCACTGGTTCTGTGACTACTTTGTGGAAACCATCAAACTGCTGACGGCAACAGACGAGGAGATGTGCAGGATGATAGAGTTCAGAGGTATGGACAAAATAGAGGAGGTGCTTAGGAGCGGACAGTCGATAGCGACGGTGCTGGGACATTTCGGTAACTGGGAGTGGCTGTCGTGCACCAAACTCGGAGTACCAAACTTCCAGGACTGGACACTGGGACTGATATATCACCCGTTGAGAGACTTGGAATATGACAAGTTGTTTATAGACATACGCAGTGCTCATCACGGCACATGTATAGACAAACATAGCATACTCAGAGAACTGGTGAAGCTGAAAAAAGAGGGTAGGGTGTCGCTATTCGGCTACATACTGGATCAGTCGCCAAAGTGGGACAGCATACACCTGTGGCTGCCATTCCTGAACCATGACACTCCAGTATTCACTGGTGCTGAGCGCATAGCGAGGAAATTCCAGAATGCAGTGTTCTATATTGATATGCAAAGACCAAAGAGAGGCAAGTATATTTTTGACTTCCAACTCATAACCCTTGCCCCGCAGGATATGGAAGAATATGAGCTGACGCACATGACATTCAAGATGCTGGAGGCGAGCATACGTCGCCAGCCAGAGTGCTACCTGTGGACTCACAACCGCTGGAAGAGAACGCATGAGGAATATGACCAAAAGGTGGCTTTAGGCGAACTGAAAGGATAGGAAGAGGGTTGTTAAAGGGGTAAACAGAGTGAAAAAGATGAAGATAAATTTCTGTACGCTATATAATTCCAACTACGCCGCAAAGGGATTGGCAATGTACTACTCATTGGTGGAGCATTGTCCTGATTTCCATCTCTATATATTTGCATTTGACGATATGCTGGTGGAGGCTTTGAGGAAGATGAACCTGGAGCATGTGACAGTGGTGACACTGAAAGAGTTTGAGGACGAGGAGTTGCTGCGCATAAAGACCACACGAACAAAGGGAGAATACTGTTGGACGTGTTCCAGTTCCACCATATTATACTGTCTGGAGCATTACGGATTGGATAATTGTACCTATATAGATGCAGACCTGTATTTCTTTTCCAACCCATCAGTGCTGATAGATGAAATGGGAGATGATGACGTGCTGATAACAGAGCATCGCTACAGTAAGAAATATAACCACGCTTTGGCAAACGGCATATATTGTGTGCAGTTTGTGACATTCAAGAACACACCCAATGGACTAAAGATACTGAAATGGTGGCGTAATGCCTGCATAGACTGGTGTTACAACAGGATGGAAGACGGGAAATTCGGTGATCAGAAATACCTTGACGACTGGACTGAACGCTTTGAGGGAGTGCATGTGTTGCAGCATCTGGGTGGAGGTGTGGCACCTTGGAATATGCAACAATATACATTCAGAAAAATGGAAGGAAAGATAGTGGGCAGAGAGAATGAGACAGGTAAGGAATTCCCTTTGGTATTCTTCCATTTCCACAATCTGCATAGCTATAAGATAGGGAGCTTGAGAGAACTTACACCTTATAAATATATTATGCCCCGATCAGTAAAGCGGCTGATATATAATACGTATATACCAGTGCTGCAACGCTGCTACTATGAGATGAAGGGTGTAGATGCAAGAATTGACGGTATAGCAACAATGCCATACACCTCAATATGGGAGATGGTGCGCAAGACGTGGAAACGTATTTTGGGACACAAGAATACCAACTCCTTTTATTGGAGAGAGAAGTGATAGTTTAGAACAAATCCTTCAAAAGGAATTTGAAACCGTATTTTATAAGGGCAAAATCACGTTTGACGGGTGATTTTGTCATTGCTTTGTAAATCTTGCCCCACACCTTATTTTGAGGTACGATACTCTTGCGAATAATTTCGTTGGGGAAGAGTTCGTTCATCACTATGTTGCGTTCTTCCTGCATCTTCTGGCTCTGGGTGGTGCTGATGCCACCAGTATATTCATAGGAAACGAAGAAATCAAGGGGAATGTACGATGCTCCATTCAACCACTGGGTGAGAAAGAAAGCCCAATCGGACACTATGCGCAGGTCTTCACGATAGAGATGCTGCCTGAGCAAGGCCGTGCGAGTGAAGGTGGACTGGTGATAGACGGAACTGATGAGCAGATGATGCAGAGACATCTGTTTTAAGGCATAGCGTTTGTGTTCATGTTTGCCAGCCTTGATGGAATGACCTATATAGAAATCAGCATCCCCAAGAGATTTGTTGGCATGGGCTATTACCTGATTATCATAGAAATGGTCGCCAGCATTCATAAAGATGCAGTAATCGCCTGTTGCCATTTTGATACCTTTATTCATGGCATTATAGATGCCTGTGTCAGGTTCGCTGAGTTTCTGCAAGGGCATTGGGCATTGTAAAGCCTCGAGATACTCCTTGCAGCCATCGGTGGAATTGCCGTCGATGATGATATATTCAAAGTTGTGGTCACTCTGTGAGATAACCGACTCTACTGTTTTCTTCAGACCTTTAAGGTCGTTACGAACAACTGTTATTACGCTAATTTTCATATTATGAAATGCTTGTGATTGTGCAAAGATACAAAATAAATATGAATTAAGAATTGTGATTAGGATTTTTTTTCGTACCTTTGCATACGACTATGATACCAAAGATTATACATTTATGTTGGTTTAGCAACGACCCTTATCCTGTGGAGATAAAGGTTTGTCTGGACTCATGGAAGCGCCTGCTGCCTGACTTTGAGGTGCGCCTGTGGGATTATGATGCTGCAAAGGCGATAGGTATTCCGTTTATTGATGAGGCTCTGGCAAACCGCAAGTGGGCTTTCGCTGCTGATGTGGTGCGCTTCTATGCCGTGTGGAAAGAGGGCGGAGTGTATATGGATAGCGATATATTTCTTTTCCGCAGGTTTGACGAGTTGCTTGAAGAGAATGACTTTATAACCACTGCTGAGGCTGGCGAGGGCATGACGTGGTGGGGACTGCAGGCAGCATTCTTCATGGGAGTGCCAGGCAATAAATTCTGCGAGGAGATGGTGGAATACTACCGCAACCGTAAGTTCGTGAAGGAAGACGGCAGTTTCGACCAGACCATTTCACCACACCTGATGGTGCCTACGGCAGAGAAGATGGGGTATAAGTTTGATGACACAAAGCCCCAGCATCTGGAGGGATTGACCGTATTGCCTACACGCTTCCTCTCACCCCAGAAGAAGTGGGCGCACGATAAGGAGGCGATAGGAGTGCACAGGGTCTATGGCAGTTGGAAGAAGAAAAAACTGGGACGCAAGATAGACATCTGGGTGCATCACGTATGGCACGTGATACGCTACGCCTTATTCAAGAGATAAGGTAAAAGTATATG
>JAEEVS010000101.1:0-4356 GCA_016290975.1 Prevotella sp. | reverse complement strand
CGCATCTTTGCTTCGTCTATCCAGCCCTTGCGGTAAGCGATGCCCTCGAGACAAGCCACCTTCAAGCCCTGACGTTTCTCGAGTACCTCGATGTAGGTGGAAGCCTCGGAGAGGGAGTCGTGGGTGCCTGTGTCAAGCCAAGCAAAGCCTCTGCCGAGAGTCTGCACCTTCAGTTCCTTATCGTTGAGGAACCACTGGTTGACGGTGGTTATCTCATATTCGCCACGAGCTGATGGCTGTATCTTGCTTGCCACATCTACCACCTTGTTAGGATAGAAATAGAGGCCCACCACGGCGTAGTTAGATTTAGGATGCTCAGGCTTCTCTTCAATAGAGAGGCAGTTGCCCTCCTTGTCAAACTCAGCCACACCATAGCGCTCGGGGTCGTTTACCCAATAGCCGAAGACGGTTGCCTTCTTCTCTTCTTCTGCTGTGCGCACAGCCTCCTGCAGCATCTTGGTGAAGCCTACGCCCTGGAAGATGTTGTCGCCAAGAACCAGGCAGACGCTATCGTTGCCGATGAAGTCTGCACCTATGGTGAAAGCCTGAGCGAGGCCATCAGGCGAAGGCTGCTCAGCATACTCGAAGTGCACTCCGTAGTCGGAACCGTCACCTAGCAGGCGCTTGAAGCCTGGGAGGTCAAACGGTGTGGAGATGATGAGAATCTCACGAATACCAGCCAACATCAGTACTGATATAGGATAGTATATCATGGGTTTGTCATAGATAGGCATCAACTGCTTGGAGATGCCTTTGGTGATTGGGTAGAGGCGTGTTCCACTGCCTCCGGCGAGGACGATACCTTTCATGTGGTTTTTATTACATTAACGATAACGATACGCAAGCAGAGCTCGCTACGATACGGCGCAAGCGCCTACGATACGCACCTACAGTGCTACTATAGTTTTAAGAACCTCGCTGACGCGAGGCGAACGGTGGCGAGAAGCGCTGCGCTGATTCAAGACGCTGCGCTGGTTCAAAGAGTTCAAGGGGTTCTTCGCCAAGGCTCAGGCGAGCAGAGCTCGGAACAAGACGCTGCGCTCGAGCCAAGGAGTTCCTCGAGCTGCTTGACGCGTTTGCGTGGGAGCTTGGTTTCGAGGAAACGCTGGTATTGCGACAGGGAGTGGGTGTCGGTGCCCGTGAAAGTGTAATAGTTGTGGTCGAGAAGCCAGAAAGACTTCTTTTGCACCACTTCTCCGTAGAGTCCGCTGACAGCCGGGATGTTGAGTTGGAAATGGAGGCGCATTTCACGCAACTCCTCATAGTCCTTCTCTTCCATATACTGATAGCGGCAAGGGTGAGCCAGAAGCGGATAGATGCCGTCAGCCATTATCTCGCTGAGCATACCCTTCATGTTATAAGGCGGGGTAAAGTAACTCGTTTCCACCAACAGATGGTTATCAGGCAGTGGCAACTGCTTAGCCCTTGGGAGGGAGAAGTAATTGTCGAGCATATTCTCAGCAGCCAGATGGAGCTCTATGTCGCAACCTCCATTCTCCCTGATGATGTGGAGGGTGTCATCGAACACCTCCTTCAGACTCTCTGGGGTGTTAGGCATATCCTCCATCACATGGGGGGTAAACCAAACCTTCTTAACCCCCTGCTTCTGCATGAGGTTAAGAAGGTCTATCGTCATAGAATGTTTCTGCACACCATCATCGACACCTGGCAACAGGTGGCAATGGTGATCAGTGTAGCCCTGGAGCAGTCCACTGTCAGAAACTTTTATCGACGAATTCCAGAAGAACATACTTAACTCACTTTGTTCGTACGAAACGCTGACGCTACGAAGACGAAAACGAAGACGGTAAACGATAACGAAAACGATAACGATAACGAAAACGAAGACGAAGACGGTAAACTGAGAATTACTCATCATCATCTACGGCATAGCCATAGCCATTGCTCTTGCCGTAGCCGTAGCCCTGACTGCCATAACGGCTGTAGCCGTAGTGGTAGCCGTAGCGTCCGTGACCGTTAGACGTGCCATTGAGAAGAGTTGTCATGTTGTTAAACTTCTTCTCGTCATAGTAAGTCTGAATCATTGGAAGCATCTCACGCTCAAGCAGTTCGGCACGAATCACGAAGATACTCATATCAGTCCACTTAGCGATGATAGTGGTATCAGCCACGATATCAACAGGAGGACAGTCGATGAATATGTAGTCGAACTTCTCGCGCAGTTCCTTGATGAGAGCATCGAGACGAGGGTTGTAGAGCAACTCTGTTGGGTTAGGTGGTATAGAACCTACAGGAATGATGCTGAGGTTCTCGGTATTAGGTGCCTTAACCACAGGACAGGTATCGATAGTACCAGCGAGGTAGTCAGAGATACCCTTAGAAGGATTGCCCACATACTCACCCATACTTGAACGACGGAGGTCGAGGTCAACAATCACTACGTTCTTATCTTTGATGGCGAAACTTGATGCTATGTTAGCCAGCAGGAAGGTCTTACCTGAACCTGGGTTGAAACTGGTTGCCATGATAACCTTGGTATCCTTGCCCAGACTGTTAATCATAAACTCGAGGTTGGTACGGATGACACGGAATGCCTCGTTGATGATGTTACGACTGCGAGGCTTAACCAATATCTTGTAACCCAGAGAGTTGTCAGCCTTACGCAACCAACGGAAGCGATTCTTCTTAATCATCTCCTTAGTCTGATACTGAGGTATCTCGCCCAGGTAAGGTACTGTGAGGTTCTCCAGATCGCGACGACCACGCACGGTGGTATTGAGCATCTCACGAATATAGAGAATAGCTATAGGGATGAGCAAGCCAAGCAAGAGAGCTATGCCCAGAATCTTCGCCTTCTGAGGAGAAGATGGAGCATTACCACCCATAGGAGGAGTGATGACACGAGTGTTATAGGCAGTGAAAGCCTGGCTGAGTTCGTTCTCCTCACGCTTCTGCAAGAGATAGAGATAAAGGCTCTCCTTAATCTTCTGCTGACGCTCGATAGAGAGCAGGTTCTTAGCCTGTACAGGACTCTGGGCTATCTTACCCGTATTCTGAGCGGCATTACCCTGCTCGCTACGCAACATTGTAGTGAGATTGGTGATATCGTTGTTCAGTCCGCTGATGATAGAGCCCTTCATGCTTGCCAACTGTTTGTCGAGATCGGTAACCAGAGGGTTGTTCTCAGAACTGTTGGCAGCCAGGCTGTTACGTTGCAGTACCAAGCTGTTATAGGTTGAGAGCATACCAGACACAGCACCATTACCTACATTGGCAGGCATAAGGCTGTGCTTAGCACCATCACGCTGCAAGGCAGACTTAATGTAGCGAGCCATATAGAGCTGGTTCTCAAGTTCACGAGCCTTGTTGTCAGACACAGAAGCCTGCTGCATAGCTAAAGCAGTTGACCCTGCGAGGTCAGGAGTGAGGGTCTGGCTCTTGTAAGAAGAAATCTTGTTATCTACGCCACCCAGTTCCTGTTCGATCATCTTCAGACGCTCGTTGATAAACTCGCTGGTAGCCACGGCTATCTGGTTCTTATCCTTCACCCAAGACTCGTTATAGACATCGATGAGGGTGTTGATGACATCCTCGGCGCGACGAATGTTCACATCGTTATAAGTGAGGTCAATGACAGCAGACATCTTATTGCTCATAGCCACATTCAGCTTGCCCTGACTTCTGCCAAGAGCAGCAAGCATAGGCAGGCGAGTTACAAGGATCTCACGACTACCTGTAGGTTTGAAAAAGACTGTAGGCATAACCTCGATATCGCCGACAGGAGTCTTAATCTTTCCACCCACGGTGCCCTTATAAGTGCCGTCACCCTTTATCTCTTTACCCTCACGCACAGAACGCAGTTTGGTAATCTCCACCTTATTGCCCTTGAGGGTGAGAGTGAAGGAAACACCCTGAGTATCAAGCAGTCCTGGAATATAGGTGGTAACAGGCAAGGTCTTGTCGTAAAGGGTCTTATCCTGGAAGATGCCGTCACTTGCATACTCATAGTCAAGATGCAGACGCTTAACCACCTCAAGCATGAGGGCAGGACTCTGGAAGGTTATAAGCTCGTTGTTAACATCACTGGTAGCATTGAACATACCCATAGAACCCATGTTAGTCAGCTGGCTGGCAAACGAGCGGGTGCTACGCTGGTTGTCTTCCTTAATCATCACAGCCGCCCTACGAGTATAAGTGTTTGGCGTGATGAGCAGGTAGTAAGTAGCCAATGAGAGGCACACCACCACAGAGATTACGAACCACCACCAGCGCTGCAGACACATGCTGTAGAGGTCCTTGATATTTATTGAATTAACCGCTTGCTGTTGCTGACGGTTTACAGACTTCTCAACTTTTGAATTTTCCATACTGGTCATTTATATATAATGTACGTGT
>JAEEVS010000100.1:0-11065 GCA_016290975.1 Prevotella sp. | reverse complement strand
GAAGGCAAGTGGAAGGAAATCACGCTGTACGGAGTTACCTGGTCCTACGCCTGTGAAGTGACTTGACGCAATAGCTATATTGGCATGTCCCACCTGACCGTTCTTGTCGAGGTCGTACTCATGTGGCGGAACCTCTTTCTTGTTCATGAAGTCATCAATACGCTGTTTCCAAAGATCGAGACGGTGAAGCACACCACCACGTTTTACGGGCTCTGCCTTTTCCTCCTTCTGTGGCTGAGCCTCATCAACGCTTTGCTGCTTGTCAACCATTTCTGTCATCTGTTTCTCAGCTGGCAGTGCTCCGTCCAGTTCCGTCTTAGACTTACCCACTGCCCATACGAGCATTATTGCCACAACGCCTATGATGGCAACAGCAGAACAGAGGTAACCCAACTGCTTGAGAGGTACTCTGCCTATAATCATCATAAGGAATACCACCACTCCCATCAATGCTGCCGTAGAGAAGTTCTCGGGAAGAACAAGCGCAATGAGCACTCCTGATGTAAGCATAACATATTTGAAAGCCTTAGGATGAGCACCATTAGGCGTCTGAAGCTGACTGAGAATATGGGCAGTAGCGAGCACCATCGTGCCTTTGGCTATCTCAGATGGCTGCAACGGAATGATACCGAAGAGTTTAATCCAACGTGCAGCATCGTTCTCTTTTGAACCTATGAGATAAACAAGTATAAGCAACAGTATAGAGAAGGGCACCATGATAGGTGTCATAACCTTAAAGTAACGGCACGGAACATTAAGTACGCAGACCATTGCTACGAGTCCGAAACCGAGGAGCAGGGTATGATAGAAAGCCGCAAACCAATAGTTTCCTGACTTATAGCCAAGAATGGATGATGAAGAATACACCTCCAGCACACTTATGATGCATAGCAGGAAGAATATTATCCATATAATGCGGTCGCCCTTGAATATGTTTTGCAGTTGCTTAAAGCTGTCCATCTATTTTATTCTTTTGCAAGTGTCTTGAATTGTTCACCACGGTCTTCCATGTTCTTAAACAAATCGAATGAAGCACAGCATGGTGAAAGGAGCACTACGTCGCCTTTTTTTGCCAACTTACGGCAAGCCTCAACACATTCTTTCATTGAGTGAGTATCGGCAACGGGCAGTCCGAGGTCGTCAAATGATGCATGGAGTTTGGCATTATCCACTCCCATGTAAACCAATGCGCAACACTTCTCCTTTACCAGAGCCTTTATATCGTTGTAGTCATTGCCCTTGTCCTTGCCGCCTACTATAAGTACAGTAGGACGTGACATAGCCTCCAGAGCTACATGACAGGCATCGACGTTGGTTGCCTTCGAGTCGTTTATCCAGAGTATGCCGTCCTTCTCTATCACCTTTTCAAGACGATGCTCCACACCTGGGAAATCTTTCAAGCACTGTGTAAGAATGTCCTCCATCTTACATTGCTGACCCATAGCGAGGTCCATTTTAGCCATTGCAGCTCGTACAGCTGCACAGGCAGCCATCATGTTACGCTGGTTATGCTTGCCTGGCAGAGGGAAATCACTGTTTGGGTCTATTTCCTTGTCAGAGAAAGGAACGAGCGACGGATTACCCATTACAGCAGGACGACTTGATGGTGTAGGTTTCGGAGCATAACCATCGAGACGCTTTTGCAATTCCTTGTCTATATATTCGTCTTCAACCCAGTATACGAAAGAATCCTTCGGAGTCTGGTTCTGGATTATTCGCATCTTTGAGTCAACATAGTTCTGCATGTTGAAATCATAACGGTCAAGATGGTCTGGAGTAATGTTCATCAATACAGCTACGTCAGCATGGAATGTAAACATATTGTCGAGCTGGAAAGAACTAATTTCCAACACATACCAGTCACGATCCTTGGTAGCCACCTGCATAGCGTAGCTCTTGCCTATATTGCCTGCAAGTCCTACATCAACGCCCCACTTCTTCATTATATAATAGATGAGTGATGTGGTGGTTGTCTTGCCGTTAGAACCTGTAATACAGATGGTCTTGCCCTTGCTGTAGCGCTTGGCAAACTCCAGTTCTGCAAGTATTGGAGTACCCTTAGCAATAAGAGCCTTCACTATTGGAGCGGTATCAGGTATGCCTGGGCTCTTCACTACCTCAGTAGCAGAGAGTATCTCCTTCTCTGTATGTTGTCCTTCTTCCCAGCGCACGCCACACTCTTCAAGCTTTTTCTTGTATCGAGGTTTGATGCTGCCCATATCAGAAACAAAGACATCATAGCCCTGCTGTTTAGCGAGCATCGCTGTGCCTACTCCACTCTCGCCTGCTCCAAGTATTACAAGTTTTTTCATATCCTATCTCTCCTATTTATTATCTTATCTTCAGTGTGATGATTGCCAGTGCTGCCATGCCGACGGTGATAATCCAGAAACGGGTGGTAATCTTTGACTCAAACCAACAACCGCGCGGACGCTTGATGAGTATCTTCAGGTCGTCACCAAGCTGACCTGGCTGTATGCGGAAGGCATCGTGGATTGGTGCGCGCTTGAAGACACGAAGTTTCTGTCCGCGCTTATTACCAAACTTAGCCACATTAACCTGCAACAATACCGATATGCTCTCACAAAGGAACACAAAGCAAAGGATGGGTATAAGCAGTTCCTTATGTATTATAATGGCTACCACGGCTATTATACCGCCAATAGCAAGCGAACCCGTATCACCCATGAACACCTGTGCAGGATAGGCATTATACCATAGGAAACCTATCAAGGCTCCGATAAAGGCACTCAGGAATATCACCAGTTCCTCAGACTGCGGTATATACATTATATTGAAATATGCCGCATAGCCTATATGACTGGAGACGTAAGCCAAGATGCCTAAGGCTACACATATCACTGCACTATTGCCTGCACACATGCCGTCCATACCATCATTGAGATTTGAACCGTTACTTACTGCCATAACAAGGAATGTGGTGAGCAGGACGAAGAACGCCCATCCGCCTGCCGACTTATGTTCACCTAACCATGAGAAGAACGTGTCGGAATAGTTGAGATTATTGTTCTTTACAAAAGGTATAGTCGTTGTTGTGGACTTCACTGGTTCACTCTTGTGTATAACCACCTCTGTTGTCTGTTTGCCATTCAGGGTTTCCTGCTTTGATACATTCTCACGTATAACAGCATCAGGACTCAGCCAGAGTGTGAGACCTATAATCAAACCTAACAAAGCCTGACCTAAAAGTTTGTATTTGGGATGCAATCCGTCTTTTGAAACCTTGAGCTTTATATAGTCGTCAGCAAAACCTATGGCACCAAGCCACAAGGTGGTGACTATCATAAGTAACATATAGATATTTCTGAGACGTCCGAAGAGCAGACAAGGTACTACAGTAGCAACAATGATGATGATGCCACCCATAGTAGGTACACCCAATTTCATTTGTCCGTATGGGTCTATGGTGCGGTCGCGCTGGGTCTCCGTACCACCATTGGAGCGCATCCACTTAATGAAATACTCACCAAACCACACTGAGATAACGAGCGAAAGTACCAGCGCCAGTAATGAACGGAACGAAATGTAGCTCCACATTCCTGAACCTGGAATATGCCACTGCTCTAAGAATCTAAAGAGGTAATATAACATATTATTCTTCTATTATGATATTTCGATGTTACGACATAACGACATTATATCAAGCCAAATGCCTTGCGACATTCCTCACGGTCGTCGAAGTGGTGCTTCACGCCCTTCACGTCCTGATAGTCTTCGTGTCCCTTTCCTGCTATGAGTATCACATCACCCTTTTGCGCAAGCATACAGGCTGTTTTGATAGCCTCCCTACGGTCAACGATGCTCACCACTTTCTTCATCTGCTGAGGTGTCAACCCTGCAAGCATATCGTTGATAATGTCCTGTGGCTCTTCGAAACGAGGATTATCGCTGGTGATTATCACCTTGTTGCTCTGCTTAACAGCCTCTTGTGCCATGAGCGGACGCTTACCCTTATCACGGTTGCCTCCAGCTCCACACACGGTGATTATCTTGCCTTCCTTGCCATCAAGCACCTCATGTATGGCATTGAGCACATTCTCTAGTGCGTCTGGGGTGTGAGCATAGTCAACGACTGCGGTGAATCCCTCTGGAGACTGTATCGGCTCCAAACGTCCTGAAACACTCTTCAGCGTACTCAAGACAACAAGGATTTCCTCTGAATTCTTGCCAAGCATACGAGCTGCACCATACACAGCGAGAAGATTGCTGACATTGAACTTGCCTATAAACTGCACGCCTACCTCATGACCGTCCATCTCAAGATACATGCCTTCGAAATGGCATTCTATGATGTGGGCTGTAAAGTCTGCCATAGTACGTGTAGAATAGGTCTTCACGGTTGCCTTGGTATTCTGCACCATCACCATACCATTCTTGTCGTCGGCATTGGTAATAGCGAATGCTCCCTTTGGCAGATCGTCAAAAAACTTCTTCTTAGCGTCACGATAGTTCTCGAATGTCTTGTGATAGTCCAGATGGTCACGAGTAAGATTGGTGAACAGACCGCCAGCAAAGACGAGTCCGCCAATACGCTTCTGGGCTATTGCATGACTTGAGCACTCCATGAAAGCATAGTCACATCCTGCCTCAACCATCTTGGCAAGAAGCATGTTGAGTTCTATTGGGTCAGGAGTGGTGTGATCCGTTGGATAAGCCTCGTTATCCACATAGTTGCAGACGGTAGAAAGGAGCCCGCACTTGTGTCCCATCTTGCGGAACATATTATATAGCAAGGTAGCTATAGTGGTCTTACCATTAGTACCCGTAACACCAACAAGCTTCAGTTTTGACGTTGGGTCGCCATAGAAAGTAGTGGCAACAGGACCAACACTGTCTTCACAGTCGGCAACCTTAATGTAGGTTACGCCCTCTACCGGTTCGGCTATTTCCTCACAGAGTACAGCAGCTGCACCTTTCTCTATTGCCTTTGGAATAAACTGATGGCCGTCAACCTGTGTGCCGCGCATAGCAACAAACAGATGACCAGACTCTATCTTACGCGAGTCAATATTGATGCCCGTAATATCTATATCGGCATTACCAATAATCTCAACAGGCTTAATCTTTGTCAGCAGGTCCTTTAGTTTCATACTATTTACTCTTTTCTACGTAACTCTTTATTTCGTTTATGTCTTAACTACCCAGTTCGAGCGTAACCTTCTCACCACGTACTATAGCCGCGCCTACGGGTTTGCTCTGCGACTTCACCTTACCGCAACCGTGAATTATTACCTTCGCGCCACGACTCTCCACCAGATACACCGCATCACGGGCTCCCATACCCGTCACGTCTGGCATCTTGTCTTTTGCCACCTGTGGAGTACGCTCTACTATCTCTTTGTTGTCTGTACGATTCATCCTACCCCACACCGGGTTGCCTTCCGCATAACTGCCGTGCCAACCGCCTTCGGTCTTAATGCCTAAGCGCGAGAGCACATAGTCGGCTGCGAGTATGTTTCCAGCCTTTACATCAGGCATCTTAACTGATGTTGAGTCGCCTGCACCCTTAGCATCATACTTCACACGCTTTGCCATGATACCCTCTGCAATGTCGTGGAACACCTGGCCGCTCATCAGGCCGCCTGAAGCTGGCAGACCAGCCTTGTGAATACAAACGATACAAGTGTATTCTGGTGCGTTTGATGGGAAATAACCGCAGAATGAGAGGAGGTAGTTAACAGTACCGTTCTTGTAGCCACCACCTGATGCCTTCTGCGCCGTACCTGTCTTGCCTGACACCTCAAAATGCTTTGAGCCGGCTGTCTTACCCAAACCTATGCTTACCACCTGACGCAGGATGGTCTGAATCTCATGCAATGCCTTATCACCACAAATGTGTTCTTTCAGCACTTCCACAGGGTACTCCTGAATAACCTCACCATTGCGTTCTACACTCTTTACGAACCTCGGACGCACCATCTTGCCGTTATTGGCAATGGCGTTGTAGAACGTACAAACGGAAATAGGAGGCACGTTGGTCTCATAACCGATACTCATCCATGGCAATGCCGTGTTACTCCAGTTGGCATAGTGCCTGCCTGTCTTGTCTTTCTTTGGCATACGCACTCTCGGCGGCATGTATTCTGGGAAAGGCAGATGCAGGTTCTCTGCTATGCCCACCCTGTGAAGTCCTCGCACGAACTTCTCCGGATTGTTGTGATAATACTTATCTATCAATGCACTTACACCAATGTTTGAGCTGACCTGCAACACCTTTGGCACCGTGATGAGGCCATAGCCGCCTCTGTGCCAGTTGTGGTCACGCATCTTTGCGCCATACATATCACGAATACCGCATCCCGTATCCACTGTCATAGTGGTGTCTATCACACCGTCGTCAAGACCTACCATGAAGCTTGCAGTCTTGAATACCGAACCTGGCTCCAACCAGTCGGCTATGGCGTGGTTACGACCTTCTTTGTATTCGCCTGTTTCAGGGTCGCGGTCCATGTTTACCATTGCCTTGATGTCGCCTGTAGCAACCTCCATCACGATGGCAACGCCCGTGTATCCGCCAACCTTCTTGAGTTCCTTAATGAGCGAACGCTCTGCCAGGTCTTGTATTCCTACGTCGATAGTGGTCACGATATCGTCACCATTAACAGCAGCAGAATCAAGCATGTCAACCCATCCGTTAAGCACCTTACGACGGTGCTTGAAACCTGGACGACCTTTCAGTATGGAGTCATAAGCCAGCTCGAGTCCTGAATAAGCCACGCCCTTCTCTTTATATGTGTCGCCTACGATACTTGATGCGAGTGAGCCGTAAGGACGATTGCGCACCATAAACTTTTGTGCGGTAAAGCCTCCGATACCAGGACGCAGACGGAATATAGGCAGCTTTTTCACCTCGTTATACATGGTGTAGGTCACGCGCTTCTTTACCACTGGCCAGTAACGGCTGTCCTTTGCATATCCCTCCTTCAGGTGCTCCTTAAACTCTTCTGCGGTCTGCTCGGGAAACAGTTTGTGCAATCCCATGCACAGTTCATTCAGCGTCTTTGTATCGTTACCTAACGAATCATGCCACAGGGTATCTGCCTTGCCCTCCTTAAGTGCCACAAAGTCCATATACATACGGTATTCGGGCAGATTGCAAGCCATCTGCTGTCCTCCCGCGCTGAGGATGTTGCCTCTCATAGGAGCCACCTCGATACTGTCAAACTTCATCAATGAGTTTACCTCATTCCAATAAGAACGCTGCACCGTCATGATATAAAAGCCTTTTGCCAACACAGACACGGCTATTACGGTCATCACTACACTGATGATCGAATAACGAAGCATTGATTTATTATATTCGAAGGTACTCATTTATTCTTCTATTCTTATTAGGTATGGAGGATCTTGTGGTATTGCGAGAGTGCTGTCGCCGTAGTTATAGAGCAGTTCCATGATGTTACTCTCTCTGCTCTTCTCTGTCAGAATACTGGTGCATACCGTCGCTTTGTAGCGTGCCGCCTCAAGGCTCTTTTCCAGACGGTCTATCTCAACCATCTTTTTCTGACACACGTAACGGTTGCTTATATATATAATAAGGAACGCACTAATGAGCAACACCAGCCCCATCTGTCTCTGGACGGCTTTGGCTATTATCACACCGCCTAACGTCTTTGAGATGGAGAATGGTGAGGATGTATCCTGCTCCTCTTTAGCCTCACGCTGGATAACGTCCTCTATGGTCTTATGCCCCAGTACGCCACCAGCAGATTTTGGCTTGGCATCACCTTCTTCGGGAGCCTCAGTCGCCTCGAGCTGGACTTCATTCAACTCTTCCTGCTCGTTTATGTCCTTATCTTCTTTCATTCTTAAAGTTTTTCCGCTATTCGGAGTTTTGCGCTACGTGAGCGTGGGTTTTTCTGTTGTTCGTCAGCTGATGCCACTATCACCTTGTTGTTTACAAGCCTGTATGGGGTTTCCACCTTTCCATAGAAGTCTTGCACTCGCTTGCCCTCGGCATTACCCGTTTTCATCACGTTCTTCACCATACGGTCTTCGAGACTGTGATATGTTATAACGCTGAGGCGACCGCCTGGTTTCAGCAATTCGGTTGCCGACAAAAGCATCTCTTTTAGAGCATCCATTTCATTGTTCACCTCTATACGAAGTGCCTGAAACAGTTTTGCCATGTCTTTTTTCTCACGGCTTTCAGCCATGGTATTAGTGGGTGTCTGCTGTCCTCTCACGGCTGTTATAAGGTCCAGCGTAGTCTGTATAGGCCTTTTCTGACGTGCCCTTACGAGCATTGGAGCTATCTTCCTTGAGTTTTTCATTTCTCCATAGAGAAAGAAGATGTCTGCAAGTCTGTCTTCGTCATATTCGTTTACCACATCTGCGGCAGTCTTGCCTGCACGCTTGTTCATTCTCATATCGAGCGGAGCATCAAACCTAAACGAAAAACCTCGGCTCTCATCATCGAAATGATGGCTCGAAACGCCCAGGTCGGCAAGTAATCCGTCAATCTTCTCAATGCCATAGTAACGCATCCAGTTCTTCAGGTATCTGAAGTTTGAACGTACAAAGGTGAACCCTTCGCTTGCCTCTATATTTTTCTCCGCATCTGCGTCCTGGTCAAAAGAGAACAAACGCCCTTTGCCATTCAGCCTTGAAAGTATCTCCTTACTGTGTCCGCCACCTCCGAATGTTACGTCCACATAAATCCCCGAAGGCTTAATGTTCAAGCCATTTACGCTCTCATCAAGCAGCACGGGTATGTGGTAGGCTGGTTCACACATCTGACATCATTTGTTCCAATGCGTTAGCGAAATCATCTTTCTGCTCAGCAAACTTACTATACTCCGCGTCAGCCCATATCTCTATCGTATCGCCAACGCCAATAAAACGTACTGTCTGCTCTATGCCTGCCATCTCCTGATAGCGGCGTGATATGAGGAAACGACCATTTCCGTCGAGTGACAGAGTTTCAACGTCGCTTACATAATGACGGAATATTTGTTGCTGCTGTCTGTTCCAACGGTTCAGGCGCTGCCTCAAGGCATCCATCTGCTCGTTCCACACTGTCTGAGGGTACAACACAAGACACTTCTCATGCACATCCTTACGCATCACAAGCTGCTCTACGCCCTCCTGCTGCAGCACCTTACGGAAGGTTGCTGGCAGGAACACGCGACCTTTTGCATCGGTCTTTGCTTCTATGTTGCCAAGGAATCTCATTTTGTGTACTTATTTGGTTTTTTACCTCTTTTTTATATCTCGACTGCAAAGATACAAATTTTTTCCCCACTTTTCCCCACTTTGCTCCACTTTTTTACCAAAAAGCGCGTTTTTAATTATATTTAACAATTTACAAAACTTAACTATGAACTATGAACTATGAACTATGAACTAAAATTTGTACCTTTGCACGATAATAGAAAAAATCTCAAAAAAACATATAATCAAATGGCAAAAAAAGCTCTTTTAATGATTCTCGACGGATGGGGAATCGGCAAGCATGGCAAGGGTGACGTAATCTATAACACCCCTACTCCATATCTTGATTATTTACAAGCAGTTAGCAGTACATCACAGTTGCAGGCATCGGGCGAAGACGTCGGTCTGCCCGACGGTCAGATGGGCAACTCTGAGGTAGGTCACCTTAACATAGGTGCTGGTCGTATTGTCTATCAGGACCTCGTTAAGATTAATCGCGCATGTGCTGACGGTTCTATCTCTAAGAACACACAGGTGGTGGAGGCATACGAATATGCCAAGAAGAATGGTAAAAAACTTCACCTCATGGGTTTGACATCTAACGGCGGTGTGCACTCATCACTCGACCACCTGTTCAAACTCATCGAAGTGGGTAAGGAGTACGGACTCTCTCAGCAGGTTTTCGTACACTGTTTCATGGACGGTCGCGATACCGACCCTAAGTCTGGCAAAGGCTTCATCGAGGCTGTGCAGGCTAAGTGTAAAGAGAACGATGCCAACATCGCATCTATCATTGGCCGTTTCTACGCAATGGACCGCGATAAGCGATGGAATCGTGTAAAAGAGGCTTATGACCTTATCGTAAAAGGCACTGGTAAGAAGGCTGCTGATATGGTTCAGGCTATGCAGGAGTCATACGACGAAGGTGTTACCGACGAGTTCGTAAAGGCTATCAGCAATGCCAACGTAAACGGCAACATTGAGGAGGGGGATGTAGTAATCTTCATCAATATCCGTAACGACCGTGCCAAAGAACTGCCACAGCTTCTCACCCAGCAGGATATGCCTGAGGAAGGAATGAACACTATAAAGGGACTGAAATACTACTGCATGACTCCTTATGATGCTTCATTCAAGGGCGTCGGCATACTCTTCCCTAAGGAGAATGTCACCAACACTCTCGGCGAATACCTCTCACAGCTCGGCAAGAAGCAGTTGCATACTGCCGAGACAGAGAAGTACGCGCACGTAACATTCTTCTTTAACGGTGGACGCGAGGCTCCTTATGAAGGTGAAGACCGCATACTCGTAGCATCACCAAAAGTTGCTACCTACGACCTCAAACCAGAGATGTCTGCATACGAAGTGAAGGACAAGCTCGTAGAGGCTATAAATACAAAAAAGTACGATTTCATCGTGGTAAATTTCGCTAACGGAGACATGGTAGGACACACTGGCGTGTATAATGCAATCGCCAAAGCTGTCGTTGCTGTTGACAATTGTGTGCACGATGTTATAGAGGCTGCTAAGGCTGCTGACTACGAGGCTATCATCATTGCCGATCACGGTAACGCTGATAACGCAATCAACCCTGATGGCACTCCTAACACAGCACACTCCCTCAACCCTGTACCATGTATCTATGTCACAAACAACAATTCTGCCACAATCAAGGACGGCAGACTGGCTGACGTGGCTCCAACGATTCTCCACATCATGGGACTGGAACAGCCTGCTGACATGACAGGTGAGAACCTCATTACAGACTAAAGTCGCTATTCATAAATAAACATCATAAAAGGTTGCTCGTTTCACTACAAGCAACCTTTCTTTTTTTATATCCTGGCTTATCATTTCCACCCTCTGTGGTTACTTAGCTTCCGCATGTCCT
>JAEEVS010000099.1:0-31524 GCA_016290975.1 Prevotella sp. | reverse complement strand
TATATTGCGATACCATTGTTTCTATTGGTGGGGTTATTTATGGTCTATCATTCATTCATTAATACAGGAAACACCTTTGATGGAGTAACTGGGCTACTGTGCTTCGTTTTCTTTGGTGGTGGTGGATTATTCATGTGTAAAGGAGGTGAATATAAACCCCAAAAGTCTTTCTTTTTCTATAGATTGACAAAGGAGGGATTGAAAAAATATATAATATGGGGAGCTATTATCTTCATAGCATTGATACTATTGATGCTGATAATTGACCCTAGTAAGGTTCTCAAATATGGTGTGGGATATGGTATTTCGGCTATAATAACGTTTTACTATATGAACAAATCAATAATCGTTCACGAAGACGTGGACTATGTAGCTAATACACAATTATCTGCTTTAATGGGATTAGAAGTAGATGAGAAGATAAATGCAAGTTATCAAAATTTTGATTCTTCTAAAAGTTTAGATGTCCAAGAAAATTCTAATATTTTTCTTGTTTCTGATAAAAAAATATTCTTTGCCTACTATAATGGTAATAATTGGCTCACTACCATTAAGAAACTTGGAGATATCCAAAAAATAGGAATAATGAATTATGGAAATGATGGTACAAGTACATACATGAAACTAGTTTTTGCTGATGAAACAGAAGTGGGTTTAAGGCTAAATTTATATGATAAACTAACAAGTAATCCTAATTTGTTTGTAAAACGTTTTCTAGATACACTTGATGCCTATCTTTTGGGTTATTCGATTGTAAGGAATAGTCGTCGTAGAGTATCTGTAGATGCTTCTCCACAAATTCAGCAAGAATCATCGCAATCATATAATACGGCAGAAGAAGTAGGTTCTTCAGTCACTAGACAAATTGATATAGATGATACGATTCTTAATAATTTGCGTGATGCCACCCCAATTGAATCAGGCAGAACTTTGGAATTATAATAATTATTATTGCTTATGAATCAGTCATTCAATAAAAGCCTTGCTGATTACATCAAAGCCCGCTATGCGGTTTTGGTAATAGAATCATTTGAGGAAGAAAGAGTTTTAAGAGAACTACAGGGTATCGCTCAAAGTATTAATCATGAGTTATACATATGGAACTCTACAGATGGAGTAACCTATGCAAATGGTAGCAATGCAAGTCAAGATAAAACTCTTGACTTTACTGCTGCATTGAAATTCTGTGAGAATCGTGCAAAAGAGCAAGGTAGTAGGAATATCTTCGTGTTCTGTGATGCTGACGGCTACTTGAACAGTAAGGCCCCTGCTGTTAATCGTAGACGACTCAGAGATTTTGCTATTAATATCAGGAAGAAGGGCTATGTAAGCAATTGCATCATCATTGCTCCAACCTTTGAGATAACAACAGACTTGCAAAAAGAAATAACATTAATTGACTTCCCACTCCCTTCAAGAGAAGAGGTGAAAGAAATTATTACTTCATTTCTAAACAACTATAAGGGGATGGATGGCGTTACTATTGATGTTAATAACGAACTGCTTGAGAAATTTGTAGATGCTTCTGTTGGCTTAACGAAACTGGAGATTGATAATAGTTTTGCAAGGGCATTAGTATCCAATAAAAAGATAGACGCTAATGATTTGAAAGGAATCCTTTCTGAAAAGAAGCAAATAATCAGGAAGACAGGTATATTGGAGTATATTGACAGTCAACTAAATCTGGATGATGTAGGTGGTTTACAGACATTAAAGAAATGGTTAGAATTGCGTAGTCATTGCTTTGGAGATGAAGCCCAGAAGTATGGTGTGAAGCCACCAAAGGGTGTATTGTTAACAGGTATTCCTGGATGCGGAAAATCATTGACTGCTAAGTGTATTTCAACAGCTTGGAATATGCCTTTACTAAGACTGGATATGGGTAAGATATTCCAAGGTATTGTTGGCTCATCTGAATCAAATATGCGTTTAGCGTTGAAGACTGCCGAAGCCATATCTCCCTCAATATTGTGGATAGATGAGATTGAAAAGGGATTGTCAGGCGCTTCTGGCGGAGGTGGTGATGGCGGTACTTCAACCCGAGTGTTTGGCAACTTGTTAACATGGATGCAGGAAAAAACGGCTCCTGTTTTTGTATTTGCTACAGCTAATAATATTAATGGTCTACCTCCTGAGTTGTTACGCAAAGGAAGATTTGACGAAATATTCTTTGTCGATTTTCCAACAGTGGAGGAACGCAAAAAGATTTTAAGTATCCACATTTCAAAGTTGGGTCGTGATTTGAACAAGTTTGATTTGGATAAATTGGCATCTTTGAGTGGTGAACAGACTTTTGGAAAAGATGTTGTTTTGGCTGGTGCGGAACTTGAAGCATGGGTTGCTGATTCGTTGATTCAGTCTTTCTCACGAAAGATAGATGGTGACAGTAGTGCCGACTTGTCAATGAAAGACTTTGAAACAACTATCAAGCGTGTTGTCCCAATGGGCCAGATGCGCAAGGATGAGTTTACCAAAATCCGTTCGTGGGCAAATGAGAATGCTGTGAGTGCATCCTTAAGTCAGACATCTCAAGGAAGTGTTATGCAGAGTGAAGAATTTATTGGTGGTAGAAAATTAGATTTTTAAAAAAGCATGAATTATGAAATCAAATGAAGCAATTACATTAGAAAAGTATGGCAATAAACTTATAAATGTGGATTTGAATAAATTGGTTAATGATAATCCATATTTTGCTTTTATCGTTTTGTCCTCTACGATAGAATTTATAGCACGTTGTCGCAGCAAATTACGGGACTTCCACAATAAGAGTAATACTGGAAAAAGATATGTGGATACTATTGATAACTTAGACGCTTTTGCAAAATATCGAGTTTTTAATGTACCACAAGGTAAGGGCCATACCAATAAACTTTATACTACTATACGCTGTGGTTTATTACATTCGGCTATGCCCAACAGAGGCATTATCTTGTCATCTAAACATAATGATTTGCCCAATAATATTGTAGGGTGTCTAAGTTTGTATGAAGATGTAAAGTCTGCATGGGAAGAAATAAAGACAGATAATCAGATTAGGTCTTATCTCCAGAATTACAAAGGACTTGTTATAAGTGAGGATTTGCCTTCATGCATAAATAAGAAATGATGCCAAGATTTTTAGTTTTAGTGATACTAGTTTTTTGCTGTCAATTTATTTGTCCCGCACAATCAGTGTGGGACAAGTCAAACATGACCATTGCTAAGATTGAAAAGGATGGCATAGTAAGAGACAGGAACAACATGACTATAGGACATTTTGATAGTGATGGCTCTATTAGAGACAAGAATAATATGCTGATAGGTAAGGTAGATAACAACGGAACTGTCCGCAATAGAAACAATATGCTATTGGGAAAGGTGGAACAGGACGGGGATGTCAGAGATAAGAATAATATGTTGATAGGCAAGATAGATTCTGATGGTGCAGTGCGTGACAGAAACAACATGGTCGTAGGCTATGCTAAAGGCGTTTCTAAAACGTATGCTGCCGTGTTCTTTTTCTTTGATTTGTTTCGAAGATAATAGAGATAAATGATTTTCATTTCACCCCCACTTTTAAAAGATTTAATATTTCTTCAGTTCTTCTATAAAACGAAGAATATTGATTACTTCTACACGAGGGAAGGAAATGTTTCTCAATTCGTTGAAATGCCTGTCATTTGACACGATGTAACGTGCATTGGCCTTGATGGCGCAATCTACAAACTTGTTGTCATCCTTGTCTGCTTTGATAAGGTCAAAATGAAAATAAACCTCTATGTGTTTTACGTTACTACGATTAAGTATAGCTGCTATAACATTATGGGCTACTTCTTCTGAACCTGTTTTCCTTTCAATAATTTCTTCGTATTCATTGAGTATGTCATCAGATACGCATAGGCAGTATTTACCCAACATAAAATCTCTCCAGACAGGATAGTATATGCTGTCTTTTTTCAAGGAAGCAATAAGGCAATTGGTGTCTAAGACTATGTTTTCCATATCTTAATGGGCATAAGGAGTGCGATCATGACCAGAACTCCATGATTCTATCTCTTTGACAGAAAACTTGCCCTCATCGCACAGTTTATCCATTGCATCAAGAGCCTTGTTTGAAAAATATTCGGCAATAATATCACGTATATCCTTCAATTCTTTTTCGCTCCTCACCTTTGAGATACTATCCAGAATCTGCATCTGGTAGGGAGAGAAAACTGGAGTAGGACTCACATTGTATGCAGCAACAGGTTCGCTTGCCATCTGTGGCTCCTCATTGATTATGTCGTATTCTTTTGCCATTCTTGTCTCGCTATCAATTATCTGCTTGCAAAATTAAATAATTATTTTTATTTCTCCAAACAAAGGGGAGAAAAAGATTTTGCTCTATTTTAACCTCCCAACCTCCCTGAAAGGGTGTTGAGCCCAGTGTTCATGCGTCTTGACGATAGGGAGGTTGATGTTCCAGACCTCCCTAAGAGGTCCCTAAAACCTCCCTATTTTTAGGAGTTAGAGAAGATAACGTGGCTGAAGCCACTTAGAAGTTAAAGAAGTTAGAGACATTAGCAAGTACCAGGTGACTAAGTACAAAGGACAAAGTGAGGTCTCAAGTATTGTCTTCACTTCTAAGCGAAGCATTAACTTCTTTACTCCTGTAACTTCGATACGATTAGGGAGGTCTTAGGGAGGTGTAAGGGAAGTCTTAGGGAGGTCTCAGGCTCCGACCTCCCTATGCTCAGCCCAGTAATCATGCGGGGTAGCGAGGGTTTAGGGAGGTTGCTCACGAAAAACTTATGGTTTTTCGTGAAAGTAAAAATTAAAAATTAAAAATAATGATTTTTCTGATGAAAAGGTAAAAGCATTGCTTTTAGAGATAGAAGTAATGCTTTTAGCTGCAGAAGCATTGCCTCTGCATGCAGAAGTAATGCCTCTGTGAGTGAAAAAAAACGCCAGGTGGAGTGCCTGACGTCTTTTGCTGTTATGAAGTAGAGAGAGGGATTACTTGGCGTAGAGGGCTACGATGGTTTCGTAGAGTTCCTGCTTGCCTGAGGTCTGCTTTGGCTCTTCTACTTTCTTGCCGTATTCATAGACTTGCTCGAGGGTGAGCTTGCCGTCCTCGAAGTCCTTGCCTATGCCGCTGTCGAATGATGAGTAGCGCTCCTTGACCATCTGTGGGATAGGAGAGTTCTGCATGATCTCAACGGCATTGAGCAGGGCGCGGGCGCAAGCGTCCATGCCTGAGATGTGGGCGATGATGATATCCTCGAGGTCGGTGGAGTTACGACGGGTCTTGGCATCGAAGTTAGTGCCGCCAGGGGCTATGCCACCGTTGCGTACTATCTGCATCCATGCCTGGGTGAGCTCGTAGTTGTCGATTGGGAACTGGTCGGTGTCCCAGCCGTTCTGTGCATCGCCGCGGTTGGCATCGATAGAACCGAGCATGCCTGCATCAACGGCGCAAGCGAGTTCGTGCTCGAAGGTGTGACCTGCGAGGGTGGCGTGGTTGACCTCGATGTTGACCTTGAAGTCCTTGTCGAGTCCGTGTGCCTTGAGGAATCCGATGACGGTCTCGGTATCTACGTCATACTGGTGCTTAGATGGCTCCATTGGCTTTGGCTCGATGAGGAAGTTGCCCTTGAAGCCCTTGCTGCGAGCGTAGTCGCGTGCCATGGTGAGCATGGTTGCCATGTGTTCCTTCTCACGCTTCTGGTCGGTGTTGAGGAGTGACATATAGCCCTCGCGTCCGCCCCAGAACACGTAGTTCTCAGCGCCGAGCTTGATGCCTGCGTCGATGGCGTTCTTAATCTGTACGATGGCGCGTGCCACTACGTCGAAGTCGGGGTTGGTGGATGCACCGTTCATGTAACGGGCGTTGCCGAAGACGTTGGCTGTTGACCACAGGAGTTTGATGCCTGTCTGCTTCTGCTTCTCGGCGAGGTAGTCGGTGATAGCCTTGAGGTTTGACTCATACTCAGCGATGCTGTTGCCCTCAGAAACGAGGTCAACATCGTGGAAGCAGTAATACTCGATGCCGAGCTTCTGCATGATTTCGAAGCCTGCATCAGCCTTGTTCTTGGCAATCTCTACGGCATTGGCGCCCTGATTCCAAGGGAACTTCTTGGTGCCGCCACCAAACTGGTCGGCGCCCTCAGCGCACAGTGTGTGCCACCATGCCATGGCGAAGCGCATCCAGTCTTTCATTTTCTTACCTGCCACTACCTTCTCAGCGTCGTAGTAGTGGAATGCCATTGGGTTCTTTGACTCTGGTCCCTCGAATGGGATCTTACCGATTTGTGGAAAATACTGTTTAGACATAATGTTTTATTTTAGTTGAAAAGTGATAATTGACAGTTATTAGTTTTTACGGCTGCTGTGGTACAGCAGCAAACAAAACAGAATTCTTGAACCAGCGCGAAGCGCGACTTGAACTATTGAACTCTTGAACCAGCGAAGCGACTTGAACTATTGAACTATAAACTTCTTCCAGTTCTCGTATGCCTGGAGGTAGGCGGAGGTGTCAGTGACGGGCTTCTCGGAGTCGATGAGTTTGAGGGTGGAGAATGCCTCGTTGCTGTCGCGGTAGATGCCTGCGCCGATGCCTGCTCCCTTGGCTGCGCCTACGGAGCCGTCGGTGTCGTAGAGCTCGATGGTGGCTCCTGTGACGGCAGCGAGGGTGCGACGGAAGAGTGGCGAGAGGAAGAGGTTGGCGTGACCAGCCTTGATGGTGGTGATGGTCATGCCCATCTGCTTCATGATGTCGATGCCATAGGCAAAGGAGAAGGCTATGCCCTCCTGAGCGGCACGCAGAATGTGCGCCTTGGTGTGAATATTGAAGTTGATGCCGTGGATGCTGGCACCAGGGTTCTGATTCTCGAGTATGCGCTCGGCACCGTTACCGAAGGGTATGATGGAGAGTCCGTCGGCACCTACTGGCACGCTCTCGGCGAGGGTGTTCATATCAGCATAAGAGATGCCCTCAGGGGCTACGGTGCGCTTGGTCCACGCATTGAGGATGCCTGTGCCGTTGATGCAGAGGAGTACGCCCAGACGGGTGTCGGTGGCGGTATGGTTGACGTGGGCGAAGGTGTTGACACGACTCTTGGGGTCGTAGTTGATATCGCCGAGCACGCCATATACCACGCCTGAGGTGCCACCAGTGGCTGCTATCTCGCCTGGCTGTAGCACGTTGAGCGAGAGGGCATTGTTAGGCTGGTCGCCAGCACGATAGCTGATGGGTGTGCCTTCGAGCAGTCCCGTCTCGGCTGCTGCCTGAGCTGACACCTTAGACTGAACGCCAAAGGTGGGCACGATGGGGGCTATGACATCAGTGGGAATGCCGTAATAGTCGAACAGGAAATCAGCAGGTTTGCCCTCGCTGAAGTCCCACATGATGCCCTCGGAGAGTCCGCTGACGGTGGTGTTTATCTCGCCTGAGAGTTTCATGGCGATATAGTCGCCTGGCAGCATCACCTTATATATATTAGCGAAGATTGCGGGTTCGTTCTCTTTTACCCATGCCAGTTTGGAGGCTGTGAAATTGCCTGGCGAATTGAGCAGATGGGAGAGGCATGTGCCTGCACCGAGGGCTGTGAAAGCATTCTCGCCATAGGGCACGGCACGCGAGTCGCACCAGATGATGGAGTCGCGAAGCACGTTCTGGTTCTTATCTACGCACACCAGTCCGTGCATCTGGTAAGAGATGCCTATAGCCTTGATGTCGGCACCAGTGGCAGAGGTCTGCTGCATGATGTCGCTGAGGGCGAGTTTGGCGTTGGTCCACCACATATCGGGCGACTGCTCAGCCCATCCTGCCTTGAGGGCCTTGATGGGTGCCTCGGTCTTGGGATAGAAGGTGGTGGCGGCGAGCTGTCCTGACTCGATGTCAACCAAGGAAGCCTTGACGCTTGACGAACCGATGTCTAATCCTAAAAGATATTGTTTAGCCATGTGTGAATAGGGTTTTAGTTTTACAGGTTCAAAGTTAGTGTTTTTTCTTGAAATAAGGTCGTTTTGTACGGGTAAAATTGGTTCATAAAACATTTTTCACCCATAAAATGAATTATTCTCCACCTCGCGAGCCACTTTTGGGGGCAGGAAAGGGGTGTAATCTTCACCTTTTTTTATCATCTGGCGTATCTGGGTGGAGGAGATATTGACCAGCGGCACATTGACGATGTGTATGTTGGGCATGGTGGTAGCCCAATGGGGCAGGGGACAGTCCTCGCGCGGATAGACGGCAATGTCATAATTGCGTAGCAGGTCCTGATAGTGCGCCCACTTATGGAAATTGGTGAGGTTGTCGCCACCAATAATAAGAACAAACTCATGCTGGGGGTATGCCTCATGCAGATGCTGCAGGGTGTTCCAGGTGTAGGACGGACGGGGCAGGTGAAACTCGAAATCGGAGGCACGGAGGTGGGAATAGTCTTCGAGAGCCATAGTGACGAGATGCAGTCGGATGTCCTCGTCGAGCAAGTCGGAGTTATGGCGCTTGAGTGGATTCTGCGGTGAGACGAGATACCACACCTCATTTAAGGACATAGCACCCAGCATGGTGGTGCCGAGTGCTATGTGTCCGTTATGTATGGGGTTGAAAGACCCTCCGAAAAGTCCGATTCTCATCAATTAAAGGTTTGGATTAACCTCGTTCCAGTTCTCTACAGCTGGTATTACGCCCATCTCAACGAGCTCGTCGCGCATAGCGGTGAGGTGGATGTAGCTTGAGTGCAGACGAGCCATCTCGTCCTTAGTGCCCTCAGGAATCTTGTAGGTTACGCCATCGGTGGTGAATGTGGTGTCCATACCCATCACGATGTGGTTGAAACGCTTATCGTTGCAGTAAACGCCTGCTGGCCAAGGGAAAGGACGACCGCCCATAACAGCTTCGATCATCTGAACAGAGAGGATAGAAGGGCTCTGGAATGAAGAACGTCCGCGGAGCTTGATGATGCGTGAACCACCCTTGGTTACGTCCTGCTGCATCTGCTCCCATTCCTCCTCAGGGAACTCGTCGGTGCCAACGATGTCCATCAGCTTGCGGCCTGCAACAATAGCGTTGCTGCCGAATACTGCCATCTGCTCGCCATGACCACCATAGGTAGCACAGTTAGAAATCTCGGTCTGCATAACATTGAACTTATGAGCGAGAGCAGTGCGCAGACGAGTGGTGTCGAGACCAGCGAGGGTAGAAACCTGTGAAGGCTTCAGACCAGACCAGATGAGGGTTACGAGACCAGTCATGTCGGCTGGGTTGAAGATGATAACCACGTGCTTAACGTCAGGGCAATACTGCTTGATGTTGCGACCCAGTTCGGCTGCTATCTCGCAGTTGCCGCGAAGCAGGTCTTCACGAGTCATGCCCTCCTTACGTGGAGCACCACCAGAAGAGATGATGTATTTAGCATCCTTGAAAGCCTCTGCCACATCGGTGGTAGCGGTGATGCAGGCATCGTCGAAACCGCTCTGACGCATCTCCTCGGCTACGCCTTCAGGAGAGAATACATCATAGAGACAGAGGTTGTTGGTCAGTCCGAGCATCAGGGCTGTCTGAGCCATATTAGAACCAATCATGCCAGCTGCGCCGACGATGACGAGTTTTTCATTTGTCAAGTACTTCATATTCTTATTAGTTTTATGTAAGTTGATAATTTGAAAGCAAAGGTACAAAAAAATCCCTTTTCGGCAAAATTTTCCTCTCTGTTTTGTGACTTATGACCTAACTTATGAATATTTGTCAAGTTTTTTTCAGCGCATGCGCTGACGCGCCGCCTCGATAATGTCGTCGATGCCCTGCTGGATGGACTCGGCAGACATGGATACGGCAACGTCGGGGGCTATGCCAAACTCGGTGCACACCTTGTTGACATCATACATGGGACAGGCCGAGAGACGTACCGCCCAGCCGTTAGGCAACTTGTTGGAGTAAGGCATGCCGGAGCCTCCGCCAGTGGTGTCGCCAATGGTGGTGATGATGCAGTGTGAGCCTTGCTTGGCGTTGTTATTGCTGATGGCCTTCATGTATTTCACAAACTCATTGGCTGCGCTATAGACGCTGCGGTTGGTGAGCAGGCAGACGGGTTTGTCGTTCCACCTGAAACCTGCCGCGGACTCTATCTTTATCTCCTCCCAATCGCTGAGGTCGGTATGGCCGGAACCCGTCTTATGGCGCATATAGCCTACGAGCACATCACGGTCAGTAAAACGTGCAGCGAGTTTCTTAGCCTCAGAGAGTTTACCGCCGCCATTGCTGCGAATGTCGATAATGAGACCGTTGCACACGGAGAGGTAGGAGAGGATATTGTCGATATTGCCCGAGCCGAGTTCGTCCTCGAAAGTGCCAAGGTAGATGTAGCCGATGTTGTCGTCGAGAATCTTGTAGTACATGCCGCTGGCTATGCGGTAGTCGCTGCTCTTGCCCAGATATTGTCGCTGAACCTCATGAGAGAAATTGGTGGGGTAGTCCTCTTTCCACGACCAGCTGCGCGAGAAGTCGAACGAGGAGGAGAGATTGACGTGGCCGTCCTTCAGAGTGCCGAGCATATTGCCCAGAAACTCAAAGAGTTGGCTGTTGGTCATCTTGCTGTTTGCCTGTGAGGAATAGTCACGGTAAACGTCGTTCCAGTTTACACCCAACTGCTGCTCTTTCTCAGGAAAGAAGCAATAGTGCTGGTCCATGATGGTCCAGAGTGCCTCGAAGTTGCCCTTGGGCGAGTTGGCATACTCATCCACGTCAACACAACCTGTGAGGGAGAATGCCGACGCGAGGAGGAGAAGTATGGTATGTAGTCTGCTGGTCATGACGTTATCTGCGTAATGTGACACCGATGAGGGCGGCATTATACCACTGGTGTTGCTTGAGATTATTGGGAGTGGCCTGGCGGATGTCGCAGAGATAGCCTATGCGGATGGCAGCCTTGGGACTCACCTTGATGTCGAGAGAGAGTTGCTGGCGCAACTGGAAAGTGGCAACAGAGGTGACTACGACGTTATGGTCATAGACGCCCTCGTTGAATATCTCGTAATAGGACTGTCCGTAGTTAGGCGAGAACATGATGCCGACAAAGGGCACGCGAGCCTCGTAGCTGAGGGTCATGGACTTGCGCCACAAATGGAAGGAGTATCGGCCCATCACCTGCGGACCGAGGTTGAGCGAGGCATATCCTTGGGCAGGATTATTAGATGATGTGCGCGTGTTATAACAGAACCCCAGGTCGATGTTGGAATACAGGCCTGCGTAGAGATTGAGGCGGGAGTCGTCAGACAGGTTCAGCGAAAACTTCCTCATCACGGCATAGGCAAAGTCATAGTGGCCACTCAGTTCGTTGGCATTCTCGCTACGGTTGTGGGTATTGGCAAAGGCACCCTCGTGGATGAGAGAGTAGGTGAGAGGATGCTTATGGCTGTCGCGGATGACCTCAGAGATAAAGCGCCACTCGGGACCGCGGTATTTCTCGTTGGAGAGATAGGTGTCGAGCTGGTTGAGATGGCCTATGGAGAACTGGGTAGAAACAAATTTATCCTGCGCATAACTCACACTGGCTATGTACAGGATAAATGTAACTATGAACAGTCTCAATTTCATTTAGTCGAAGATGTGTAGCTGACCTGTCAGTTCGTCGAGCACGTCTTGCTGTGATTTTCCTGCATCAGGGTCGAGGTTTTCTTTCTCTTCAGGTTCTGCTGCTTCGTTGTCGGCTTCCTCTTCTGGCTCTGGGAATCGTAATGGCTCTATTTCCACCACATCCTCCACGTTGAGCGTAGAAATACGTTTGCCCTTAGCCTTGAAACCCTTGACACCCACAAATTCCTCACACTCTATCTCGATAGGTTCGTGGTTGGAGTCGCTGCCGCCGAAGACTACCTTCATGCGCGGATAGACCACATCGGTGAGGGCCAGCAGACGGCTGTCAGGATTGTCGCCCACGAAGTTGCGGTGGTTCTTGATAGCCTCCATCTCAAAGCGCTTGATGTAGGCGCAATTATTGTTGTCGGCATCTATCACAGCAGCTGTCCACACCTTGTGCTCTTTCCATTTCTCGATGCGGAGGATATTGCTCTCGAAGTGGTTAGTGGCATCGGCTGTGGTGATGTAGAAATCACCATTCTGCAAAACAACGAGCAGGTATTCATTATCGCCAAACTTGCCGAGGGATGTGCCGTGCTGGTCGTAGTTGATACGATTGACATCGGCATCCCACCATATCTCTCGTCCGCCCAGGGTAGAGCGTCCGTGAGACTTGAGTCCAATCTTGTGTATAGGGTTCTTAGACAGGATGTTACCCTTGGCTGAGCGTCCCTTGATGTCGAGAATGGAGAAGTCGTATTCAAAGAATATCTTCTTAATTTTAGGTCCTGGCTCGAGGGTAATCTTGATAACCTCGGCCTCGCCGTTAGGATTGGCTGTGAAGTAAATCACCTTTGTGCCTGAAGTGCCTTGGGTAATATTGTACTCACGGTCACGAGTGCAGGAATCGACGCAGAAGCGCTTAACAAAATAGCGTCCCTGTTTGCCGTCGCGATATACGCAGTTGTAGATGGTGCGCTTATCACCCTTCTTCCATACCTGAAGGTGGATGATGTTCTTGCCCACATCAATCTTGTCGGCAACTCTGACTGTCTTATATCTGCCGTCGCGATAGAAGATGATAATGTCGTCGATATCAGAACAGTTGCACACGAATTCAGCCTTCTTAAGACCAGTACCAATGAAGCCCTCCTGACGATCTATATAAAGTTTCTGGTTAGCCTCTACCACCTTGGTAGCCTCGATGGTGTCGAAGTTGCGTATCTCGGTAAGACGAGGATGCTCGGCACCGTATTTGTTCTTCAGATGCTCATACCATTCGCAGGTTACATCAACGATACGGTTGAGTTCGCGCTCTATCTCGGCTATCTCGCCTTCTATCTTGGCTATCAGTTCGTCAGCCTGGTCTTTGGAGAATTTCAGTATGCGCTTCATCTTTATCTCCATGAGGCGCAGGATGTCGTCTTTGGTAACCTCCCTCACAAACTGAGGATAGAAAGGTGTGAGGCGTTCGTCGATATGCTCACATGCAGCATCCATGGAAGCCGCATTCTCGTATTTCTTGTCCTTATATATGCGTTCCTCTATAAATATCTTTTCGAGAGAACAGAAGAAGAGCTGCTCAAGGAGTTCCTGACGACGAATCTCCAGTTCACGTTTGAGCAGGGCCATAGTCTGGTCGGTGCTGCTCTTGAGCACATCACTAATGGTGAGGAACTGTGGTTTCTTGTCTTTGATGACGCAGCAGTTAGGCGAAATGCTTACCTCACAATCGGTGAAGGCATAGAGGGCGTCGAGGGTCTTGTCGGAAGAGACACCAGGAGCGAGGTGAACGAGAATCTCTACGTTAGCCGCTGTGAGGTCTTCCACCTTGCGCACCTTTATCTTACCTTTCTCTACCGCCTTAGTGATAGACTCGATGAGTGTTTCGGAAGTTTTAGAGAACGGTATGTCGCGGATTACCAGCGTTTTCTGGTCAAGTTTCTCAATTTTTGCTCGAACCTTAATAGAACCACCTCTCTGTCCGTCGTTATACTTGCTCACATCAACAGAACCACCTGTAGGGAGGTCGGGGTAGAGATGGAATTCCTCACCACGAAGATAGGCTACGGCAGCATCACATATCTCACAGAAATTGTGAGGCATGATTTTGGAGTTCAGTCCTACGGCAATGCCTTCTACACCCTGAGCCAAAAGGAGAGGGAATTTTACAGGCAGTGTGATAGGTTCCTTGTTACGTCCGTCATAGGACATCTGCCACTCGGTGGTCTTAGGATTGAAGACCGTCTCAAGGGCAAACTTGCTCAAGCGTGCCTCTATATAACGTGGTGCTGCAGCTGAGGAACCCGTGAGGATGTTACCCCAGTTACCCTGAGTGTCGATGAGGAGGTCTTTCTGTCCCAACTGCACAAGGGCATCGCCAATGGAAGCGTCGCCATGAGGGTGGAACTGCATGGTGTGTCCCACGATATTGGCAACCTTGTTGTAACGTCCGTCGTCCATTCTCTTCATAGAGTGAAGAATGCGGCGCTGCACAGGTTTCAGACCATCCTCGATATGAGGTACGGCGCGCTCAAGGATTACGTAGGAAGCATAATCCAGGAACCAGTTCTGATACATGCCCGAAAGATGGTGAACTACGGATGCGTCAAAACGATTAACGGGACGGTAATCCGTAGATTCCGCCTCGTCAATTCCTTCTATATTATCCAAGTATTTTTCGTCGTCCATGAAGTATGTCTTTTCTCTCCCTCGGTTTAGGTTTTATTTTAGTCTTTCTCTGGTTTTTGCTTAGTCTTGAAACTCTCCATGTAGATATCAAAAATCAGAGTGCTATAAGCCTGTATATTGCCGTTGGCATTTGAGCCATAGCCTAAGCGATAAGGAATATATACTCGCCATCTGTCACCCACATGCATATATTGAAGGGCTGTACTGAATCCCTCAACCAAACTGCCTGGAGTGGTGCCCCACATCACAGCCTCTTCTTTGATGAGTTCGTTGCCAAACCACTTGGTGTCAAACTGATAGCCTACATTTATGTTATCAGGAGTGGCAACGGTGTTATACGTTTTGGAAGGAATCATGTTGCCACGATAGGTGATATAGCAAGAGTCAGAAACCAAAGGACACATAAGACCATCATTATTATTTTTGGTACCGTTGACAACCTCTTTATGAGCGTGGTAATCGCCATCCTCTTTCTGCTCCAACACGTTTACTATAATGTAGTTGCTGTGGTTGTCGGCATCATTCTTGGCGTAAGACATAATCTTATACCACTTCTCGTCTCCTGCTTCAATCTTCTCAGTAGCCTTCTGATATACTTCTTCGAAATAGGTATCGTTGCGAGTCTTCCAGTTGTAGTATTCTGCATTGGGGTCTTCGCCGTCGTCAGAAGAACATGCTGAGAATATGAATATTCCCATGCATAATGCTACTATAGTGCTTAGTTTTCTCACTTTGACAGTTGTTCTTTTTGGGGGGAGGAATAATTACTGCAGTTTCTTAAGGAGTGATGTGATGGTAACCTGATCCTCGATGATGCCACGCAGGTCGGCAATAGCAACACGACGCTGCTCCATGGTGTCACGATAGCGGAGGGTTACGGTGTTGTCCTCAAGAGTCTGATGGTCAACAGTTACGCAGAAAGGAGTGCCTATAGCATCCTGACGACGATAACGCTTGCCTATCTGGTCTTTCTCCTCATACTTACAGTTGAAGTGGAACTTGAGGTCGTTCATTATCTCCATAGCCTTCTCAGGCAGTCCGTCCTTCTTGGTAAGTGGGAAGATAGCCAGCTTGACAGGAGCCAGGGCTGCAGGAAGATGCAGCACGGTACGAGTCTCGCCATTCTCGAGTTTTTCCTCCTCATAAGAGTGACACATGATAGAGAGGAACATACGGTCAACACCGATAGATGTCTCGATAACGTATGGAGTATATGACTCGTTCATCTCTGGGTCGAAGTACCTGATAGACTTGCCAGAGAACTTCTCGTGCTGAGAAAGGTCGAAGTTGGTACGAGAATGAATACCCTCAACCTCCTTGAAACCGAATGGCATGTGGAACTCGATATCTGTTGCTGCATTAGCATAGTGAGCCAGTTTGTCGTGGTCGTGAAAACGATAGTTCTCAGCTCCGAAACCAAGGTTCTGGTGCCACTTCATACGAGTCTCTTTCCACTTAGCAAACCAGTCGAGCTCTGTGCCAGGCTTAATGAAGAACTGCATCTCCATCTGCTCAAACTCCCTCATACGGAAGATGAACTGACGAGCCACAATCTCGTTACGGAAAGCCTTACCAATCTGAGCTATACCGAATGGTATTTTCATACGTCCTGTCTTCTGCACATTCAGGTAGTTTACGAATATACCCTGAGCAGTCTCAGGACGCAGGTAAATCTTCATGGAACTGTCAGCAGAAGCACCCATCTCGGTTGAGAACATGAGGTTGAACTGGCGTACGTCAGTCCAGTTGCGTGTGCCAGAGATAGGACAAACAATCTCTTCGTCGAGGATAATCTGCTTGAGCATGTCGAGGTCCATCTTGTTCATAGCCTCGCTATAGCGTGCGTGCAGATCGTCAAATTTCTTCTGGTTCTCCAGAACTCGAGGGTTAGTCTCACGGAACTGCTTCTCGTCGAAGGCATCGCCAAACTTCTTCTGAGCCTTAGCAATCTCCTTGGCAATCTTATCCTCGTACTTTGCCATCTGTTCCTCGATGAGCACGTCAGCACGATAGCGCTTCTTAGAGTCGCGGTTGTCAATAAGAGGGTCGTTGAAAGCATCAACGTGTCCTGATGCCTTCCATATTGTAGGGTGCATGAAGATAGAAGAGTCAATACCCACGATGTTGTCGTGGAGCAATACCATTGACTGCCACCAGTACTGCTTGATGTTATTCTTCATTTCTACACCATTCTGACCGTAGTCATAAACGGCGCCCAGTCCGTCATAGATATCACTTGATGGAAAAACAAAGCCATACTCTTTACAGTGGCTTACTATCTTCTTAAATACGTCTTCTTGCTGTGCCATTATCTTTTTATGTTTGCAATTTATTTAATTTTGGATGCAAAGATACAAAAAAAGTGCGAGAGAAACGAGTGTTTTCGTACTTTTTAACTTTGTTAATTGGCGTTTTCTGAAATATATTTGAGTCGTATCAGTCTGATGTCTTCATCCTGATAGTCTCCGTCGAATTCCTTAAATGCCTCTTTCAGTCCGTCTGTCTCTGCCTCCGAGAAGTATTGGTATATGTCGTCAATCTGTTCGTCGTCCATCGTCTCCTCGATGTAATAGTCTAAGTTTAAGCGTGTTCCGCTATACACTATAGCCTCCATCTCGTCGAGAAGCTCTGTAAACTTTATGCCGAGCGACTTAGCTATATCGTCGAGAGGCATTTTCCTGTCAACACACTGAACTATCTTCAGTTTCTGCATTGAGTTCTTTGCCACGCTTCTTACGCGCATATCCTCAGGACGTTCTATCTCGTTCTCTTCGCAATATTTGCTGATAAGGTCGCAGAAAGGCTGTCCGTAACGCTTTGCCTTTCCTTGTCCTACACCAGGAATGTTCTGCAACTCCTGCAGATTCACAGGGTAGATGGTAGCCATCTGTTCCAGAGAACTCTCCATGAAGACGATATACGGTTGCACCTTATGCTTCTCAGCCTCAGACTTTCTCAGGTCTTTGAGCATAGCAAAGAGGGTAGGGTCGAGAGCTCCTGCTCCGCTACCCATAGCTTCTGTGGTGTCTTCGTTATAGTTGTTGTCTTCTGTCACGTAGAAGTCTGTCGGCTTCTTCAGCCATTTCAGTCCAGCCTGCGTAACCTTCAGGTTGCCAAAGCTCTCCACGTCTTTCTTGATATATCCGTCAATCATGGCTCTCCTTATGAGCGGATGCCATATCTTGTCGTTCAGTCCTTCTCCACAGGCGAAGTCCTCGAGCAGGTGATGCTTGTGAGACTCTATATCGTCAGTCTTCCTGCCCTTGATAAAGTCTATCACGTAAGCGGTTTTGAATGACTCCTTCAATGCCAGGATGGATTTCAGGGCGTATTGCAATTCTGTGGTAGCCAGTATCTTTTTCTTTGGATGCAGACAGTTGTCGCAGTTTCCGCAGTTGTCTTTCGGATAATCCTCGCCAAAATACTTCAGCAGCATCTTACGGCGACAGATTGACGACTCGGCATAGGCTGCCGTCTCTTGCAACAGGTGGCGTCCTATCTCCTGTTCAGTCACCTGTTTTGAGTCCATAAACTTCTCCAGTTTCTGCAGGTCTTTGTGCGAGTAGAAGGCTATACACTTTCCTTCGCCTCCGTCACGTCCTGCACGTCCTGTCTCCTGATAATATCCCTCCAGCGATTTAGGTATGTCGTAGTGTATAACAAACCTCACGTCAGGTTTGTCGATACCCATGCCAAATGCTATGGTTGCCACTATAACGTCAATCCTCTCCATGAGGAAATCGTCCTGAGTGCTGTTGCGCACGGCAGTGTCCAGTCCTGCGTGGTATGCCTCAGCCTTGATGTCGTTGGTCTTCAACACCTCAGCCAGTTCTTCCACCTTCTTTCTTGACAGACAATATACTATGCCACTCTTGCCAGGATTCTGCTTTATGAACTTTATTATCTGTTTGTCTATGGTACTGTCTTTCTGTCTTACCTCATAATACAGGCTGGGACGATTGAACGAGCTCATGAAATCCTTGGCATCGGCTATGCCGAGATTCTTCTTTATGTCAAAACGTACCTTCTCCGTTGCAGTTGCAGTAAGGGCAATGATAGGAGCCACACCGATATTGTCTATTATAGGTCTTATCCTGCGATATTCGGGTCTGAAGTCATGTCCCCATTCCGATATACAGTGTGCCTCGTCTATGGCATAGAATGATATCTTTGTGCCTCTCAGGAAATTGATATATTCCTCCTTAGTCAGCGATTCAGGTGCCATATACAGCAGTTTGGTTGTTCCTGATGTGATGTCATTCTTCACCTGGTCTATTGCCGTTTTGTTCATGGATGAGTTAAGGCAGTGTGCCACACCGTCCTTTTCACTTATGCCATTGATTACGTCCACCTGATTCTTCATCAGGGCAATCAGCGGAGAGATGACGATGGCTGTACCATCCATGATGAGTGAAGGCAACTGGTAACAGAGTGACTTTCCTCCGCCCGTTGGCATAAGCACGAAGCCATCATTGCCCTCAAGCAGGTTCTTGATGACTTTCTCCTGTTTGCCTTTGAACTTGTCAAAGCCAAAGTATCGTTTTAGTGCCTCGTTTAGGTTAGTATTCATGTATTTTTAAGGCGTAACTTTTTTATATGGTGGGTGATTATTGCTATGTTTTTATTATGCTATCATACTTCCGCTGCTCTCCAGCTGTTCCTCAGCATACTGCTTGGTAATCTCTACCTTAGAGAGATTCTGTGAGGGAGCCTTGAACATTATGTCGGTCATGATAGTTTCCACGATGGAACGCAGACCTCTTGCACCGAGTTTGTATTCTACAGCCTTATCGACTATATAGTCAAGAGCCTCAGTGGTGAAGGTCAGTTTTATGTTGTCCATCTGGAACAGTTTGATGTATTGTCTCACGATGCTGTTCTTAGGCTCTACGAGAATGCGACGGAGAGCGTCGTGATCCAGAGGGTCAAGATGTGTCAGCACAGGCAGACGTCCGATGATTTCAGGTATCAGTCCGAATGACTTCAGGTCTTGCGGAGCAATATACTGCATCATGTCGTTCTTGTTTATCTTGCGGGTGTTCTGCACGCTGTTGTAGCCCACGGTGTGGGTATTCAGTCGCTGGGCTATCTTACGCTCTATACCGTCGAAAGCTCCACCGCAGATAAATAGGATATTCCTTGTGTCCACGTGTATATAGTCCTGGTCAGGGTGCTTACGTCCTCCCTTTGGTGGTACATTTACCGTTGTGCCCTCAAGGAGTTTCAGCATACCCTGCTGCACACCCTCACCACTCACATCACGGGTGATGCTTGGGTTATCGCTCTTACGTGCTATCTTGTCTATCTCGTCAATGAACACTATGCCTCGCTCGGCAGCCTCGAGGTTGTAGTCTGCCACCTGCAGCAGTCGGGTCAGTATGCTTTCCACGTCTTCACCTACGTATCCTGCTTCAGTAAATACCGTAGCATCAACTATGGTGAATGGCACATTCAGCAGTTTTGCTATGGTGCGTGCAAGGAGAGTTTTACCTGTACCAGTTGAGCCCACCATAATGATGTTGCTCTTCTCTATCTCCACGCCATCGTTGTCCTCAGGCTGTGACAAACGTTTGTAGTGGTTATACACAGCTACAGAGAGATATTTCTTGGCATCATCCTGACCTATTACATACTGGTCAAGATATTCCTTTATCTCCTGTGGCTTAGGAATCTCCTTTAACTCCTGTTCCTTATTAACTTTTTCGCTTGCAGGTTTTGCTGTGTCATCCATGATGTTAGGCACGCTCCTAGCTATCTCGTAAGCCTGGGCGATACACTGGTCGCAGATAAAGCCGTTCATGCCTGTAACGAGTAACGCTACCTCTTTTTCAGAACGACCGCAGAAACTGCAATGGTTTTCGGTTTTCTTTGCCATTAACTTCTTACAATTATTATTTCTTTACCAAAACCTGGTCTATCATACCATATTCCTTTGCTTCCTCGGCAGTCATCCAGTAGTTGCGATCAGAATCCTGCCATACCTTCTCGTATGGAGTGTGAGAGTGGTTGCTGATGATGGTATAGAGTTCCTTCTTGAATTTCTGTATCTCCTTAGCCTCTATTTCGATGTCGCTTGCCTGACCCTGAACGCCTCCGAGTGGCTGGTGAATCATTACGCGAGAGTGGGGCAGGGCTGTTCTCTTTCCTTCCTGACCTGCCACAAGCAGTACGGCACCCATTGATGCTGCCATGCCTGTGCATATCGTTGCCACGTCGCTTGATATGAACTGCATGGTGTCATATATGCCGAGTCCAGCTGTCACCGAACCGCCAGGGGAGTTGATGTAGATAGAGATATCCTTGCCTGGGTCGGTAGAGTCGAGGTATAGCAGCTGTGCCTGTATGGTGTTAGCTGTGTAGTCGTTAATCTCTGTTCCGAGGAAGATGATACGATCCATCATCAGACGTGAGAATACGTCCATCTGTGTCACGTTGAGCTGACGCTCCTCAAGGATGTATGGGTTGAGATACTGGTTCTGTACAGACATTACGTCGTCCAGCACCATGCTGTTTATACCAACTTTGCTGGTAGCAAATTTTCTGAAATCGCTTGTCAAGTTCATGTGCTTTCTATATATGAATTATTGATTTAACTTCGTTTTGTACACAAAGTTAATAAAAAAAATATAGAAGCACAAATTTTTTAAGATTTATTTGCTATCTAAGATACCAGATATCGTTTTTCTTTACCATTGGTACCACAATTTCCTCTCGCATGCTGTCCTTGAAACATAGTGCAAGGAAAGCCTGTGCGGTCATTATTGTAGAGTCGTTTGGCAGCTTCACTGAGTCGCATGTGGCTCTCAGAGCTTCCACTCTTGCTATGCCCTGATGAGCCTTGTTCTGCTGCTCTATGTACATCTGCATGTTGAGTATCAGTTGCGCCTTGTAGTCCTCTGGTATGCTATCGTTCTGTAATGTGCCATCCACGAATGTGGCGTAGTCGCCGTTCACCAGCTGGTCATAATATGCCTTTGCCGTCTGCAGTGCCACATCCTCCTGCTTTATGCCGTCCTTATTGGAGCAAGAGGAGAATAATGTCAACGATATCGTTGACATTATCGTGAATATGTAAAAAGCCTTCTTCATGCTTATTTCTGTCTTACAAATACGTTGATAGGTGTGCCTGTAAGAGTCCAGTGGCTGCGTATCTGGTTTTCCAGGAAACGGCGATACTGCTCCTTTACGTACTGTGGCAGGTTGGCGTAGAACACGAATGTAGGAATCTGTGTGTCTGGCACCTGTGTGCAGTATTTTATCTTTATGTATTTGCCCTTGACGCTCTGTGGTGGTGTAGCCTCTATGATAGGCAGCATAACCTCGTTGAGTTTGCTGGTACCTATCTTAGCCTTACGGTTCAGATATACCTGTTTGGCTGTCTCCAGCACCGTGAAGATACGCTGCTTGGTGGTTGCAGATGCAAAGACGATAGGGAAGTCGGTGAATGGAGCCATTCGCTCACGTATGGCGTTTTCGAATGTCTTGATTGAAATCTGCGACTTGTCTTCCACCAGGTCCCATTTGTTTACCACCACCACGAGTGACTTGTTATTCTTCTGTATCAGTTGGAAGATATTCATGTCCTGTGCCTCGATACCTCTCGTGGCGTCAATCATGAGTATGCAGACGTCGGAGTTTTCGATAGCCCTGATGGAACGCATCACGCTGTAGAACTCCAAATCCTCGCTCACCTTATTCTTACGGCGTATGCCAGCGGTATCCACGAGGTAGAAGTCGAAACCGAACTTGTTGTAACGTGTGTATATAGAGTCGCGAGTGGTGCCTGCTATGTCGGTCACTATGTTGCGCTCCTCGCCTATGAAGGCGTTGATGATACTTGATTTGCCAGCGTTTGGTCTGCCCACTACGGCAAAACGTGGCAGGTTGTCCTCCGTCTCTGCCTCCTTGTCCTTTGGCAGTTTGTCGAGTATGGTGTCGAGCAGGTCACCTGTGCCTGAACCTGTTGCTGCACTGATGCAGAAGGGGTCGCCCAGTCCCAGTCGGTAGAAGTCGGCTGCGTAATACTGCTGCTCGTTGTTGTCGGTCTTGTTGCTTACGAGTATTACTGGTATCTTTGTCTTACGCAGTATCTGTGCCACGTCAGAATCCAGGTCTGTTATACCCGTCTGCACGTCAACGAGGAAGAGCACCAGGTCAGCCTCTTCTGTGGCTATCTTCACCTGATCTCTTATAGCGTCTTCGAATATGTCGTCGCTTTTTACTACCCATCCGCCAGTATCGACGATGGAGAACTCTTTGCCGTTCCATTCTACTTTGCCATACTGACGGTCACGTGTGGTGCCTGCTATGTCGCTGACTATGGCATGACGGGTCTTCGTCAGCCTGTTAAACAAGGTTGACTTACCTACATTTGGTCTGCCTACTATGGCTACTAAGTTTCCCATTTATATCCGAAAGATTTTAATTCGTTATCGTTTGAGCGCCAGTCCTTATCTACCTTCACGAATGTTTCGAGGTATATGCTCTTGTCAAAGAATTTCTCCAGCGCCTTTCTTGCCTCGGTGTTCACCTTCTTTATTGCTACTCCCTGATGACCTATGATAATACCTTTCTGAGAGTCGCGTTCCACGTATATGGTTGCCATGATGTGAATGGAGTTTTCTTTCTCCTTAAAACTGTCACATCTCACCTCCACGCTGTATGGTATCTCCTTGTCGTAATAGAGCAGTATCTTCTCTCTTATTATCTCGTTGACGAAGAATCGTGCTGGTTTGTCTGTCAGCTGTTCCTTGTCGAAGTATGCTGGTGACTCTGGCAGCAGTTCCTTGATGCGCTTGAGCAGAATGTCCACGCCAAACTTGTTCTTTGCCGACAGAGGCAGAATCTCGGCGTTGGGCAACAATGTGTGCCATTTGTCCACTATCTGTGCCAGTTGCTGTGTGGAGTTTTTGCCGTCTTGAGTCTGTTCTAACTGGTCTATCTTGTTGATGAGCAGTATCACGGGTGTCTGCATCTTAGCCACCTTCTCCAGAAAGTCCTTGTTCTTCTCGGGGTTCTCTACCACATCGGTCACGTAGAGCAGCACGTCGGCATCTTGCAGTGCTGACTCTGAGAAGGCGAGCATCGACTCCTGCAGTTTGTAGTTTGGCTTCAGCACGCCTGGTGTGTCTGAGAATACTATCTGCATATCCTCAGTGTTCACTATGCCCATTATGCGGTGGCGTGTTGTCTGCGCCTTGAATGTGGCAATAGAAATACGCTCACCAACCAACTGGTTCATGAGCGTACTTTTACCCACGTTGGGATTTCCAACGATGTTTACGAATCCTGCTTTATGCTGTTTATTCATATAGAATAAAGAGGTTTTATTTCACCTTGTCGCCATCGTATCCCCACTTATAGTAACTTGCTCCGTGAACGAAACCTGCACCGAATGCGGTGAGTATGACGTTGTCGCCTTTCTTGAGTTTCTTTTCGAAATCCCACATGGCGAGGGCGATACTTGCAGCACTGGTGTTGCCGTAGTGCTCTATGTTAACCATCACCTTGTCCATCGGAAGCTCCAGGCGGCTTGTCACAGCCTCGATGATTCTCATGTTGGCCTCGTGAGGTATTACCCAGTTGACGTCTTCAGAGGTGAGGTTGTTGCGCTTCATTATCTCCTGAACGTCGTTTGACATGGATGTTACGGCATACTTATACACCGTGCGTCCCTCCTGGTATATGTAGTGCATACGGTGGTCAACCGTGTAGTGTGATGCAGGGCATACCGAACCACCTGCCTTCATGTGCAGGAAGGGCAGTCCCTTGCCGTCTGTGCGCAGGAATGAATCCTGGAATCCCACATTCTCCTCTTCTGTAGCCTCAAGCATGGCTGCTGCTGCACCGTCGCCGAATAGTACGCATGTCTGGCGGTCCTGATAGTCCACCATAGATGACATCTTCTCAGCGGCTATTGCAATGATTCTCTTGTATCTGCCGCTCTGTATCATTGCTGATGCCAGGTCGAGCATATAGAGGAATCCGCAGCAGGCACATGAGATGTCGAATCCGTGTGCGTTTTGCAGTCCGAGCTTACCTATTACTATTGAAGCATTAGAGGGGAAACGATAGTCAGGGGTGGTGGTGGCACAGATTACGCAGTCCACGGTCTGTGGGTCAACCCCTGTCTTTGCCAGCAGCTGTCGGCACGCTTTACGTGCCATGTATGCTGAGCCGAGTCCCTCCTCGTTGAGGATGCGACGCTCCTTGATTCCAACTCGTGTCAGAATCCACTCGTCATTGGTTTCCACCATGCGTGAAAGTTCCTCGTTGGTGAGGATGTATTCAGGCACGTAGCCTCCAATGCCAGTGATAACAGCGTTTACTTTACTCATTATTTATATATAGTATGAGTTGAGTTTTTCTTGAATATTATTTTTCTTGACAGTTTAAGCCTCGTCCTGAGCGATAGCCTGCTTGCCGCGATACTGACCACATGTAGGACATACTGTGTGGTAAACATAGTAAGCACCACAGTTAGGGCATACAGCGAGTGCTGGAGCTACTGCCTTGTCATGAGTACGACGCTTGAGTGTACGAGTCTTTGACTGTCTTCTTTTTGGATGTGCCATTTTGTTTTTTAATGTTTAATTGAGTTAACCTTGTTGTTTTAATTGTTCGAGCTTTGCCCATCGGGGGTCGGTGTCTGCGGCATCCTCATCACCACTTCGGGTGGCTGACAGCTCTTCGAGCTTTTTTGTCATCGCATCATTGCATTTTCCAGGTGCATGAACGTGCTTAATGGGTATTGCCAACACTATTGCCTCGTAAATCAGCCATGCCAGAGAGAGTATTCCTTCGTTCTCATCAATGGTTATGACGTCATCGTCGCTGCTCGCCTCCTGTCCCAAGTTTACGATGAAAGAACTGGTTGCGCTGACGGGCTGTTGCATATCGTCCAGACATAGGTCGCACGTTACTGTAACATTGCCCTCTATTGTCAGTGCCAGGGTGTAGCTGCTGTCGGTAGTCTTATGGATTACTGCCTTGGCATTTACGTTACCCTGCTTTATCTCTGCATCGCTGAGGTTTTGGAAGAAACTGTCGTCTATCTGGAAGGAAAACTCGTGGTCGCCCTCTGTCAATGACTTCAAGTCTATGTCCATCGCCTTCATGTTGAGCATAAGAGTTTATTAGCGTTTTTACACGCAATTTGTGTGCAAAGGTACAAAAAAAATCTGAACTGACAAAATATTTTCTCTCTTTTCACAAATAATTATTGTTTTTATAAAAAATCAAAAAAGTGCGCTCGGAATGCGATTATTCAACAAATAATATGTAATTTTGCATGAAAATATCATTTTTAAGCAAGAAATAACATAATTATAATGACAGAAGAAGTTAAATACATGGCTGACATTGCCGTTAAGGGCATTCAGGAGAAGAAAGGACGCAGTATAAATATCATTGACCTTGAGGGGATGCCAGGTGCTATCACTCAGGCTTTTGTAGTGTGTGAGGGTGGGTCGCCTTCGCAGGTTTCGGCTATTGCAGAGTCGGTTGAAGAAACCATGCGTAAAGAGCTCAAAGAGAAACCGATACGTATTGGTGGCACAACCAATAATATTTGGGTTGTGATGGACTATACCGACGTGATGGTTCATATCTTTCTGCCTGATGCCAGAGACTATTACAAACTCGAGGAACTATGGCAGGATGCTCCAACAACCCAGGTTCCTGACCTCGACTAAATTAGCTAATACATAGATAGAGAAAAACCGTTATATGGCAAATTCCAATTCGCCTTCACTTGGTGGAGGCAAGCAACCACCTAAGATGCCTAAGTTCAATATGAGCTGGGTATATATCATTATTCTGGTTACGCTTGGTGTGATGTATTTCATGGGCGATGGCAAGAACATCGGTCAAGCACCCCAGCGCACCTCTTCCTACACTAGTTTCAAGACATACGTAGATCGCGGCTATGCCTCACGTCTCGTGGTAAACAAGACGGAACAGAAAGTGCGTATGTACGTTAAGGCTGAGAATGTGCGCGATGTGTTCCACATGTCGCTCAAGCAGACAGGTCCTAACCCTTACCTCGACGTGATGTATGGCAGTGTGGACCAGTTGGAGCGCTTCGTTGACTATGAGCGTTCTAAGGGTAAGTTCAAGGGCGACCTGACCTACGAGGTTACGTCGCGCAACACCATACTCGACTTCATCATATCCCTTGCTCCTGTAGCTTTCTTCATCTTCCTGTGGTTCTTCCTCATGGGCAGAATGGGAGGTGGAAGCGGTTCTGGCGGCATGGGCATCTTCAATGTGGGACGCTCCAAGGCTCAGATGTTTGAGAAGGGCAACACCCTCGGCATCACCTTCAAGGATGTGGCTGGTCAGGAGGGTGCCAAGCAGGAGGTGCAGGAGATAGTCGATTTTCTCAAGAATCCTAAGAAATACACCGACCTCGGCGGTAAGATACCTAAGGGCGCTCTGCTCGTAGGTCCTCCTGGAACTGGTAAGACGCTCCTTGCTAAGGCTGTGGCTGGCGAGGCTGGCGTACCATTCTTCTCTATGTCGGGCTCTGATTTTGTAGAGATGTTCGTGGGCGTGGGCGCGTCACGTGTGCGCGATACTTTCGCTAAGGCTAAGGAGAAGTCGCCTTCCATCATCTTCATCGACGAGATTGATGCCATAGGTCGTGCTCGCAGCAAGAACCCAGGTATGGGTGGCAACGACGAGCGTGAGAATACCCTCAACGCCCTGCTCACCGAGATGGACGGCTTTGGTACTAACACTGGTGTCATAATCCTTGCAGCTACCAACCGTGTGGATATGCTCGACAAGGCACTGCTGCGTGCAGGACGTTTCGACCGTCAGATACACGTTGATTTGCCTGACCTGCCTGAACGTAAGGCTATCTTCAATGTTCACCTCAAACCGCTGAAGGTGGACCCAGAACTCGATATCGACCTCCTGTCACGTCAGACACCAGGCTTCTCGGGTGCTGATATCGCTAACGTATGTAACGAGGCTGCCCTCATAGCAGCACGTCATGACAGCAAGATGGTGAGCAAGCAGGACTTCCTCGATGCCGTGGACCGTATCATCGGCGGACTGGAGAAGAAGACTAAGATAATGACTGATGCCGAGAAGCGTGCCATAGCGCTTCACGAGGCTGGTCATGCCACCATATCATGGTTCTGCGAGCATGCCAATCCGTTGGTCAAGGTCAGCATCGTACCTCGTGGCAGGGCTCTCGGTGCAGCATGGTATCTGCCTGAGGAGCGCCAGCTCACCACCAAGGAACAGTTGCTCGATGAGATGTGTTCGCTCATGGGTGGCAGGGCAGCAGAGGAACTCTTCACAGGGCATATCTCTACTGGTGCCATGAACGACCTCGAGCGCGCCACCAAGATGTCGCAGAGTATGATAGCCTATTACGGCATGAGCGACAAACTGCCTAACGTCTGCTTCTACGACAACAATGAATATGCCTTCAATAAGCCATATTCTTCAGAGACGGCACGTATCATCGACGATGAGGTGCTCAAGATGGTCAACGAGCAGTATGAGCGTGCCAAGCAGATTCTCACCGAACATAAGGAGGGTCACAATGCCCTTGCCCTGTTGCTCATACAGCGTGAGGTAATCTTTGCCGACGACGTGGAGAAAATCTTCGGCAAGCGCCAGTGGGCAAGCCGTGCGGAAGAGATAATCAACGAGAACGAAAGCGTCATCGATACCGATGATGCTAAGAATAGTGGTGATAACCTTAATGAAAGCCAAGATGAATAATTTTATAGTCAGAACCATAACAGGTGTGCTCTTCGTAGCAGCCGTCATAGTATGTTTTCTTCGTCCTATGTCGATGATGTTCTTCTTTGCCCTCGTTACGGGCATGTCGATATGGGAGTTTACGGGACTCGTAAACCAGCGTGAGCACATCACTGTCAACCGTTTTATATGTACGGCGGCAGGCGTGTTCTTCTTCATCGCTGTGGCAGGATTCTGTGGCGAACTGACACCATCATCGGTTTTCATACCATATCTGCTCACGGTGGTGTATCTGTTCTGTGCAGGACTGTTCACGCGCAATGCCGATCCTGTCAATGACTGGGCTTACTCCATGATGTCGCAGATGTATATCGCCCTGCCACTGAGCTGTCTTAACATTCTTGCCTTCCGCTATGGTGCTGACGGTGTGGAGTATAACTTCCTGCTGCCACTGAGCATCTTCGTGTTCCTGTGGATGAACGATACAGGCGCTTACTGCACTGGTTCGCTGCTGGGCAGACACAAACTCTTTCCTCGCGTCAGCCCAGGCAAGTCGTGGGAGGGTAGTGTAGGTGGAGCTATCATCGTGGTGCTCGTTGCCATGCTCATGTCGTGGGTAGATGAGAGCCATCTGCTTGCTCCCTTTGGAGCTGGAGAGACAGGTCTCACCCTCGCTCAGTGGATAGGCTTAGGTCTAGTAGTGGTGGTGTTCGGTACCCTCGGCGACCTTGTGGAGTCACTCTTCAAGCGCACTCTCGGCATCAAGGACAGTGGCAACATACTCCCAGGTCACGGTGGTATGCTTGACCGTTTCGACTCGTCACTCATGGCTATCCCTGCCTCTGTAATCTATATCTATACTCTCACTGCGGTGTAAGTATGTTAGTTATTTATGATACAGACATCTGTCGATTACAGTATTACAGATTACAGTTTTCTCATGAGCACATCACACTCTAATGCAAAGAGGATGGGAAAAGAATAGTTAATATATTTTACATTATATATAATATATATATATTATATATAATGTAACTTTCTTGTTGGCAATTTTCACCTACCTCCTAAGAAACTGTAATACTGTAATCTGTAATCAGGTTAATATCGAGAAGTGTTAAAAACCCCGTCACCATTTCCGCTTATATCGCCCGAAAACGCAAAAGCTATACTTTTAGGTGGTAAAAGCATTACTTTTAGCGCTAAAAGCATTACTTCTGCAACTAAAAGCAATGCTTTTACATAGCCCTCTCGCAAGCCCCGTAAACACTGGGTTCACGAGAGTGTTAAATACCTCGTTTTCCTTGCATGATTTAAGTTAATGTTGTAACTTTGCATACAGAAAAAGAAAATAATTCGCATGAAGATAAAGACTCACATAACAATGATACTGCTGACGGTGCTGATGCTGGTTGTGACGCAGGCATGGGGTGGTAAGACTGCGCAAAGAAAGTATGTGGCAGTGTCATACAACTGTGAGAACCTCTTCGACACCAGACATGACACGCTGAAGAATGACAGTGCCTTTCTGCCTGAGAGCGAGCTCCGATGGACGGCAGGCAGATACTGGAAGAAGCTGAATGATGTGGGAAGGGTGATACTGCAGTGCGGTGGAGAAAAAGAAGAATGGCGACTGCCCGATGTCGTGGGACTGGTGGAAGTGGAGAACGATAGCGTGTTGACGGCGCTGACAAGACGAAGCATGCTACGCAATGCACACTACAGATATGTGATGACACATTCGCCAGACGTGAGAGGAATAGACGTGGCACTGCTGTACAACCCTTACCGACTGAGGCTGATAACCAGTGAGGAGATAAGGATACCCAGAAGAGAGAACAGACGCAGAACGAGAAACATACTCTATGCCACGCTGCTGACAGAAACGGGTGATTCGCTGCATGTGTTTGTGGTTCATGCTCCAAGCAGGCGCGGAGGCGTACAGCAGACAGAGGGTCATAGAATGGAAGTAGCTGAAAAGATTATCCACAAGACCGACTCGATACGCATGGCAGCAGTTAAGGCAAACATAATAGTTATGGGTGATTTCAATGACTATTCTGTTGACAAACCGATAAAGAGACTTGTGGAGTCAGGACTGACAGAGGTGTCGGCTGAGGAGAGAGCAAAGTTTCATCCTGACAAAGTGCATGGCACATACTTCTTTCAGAATGAATGGAACAGTCTTGACCACATATTCGCCTCACCCAGTCTGCAACCCATAGACTGCCACATACACGATGCCGAATGGCTGCTGGAGCAGGATCACCAAGGCGTTTACAAGCCACGCCGCACTTACGTGTGGGAGATGTATCACGGTGGAGTGAGCGACCACCTGCCACTGGTGTTCACTTTCCTGCTTGCTGAGTGATAGAATCTTGTTTCCTCTTTTTGTATAGCTGGTAGGAGTTTACCACATTGTGCCAGATGGAATAAAAACCGCCTGCCGTGGCTGAGATAGGGCAGAGGAAGGTGTAGCCCAGCCAGATGATGAAGATGGTATTTTTCTGGCCCATAGCCTGTCCAGCCTCCATGGAACATCCGTAACGCCTGCCGATGTATTTGCCGAAACCAAACTGAAAGATGCAGGCAAAGAGGGTGGCAATGGCAATGGCACCGACGGTGGCTAAGCTCTCATGACTGTTGACAAGAGCCCTGCAACTGATGGCTATAGCAAGAGAGAGGGAGACAGCCCAGAGATAGAAGGCGAGGTCGCGAATGGAGAGCAGTAAGGCATGAAACTTAGGCAGCAGATAGCGAGTAGTCCATGCAAGTAGCAATGGAAGCATAAGCAACGGAAAAACCTTCTGGATGATGGCACCGAAAGCGGTGAGGAAGGTGAGGTGAGACTGTTCGTGGGTGATAGGCAGCAACAGCGGTATCAGTATGGCAACGGCAAGATTGATGATGATGGTGTAGGTAGTAGTGGTAGCAGAGTCGCCTCCCAGCTTCTGGGTTATCACGGCACAGGCGGTAGCAGTGGGACAGACAAGGGCGAGCAACAATGCCTCGATGAAGTAATGCAACGTGGTGTAGGCGCCAGAAAACGATGCTGAAAGGAAATGAAGTGCGAGACAACACAGAATGAAGAGCGTTGTCTGAGTGAGCAACAGCCACGCTTGCCACTTATGTGGACGCATCTCAGAGGGCTTCACCTTGCAGAAGGCTATGTAGAGCATGACTGCCAGCAATAGTGGCTGCACAATCTCGATGAAATGGAGAATACAACCCTTAGCCTCTGCCGATAAAGGCATGGCATTACCTATGAGGTAACATAATGCTCCACTTATTATGCTGATAGGGAGCGTCCAGTTTTTTAAGAATGTGAGAAACAATCCTTTAACCCTAAACTGTAAACTGTGAACTATGAACTGTGAACAGCCCTTGGCAGCACCTGCCTGATATTCTGCTCACGATGTTCGAGATGCACCTCGACGCCGAATTTCTTATTCAGATGCTCGGCAAGGTGCTGGGCCGAATATACTGAACGGTGCTGACCGCCAGTGCAGCCGAAACAGAACATGAGACTGGTGAAACCACGTTGCAGATAACGCGTTACATGGGCATCGGCAAGCTTA
>JAEEVS010000014.1:0-18398 GCA_016290975.1 Prevotella sp. | reverse complement strand
CGGCTTAAACAGCGTGTATGTCCTCAGACGATAATATTGGCTGTACCTATCCTCCTCATTGTAGCCCTTGGGCACTTTCTTCAGTGCTCCGTCCCACGGCAGGGTGTAGTCTTTACATGCCTCCACCGCGTTATGGAAACGTTCGCCTTCAAGCATTATTTCCTCCCTGATGCTCTGAACCACCTCCTTTGAGGGGTTATACAGTCCTGCGGCAAGAAAATACTCCCCCGCGTCGGGCTGTATGTGTATGTAGTAGCCTGCCATGCCCGACTTCTTCCCTTTCGGACACACATACACTCCCATCCAAGTCTTGTAAGGACGCTTGTCGAGCGAGAATCTTGTATCACGGTAAATACGGTAGGTGATGTCCCTAAGCTGCAGTCCGTGCACCCGGTAGTCAAATGCCTCCACACCGTGCATGAAATCTATGGCAAACTCATCAAACTGCTTCTTCACGGCAAGGTATTCGTCCTTGTGGGCATCAAACCAAGCCTTGTTATTATTCTCTGAAAGTCTCTGCAGGAAATCTATTGTCTCTTTCATTCTTTAGTACGTAAAGTGCCTTACTGCTTGTGGTAGCCTACAGGGTTATTGAGTATAGGCAGCTGGTTGTCGATCAGTTTGAGTGCCTGCTTCAGTGCAGCCTTGTCCATCGTTGCGCGTGGCACGGTAACAAGGTTGGCGGCAGCACAATACAGACATATATTCTGTGAAACGTAGCCTGCGTCCATGTTGGCAAGCGGTTCTGACTTGCTGCGGTCTGATGACAGACGCTCAGGATAGCGTGACAGGTCGGCTATCATCACGAGGAACACCGGAGCCATAACCTGTTGGTTGCCTGCTACTGCTGAACGAATATCATCTGTCGTTATGCGCTGAAGCTGGTTCTTCTTAGCATCATATAGGTAAGCACCACTTGCCATACACACATACACATCTATATCCTGGGCATTAACAGCTGATGGAGCTGTACGCTTGCCATTCTCACGGTTTATGCCGTTGGCAGCCCAAAGCAGTGATGAGAGTTCTTCGAGTGACAGCTGCTTGTCGGCAAACTCACGGCCTGACTTACGATTGCTCATTGCCTGCATCAGCGTTGTGGGCAATGTCTTGTCTGCTTCCTTCAATGTTATAACACTGCCGTCTGGTATTTCCGTAACAGTCTTTTCTACCTTAACCTCTTTTGTGTCCTTTGCATTAGCACATGCAGTAAACGACATAGCGCATGCTACGCTTACGATAAGTGTTGATAATGTCCTTTTCATTTCCTTTTTTATTTTTGTGTTGTTATTATGTTACTTGCCTTCGTTTATCATTTGCCACTCTCGTGGAGTGAAGTCGGCTGTGGACGCTTGCCACTGCGGGTCGGGCATATACCACCAAAGGCTGGAAAAATACTTCTGAAGTTTCTTATCCTTGAACACGTAGCCTCTGTTGGCATAAGGCAGATTGCGCAGAACCCTCTTGTTAGGTTTCTTATCCATAAAACCCCAGAAAACAAAGTGTTGTCCACGATCATAGTATTCACCAAGTTTACTATGGTCACCATAAAGAATATCAGCAGCGGTGAAGTTGATGTTGTCACGGGGAATAAAATTCTTGGAGTGCCAAACGAGGGTTGCATTGCGCAGTGCCACTTCAAGCAGTTCTCCGTCATAGCGCTGTTTCACTTTGCGCATCTTACCTGTGCCTTCTATCTTAAAAGAAGCAGAGGTGAAGAGAGAGTCATTGAAACAGAAGTGCTTAGCAGTGTTTTCTGCCTTTATACGAAGGGTGAAGTCATCTATCTGCTTGTTCTGCCAACGCATGGCAGGTTTGAGCCAATAAGGAACCTCGAAAGCGCGCCACACTCCGTATGACATACGATAACGATAGGTATGGTGGATAGTGTTCAATCCCTCATGGAAAGGAGCCTCAAAATAATAAGCATAAGAGAAACCTATTACACTATCGGTCTTGGCATCATAGAGATTATGAGAACTAGAAAAGTCCATTCCATCGGTAGTTTTCCATTTGCTTAGGTCAAGCGGTTTGAAGTCTGTTGGCTGTTCATAGATTGAAGCCACTACAGCATTCTTGTAGGTGAGCACCTTATCATTCATCACCACGGTAAAATCTTTGATATAAGGATGTTTGCCTGATGGGTCAAGTTTTGCGGTGTCGTTATAAGGAGCACAAGCCTCAAAGCCCACCTGCACGGTCTTCGCCTTACCATGATTCATCATTTCATACAACACATCGACGGTAGCATAGCCATCATCACCAAGGTTGATAGTGAGCACTTCCTTGGCTATACTGATATCGGTTTCATGTATTGGCGTGAGTTCGTTACCGTTTACGAAAAACACTCCGTCATTGCCCATTGCCACTGTGGCGATAAGGCACATAATTGTAGTGAAAAACTTTCTCATAACAATATTAGTTTAACGGTGCAAAGGTAGTAAAAAAACGATGAAGAACACAAAAAAAAACAAAAAAAGGGACTTTTCTTTTGTGAAATTAAAAAATAATCTCTATCTCTGCAACCAGAGAGATTATTTCATAAATGACGAAAGAAGAATTACAAGCGTAGCGTAGCAAATTCTTTGAACGAGTATAGAATAAAGTATATTGTCGAACAAACACAAATGCAACAATGGATACTCCAAAAGTGCTTACTCGCGATGAAGCCCTCCAGCTTGTCAGAGAATACAAAAGAGTAATCTCCCCTCGCTTTGATGGAAAGGCGAAGGTGATGATGTTCGGCTCTTATTCTAAGGGAAACCCGAATAAGTGGAGCGATATAGATGTTGCTGTTATCGTTCCTGACATAGCAGATGATGAGTGGTACGACACTTCCGTAGCCCTTGGGATGGATGGCGACAAGGTGAGCCTGCTCATTGAGCCAGTGCTCATGTCAGAGAAACATTGGTCGCCACTGTACGATGACGTTATGAAAACAGGTGTGGCGGTATAACGTCACATTTCCTCAGCATTAGAACTAACCTTATTTATAAACTAAAAAACAAGAAAGAACAATGAAGAAGATTTTTACCCTATTAGTAGCGCTCATGGCAATAACAATGGGAGCAAAGGCTGACTTCGTAGTTGGCGATATAACCATCCTGTCAGAGGAAGGAGAGCCTTACTATCTCGAGGTACCTTTCTCGGATGCTAGCAACAATTTTAAAGGAAAGCTTATTGGTAAGACAAAGGAGGACGATGGAAAGAAGCACCTTGGCAAGATGACTCTTCAGCTCTCCCGTATTGACAATTCTCAGCCTGCCCAGTTTACAGAATCTGACAAGAACAGTTTGGAGTCAACATTCAAAACCATGACAAAGCAGATGGCTGGTCGAGAATTGCTGATAGAAGATAATACGGACATAATAGAGATAGACAACGTAGCCCTTTGTAAGAGCATCTTCACAAAATACAACGAAATCGAGAAAGTAACCCTTAACTATGATGGTGATTGTGCTATTCCTCGCTCTATGTTTAACCAAATCAATATGTACACAGAACCGTTTCATAATGTAAAATTTTACGATCTAACCTGCAATATCGGTGGCAATATCACTATAGGAGAGCACGTTTTCCCTGGTGGTTGGTACGTGGGTAACTTGATAATTTATTGTAATAATGAGAACGTTGCCAAGAAGTGGAATGACTACAAGGCAGTCAACTCAGAATCAAACTATAATTATAAGGTGTATCTGAATGGAGTAGAATACAATGAAACTTCTGCTGTAGGCGAAGTAACGGCTGAGGGAGCAAAGCTCGCAGGCAAGTGCTACAACGCAGCAGGTCAGCAGGTAAGTGCTGACAGCAAGGGCCTGACGATACAGGCTGGTAAGAAAGTAATCAAGTAAAACTTTGCACCAAATAACTAAATGTAACTGTATTTTATTAATCAAACAACTAAAACCCAAACAATTATGATGAAACAAAGCATTAAACTATTCAGTGCGTTAGCATTTATTGTAATGAGTGCATTCACATTCGTTGCATGTGGTGATGATGATGGCCCTAGCGGTGGCGGTGGTAGCAACTCCAACATCCTCGGTTCTTGGACTCTTACAGAGGTGACGCCTGCAAATAGTCAGGGCGGACCTGGTGTTGGAACCGTGATGACTTTCTATGCTAATGGTAAATTCACCAGCAATGGTGACGAAGGCACCTTTACCTACGACAATGACTCAAAAGCATTTTCTGCTAGGATAGGCACAGTGACGATATCTGGTACTGTAAATATTAGTGGAAGTAGTGCTAATGCTGCTGTTACTGTAACAGCTGGCGGTCAATCTAGGAGTTACACATACACTATGGAGAAGAAAGGTTCTTCAGGCGGTGATGACAGTGGCGATGACGATGATGAGGTAAATGTAAACTCTACCAAGATGGTAGGTACGTGGGAAGTAATGATGGACGATGATCCAGACTATCCTGCGGTAGGTCAGAGTTTCACCTTCAAGAAAAATGGTACATGCACCATCAGCGGCAGTAATCAGATATTGTCCTACACATGTGATGAGGAGACAAAGGATGGATACACACGTCTGAGATTCTCCATCACTAACGGTAACGAAGCTATTGCCAATGGTAAGCTCGTGCTCGTCAGCGAGGGCAATGTTCTCAATGGTAAATATGAAAAATCATCAAGCAGTGACGATCTTGGCATTGTGATGAAGAAGTCTTCATACACCTACCCAACAGGTGGCATTAAGGGTCGCTGGAAGATGACTCAGTGCAGTGTGTCTGGTGCTCCAGTAGGCAGGGTTATGGTGTTTGGCAATAATGGCGAGATGTACACAGAGGGCGATGCTCACATCGATGCCTACAGTTATTCTGGCAATACTCTCACTATCACCCTTAGTGACGGTGGACAGTTCGGAGGTACGGTTAGTTTCAGTGGAAATACTGCAACACTGAGTGGCAAAGGTATTACAGCTACACTTGAGAAGCAGTAAGATAACATAGTGTTAAACAATAAACGTGAGAGCGGAGCTGACCTTAAGTGGGTTGGCTCCACTTAGTTTTTACTCATTATCACATCTTCTCGAGCGCGTACACGCGTAACATTTTTGAAAATAAACCTACACTCCTCCACTCGCCTTCGGGAAGGCGCATAAATACTGGGCTTGGCGAGTGGTGGAGGTTTAGTGGAGAGTGGAGGTTTTTGTCCTGTTTTTTGGGCGCTTAGCCTCCATCTGCGGGTGCTTAGCGCCCACATGCGGGTGCTATGCTTCCAGATACGGGTGCTTAGCTTCTGCGCGTAATCCGAGTCGGATTGTTTGCCCTAGCTAAGCCGCTCGGCTCTGCCGCTTTGCTTGCAAAGAAGGGCGCGCTGTTGCTTAGCTTTGACCATTGGAAGCGTTGTTCCAGGGAAAAGATGTACTCACAAAGTTACTAAATTTAATTAAGAAAGAAGGGTAAAGGATAAGAATCTCGTGTTTTTTTTGTAACTTTGCAGAGCAAAACAGCAAAATTAACGAAATAACAGAATAAAGAAATGAAAGAACTGGAACTGAAGTATGGCTGCAACCCTAACCAGAAGCCATCACGTATCTTTATGACCGAGGGCGAACTGCCCATCGAAGTGCTTAACGGCCGTCCTGGCTACATCAACTTCCTCGATGCCCTGAACTCATGGCAGTTGGTGAAGGAACTGAAGGCTGCCACTGGTCTGCCAGCAGCAGCGAGTTTCAAGCACGTCAGCCCCGCTGGCGCCGCTGTGGGTCTGCCACTGAGCGACACCCTGAAGAAGATTTACTTCGTGGATGACGTGAAACTCCCTCTCTCACCCATCGCTTGCGCTTACGCAAGGGCAAGAGGTGCGGACAGAATGTCCAGTTATGGTGATTTTATCGCACTTTCAGATGAGTGTGATGCTGCAACGGCAACACTGATAAAGCGTGAGGTGAGCGATGGAGTTATTGCACCATCATTCAGCGATGAGGCATTGCAGATACTGCGCGAAAAGCGTAAGGGTACATACAACGTAATCAAGATAGACCCCTCATACAAGCCTGCTCCTGTGGAGACAAAGCAGTGCTTCGGCGTTACCTTTGAGCAGGGACGTAATGAGATAAACCTTGCTGACGACGCTCTCTTCCAGAACATCCCTACCAAGGCTAAGAACTTCACTGCCGAGGCTAAGCGCGACCTGATGATAGCCCTGATAACACTGAAATATACCCAGTCTAACTCTGTCTGCTACGTTAAGGACGGACAGGCTATCGGTATCGGTGCTGGTCAGCAGAGCCGTATACACTGCACACGTCTGGCAGGCAACAAGGCTGATATATGGTGGCTGCGTCAGTGTCCGAAGGTGATGAACCTGCCATTTAAGGAGGGTATTCGTCGTGCTGACCGCGACAATACCATCGACGTATATATCTCTGACGACTACGAGGACGTATTGGCAGATGATACATGGCAACAGTTCTTCAGCGTTAAGCCAGAACCTCTGACACGCGAGGAGAAGAAGGCATGGATAGCACAGAATACTAAGGTTTCACTCGGTTCTGACGCATTCTTCCCATTCGGTGACAACATAGAGCGTGCCCACAAGAGCGGTGTAGAGTACATAGCACAGGCTGGTGGCTCAGTGCGTGATGATAATGTCATAGACACCTGCGACAAGTACGGCATCACTATGGCATTCACTGGCGTACGCCTCTTCCATCACTAATTACCCCCCCTCCTACCCTCTCCAAGAGGACTATTCAAATCAGAACACTATGGGCAAGGAAGACGATTTCCAGATGATTCTGCAAAATGGTATTAACTTCGGACGTGGAGGTGACAAACCAAAACAAGACGATAAGGTTAAGACCAAGGCAAAGAAGAAAAAGTACATAACAGGAGCTCACGGCTCAGGCTCTGCTATGCAGAAGGCAAAATACCGCAAGCAGAGGGCTAACCGTCACAAGTAATACTTGAGACCAAGAAAACTCGACATATTCATGTTGAAGCAGTTTATGCTTCTGTTCATCGGCGCATTCGGCATCTGTCTGTTTGTGCTGATGATGCAGTTTGTGTGGCGCTTCATCGACGACTTGATTGGTAAGGGACTCTCCATGGATGTGCTGGCACAGTTCTTCTGGTATATGGCATTGATGCTGGTACCACAGGCTTTGCCACTGGCAATACTGCTAGCATCACTCATAACTATGGGTAATCTGGGCGAGAGTATGGAACTGACCGCCATCAAGGCGGCAGGCATTCCACTACTTAAGTGCGTAAGGGCACTGATAGTCACATCAGTACTTGTGGCAGGCATATCGTTCGTCTTCCAAAACGATATTGGTCCTATGGCAAATAGCAAACTGCGACAACTGATGATTGCCATGAGACAAAAGAGTCCAGAACTGGAGATTCCAGAAGGCATCTTCTATAACGGCATACCAAGTTGTAATCTCTATGTGCAACAGAAGAATATGGAGACCGGTGTACTCTACGGAGTGATGATATACCGCATGTCTAACTCCTTTGACGATGCCGCCATAATACTTGCCGACTCAGGCAGACTGCAGTCAACAGCCGACAAGATGCATCTGAAACTCACACTCTACAATGGTGAGTGGTTTGAAAACCTACGTTCAAGCGAGATGGGAGGACAGGCAGAGGTACCATATCGTAGGGAGTCGTTCATCGAGAAAATCATAATACTGAACTTCAATGAAGGATTGGACCTTGGAGATACCGATGATCAAGATGCTGGTGCACATTCTGTGTTTAAGTTGACTGAGCGTATAGACTCCATGAAACAGGTGACCGACAGCATGGGAAGGAGTCTTGCCACGGAGATGAAACGCTACGTCTTCGAAACCCCGCAGATGAGCAAACGTGACTCTCTGAAACTGATAGCCAAGGGAGAGAGTGGCGACATTAACATCGATTCGCTATTTACACACCTACCTTCAGAGAAGCAACGAGACGTTTTGCAATCTGCAAGCAACTCCATCGAGAGGGTGAAGATGGATATGGATTTCCGCGGACTGGTGTCAAGAGATATGAACCAACTGCGAAGGGAATTTGCTATAGAACGTATAAACAAATTCACACTGTCGCTCACTGTGGTGATATTCTTCTTCATCGGTGCATCACTGGGTGCCATCATACGTAAGGGCGGACTGGGAGTACCAATCATAATATCGGTATTGGTATATATACTCTTCTTCATACTCGACAATACTGGCTATCGTATGGCGCGTCAAGGCTCGTGGACGATAGCCTTCGGTAAGGGATTGTCGCCTGGTGTGCTTATACCTCTCGCTGCCTTTGTTACCTACAAAGCAAACAAGGATTCGGTTGTGTTCAATATGGATGCCTACCGTCAACTCTTCATGAGTCTGCTCGGACTGCGCTTCAAGAGACACATAGCATCTAAGGAAGTGATAATCAATGAACCTGAGTACCAGCGTGATGCACAACGTCTGGAGGCTCTGACCCAACAGGTACAGCAGTATTCTGAGGTTCACCACCTTATACACTTGCCTAACCCCGTTAATGTATTCTTCAAATATGTGCCCGACAACGATGTGGAGCACATGGCAGATGAGTTGGAGAGCATCATCGACGACCTCGGCAACACCCGTGACAGGTTCGTATTGAGTTACCTCAACCAATACCCTATCGTATCAGAAAAAGCACACACCCGACCCTTCGACCGTAAATGGATGAACATAACAGCGGCTATAATCTTCCCTATAGGCATAGCACTATATATCAGGATGTGTCGTTTTCGTCTGCGTCTGTATCGTGACCTGAAGCAGATTGTCAATATCAATGCACAGATGATAGAACGTATAAATAGCATTTCGTAAGCAAAAAAACTATCATTTTTTTTCCAGTTTGCAATTATTTTAGTAATTTTGCACGTTGGTAGATAATAAAACAAGCAAATAAATATAAAATGGGACATTTATCCAGCAGACTTAACAGATTAGCACCTTCAGCAACTCTTGCCATGTCACAAAAAAGCGGTGAGATGAAGGCTGCAGGTATTGATGTAATAAACCTGAGCGTCGGAGAACCTGACTTCAATACTCCTGACCACATCAAGACATCAGCCAAGAAAGCTATTGATGATAACTGGTCACGCTATTCACCAGTACCAGGCTATGCAGACTTGCGCGAGGCAGTGGTAGCAAAACTGAAGAATGAGAACGGACTGGACTATAAGGCATCAGAGATTCTCGTAAGCAATGGTGCCAAGCAGGCTGTTTGTAACGCTATAATGGCTCTTGTTGACGATGGCGACGAGGTTATCGTACCTGCACCATACTGGGTTTCTTACCCACAGATGGTACTGCTGGCTGGTGGCACACCTGTCAATATTCCTGCACGCTACGAACAGAATTTCAAGATTACGCCTGAGCAACTTGAGGCTGCTATCACTCCTAAAACAAGGATGCTCATTCTCTGTTCACCATCTAACCCTACAGGTTCCGTATATAACAAGGAGGAGCTGAAGGCTCTTGCTGAGGTTATCCTCAAGCACGAAGACCTCTACGTACTTGCCGACGAGATTTATGAACACATCAACTACGTAGGCAAACACGAGTCTATAGCTCAGTTCCCTGGCATGAAGGAGCGCTCTATCATCATCAATGGTGTCAGCAAGGCTTACGCTATGACTGGATGGCGCATAGGCTATATGGCAGCACCTGAGTGGATAGTAAAAGGTTGCAACAAACTGCAGGGACAGTACACCTCTGGTCCATGTTCTGTAAGTCAGAAGGCTGCTTTAGAGGCATACACAGCTTCACAGGCTTGTGTGGAAGAGATGCGTCAGGCATTTGAGCGCCGTCGCGACCTCATCGTAGGTCTGGTGAAAGAGATACCTGGACTGGAGATAAACGTACCTGACGGTGCATTCTATGTGTTCCCTAAGTGTAAGAGCTATCTTGGCAAGACTGATGGTCAGCGCATCATAAAGGATACCAACGATTTTGCCATGTATCTGCTCGAGGTAGGTCATGTGGCAACTGTAGGTGGTGACGCCTTCGGCGACCCTGAATGCTTCCGCATGAGTTACGCAACTAGCGACGACAACATACGCGAAGCTATCAAGCGCATCAAGGAATGTTGCGCAAAACTTCACTAAAACTCTAAATAAAGGTGGAAGAGAGTACAATGATGCTCTCTTCTTCCCTAAAAATGACACTGAAAGAAAGTTTTTTTTGTTAAAAGTCCTTAATTCACTTGGAAAGTCCACATTATTTGCTAACTTTGCTACGAATTAAAAACACGTTTATACGCGTACCTTTTATATATTACTATCATTTAACAACAACAATTTTTTAACTTATTTCATTTATAAATTAATCTAACTAACAACAATTATGGCAAATTCACAGAAAGCAGCCCCACAGAAAAAGGGCTTCCAGGGTGTTCGTAATGCGATTTGGATCATCGTACTCTGTTTCATAGCAGGTGTATGCTTCTATCAGTTCGTACTCGGTAACCCATCTAACTTCCAGGGTGGCGACAACGCTAATGCTCCACTTCCAGGTAACCTTCTTGGTACAATCTACAAGGGTGGTATCGTCGTTCCAGTCATCATCACTCTTCTCTTCACCGCTATTGCACTTTCAGTAGAGCGTTCACTTGCTCTTGGCAATGCTAATGGTAAGGGTAAGCTTGCTAAGTTCGTTGCTGACGTTAAGGCAGCTCTCGCAGCTGGCGATATCGCTAAGGCTCAGCAGCTCTGCGACAAGCAGCAGGGTGTTGTAGGTAATGTCGTTAACGCTTCTCTCAAGGCTTATAATGAGATGGAGAATACTTCTGGTTTGAAGAAGGAGCAGAAGGTAGCTAAGATTCAGCAGGCTCACGAAGAGGCTGTACAGCTTGAGATGCCTACACTGCAGATGAACATGCCTATCCTCGCTACTCTCGTAACACTGGGTACACTTACCGCTCTGTTCGGAACCGTTGTAGGTATGATCAAGTCATTCGCTGCTCTTGCTGCAGGTGGTGGTGGTGACTCTCTCGAACTCTCTACCGGTATTTCTGAGGCCCTCGTAAACACAGCTTCTGGTATCTTGACTTCTTGGGTAGCCGTTATCGCTTATAACTTCTACTCTAACAAGATCGATAAGCTCACATACGCTCTTGACGAGGTTGGTTACACTATCTCTAAGACATACGAGGCTAACCACGCAGAAGAGGCTTAATCTTTTTTACTAACCCTTTAAAACTTTTATCACTATGGGTAAAGTAAAAATCAAAAAAGCCGACGTCTGGATTGACATGACACCTATGTCAGACGTTATGGTCCTTCTGCTTACCTTCTTCATGTTGACTTCTACGTTCGTGAAGAATGAGGCAGTTAAGGTCAATACGCCTGGTTCAGTGTCAGAGATCAAAGTTCCAGAGACCGAGGTTCTGCAGATTCTCTGCGATAAGGAGGGCAGAATATTCATCGGTCTTGATAAGCCTGGTTACATGCGTGAGATGCTCGATAATTTCAAGGGTACAGTGACATCACTGAATCTCTCTCCACTTCAGGAGAAGAACTTTATCGGACTCGCATCTTTCGGTGCACCAGTATCTAAGATGTCTGACGTTCTCAGACACGAGTCTTCTGAAATCAACGAAGCACAGAAGAACCTCGGTATCCCTACCGATTCTATCGATGGAGGTATGAGTGAATTCCAGCTTTGGATTGACGCAGCTCGCAGTTCTTCATTCGGTTCAGATATGAAGATTGCTATTAAGGCTGACGCTGATACACCTTACAAGGTTATCAAGAAGATGATGTCTGAGATGCAGGACATGAGTGAGAACCGTTACTATCTTATCACCAACTTAAAGAAGGAGGAATAATATGGCACAGAAAAAAGCAAGCCGCCAGAAGAAAGCCCAGACACGTGTGGACTTTACTCCTATGGTAGATATGATGATGTTGCTTATTACCTTCTTCATGCTGTGTACCTCTCTGAGCAAGCCTCAGTCTATGCAGCTGACGATGCCAAGTAACGATAAGAACGTGTCTGACGCAGACAAGTCTGCTGCTAAGGCCTCTCACACCATTACTCTCTATCTCGCTGGTAACGATGCTATCTATCACGTTGACGGTATTCCACAGTACGACGATCCTTCATGTCTAAAGAAGACTACATGGGGTGCTAAGGGTATTCGTGACGTGCTCATCAACCACAAGACTGAGGAGGGTTACACCCCTGTTAAGAACATTAAGGCTGCCAAGGCTGTTCTTGACGCTGAGCGTGCTAAGGACAAGACCATGGAAGACTCAGTCTATAACCAGCGTCTTAACAAGATTAAAAATGGTGAGCTTGAAGGCGGAAAGATTCCTACTCTGACCATAATCATCAAGGCAACCGACAAGGCTTCTTACAAGAACCTCGTTGATGCACTCGATGAAATGCAGATTTGCGCTATCGGTAAGTATGTTATCGACCAGATTAACCCTGACGACGAGCGCCTCCTCAAGGCTGCTGGCGTTCAGTAATCTTTGGCGGTAACAGTTTGTTAAACCATAAACAAGAAACAGAACTATGTCTAAAATAGATCTTATTTCAAATGATTGGACCGACCTCGTATTTGACGGTCGCAATCAGGCCTATGGTGCTTACCAGTTGCGTAGAAATACAAGCAAACGAAACATCTGGGCAATGGTGTTCGTTGCTGCAGTTGCTGCGTTGGCATACATAGGACTCTCAGCATACAACTCTTATCAGGAAGCTCAGAAGGCTCGCTTCGAAGCTGAGATGGAGGCATCACTCCTCGAGCAGAAGAAGGAAGCTAAGGTAGAGCGTAAGCAGGAAGCACCTAAGGTAGAGAAGGCACAGGTTGTAGAACGTGTGAAGTCTTCTATCGCATTCACACCTCCTGTAATTAAGAAGGACTCTGAGGTACGCCCAGAGGACGAACTTAAGTCACAGGAAGAGCTCTTGCAGACAAAGACCGCCATTGGTTCTTTCGACGTCAAGGGTAATGACGAAGGTGCTGAAGTACTGAAAGCAAAGGAAATCATCGTACAGGAAGAGAAGCCAAAAGAGGAAGAGACAAAGGTCTTCGACGTTGTAGAACAGATGCCTTCATTCCCTGGCGGTATGGGTGCTCTTATGCAGTATCTCTCTTCTCACATCAAGTATCCTGTTGTTGCTGAGGAGAACGGCATTCAGGGTCGTGTAATCTGTACCTTCATCGTAGAGCGCGATGGTTCTATCACTGACACACGCGTAGCGCGTTCAGTTGACCCATCACTCGACAAGGAGGCAGTTCGCGTCATCAACTCAATGCCACGTTGGATTCCTGGTAAGCAGAATGGTACAGCATGCCGTGTTAAGTTCACGCTGCCTGTAACCTTCAAGCTCCAGTAAACTAAAACGAATCTAGAATATCTGGCACTGCCAGAACATCTAGAAAAAACATATCGGTGAAGAGTAGGTAGAAAACTCCCCACGGGGTTTATCCCCTGCTCTTCACTTTTTTTCCAAAAAGATTCAAAAGAGAAAACTCATTCATTTCAGTCACTACGATACAATGAAACCACTCCGCACTCATAACATCATCACAGCCATCTTAGCGTCATTGGTCGTTGCCATAGCTTTTTGCTCATGTGGCAACAAGAACAAGAACGCCAGGACGGACACCTATGCCTCTGGCAAGGCTACCATCATGAGCGACGAGAGTTTTAGTCCTATCATCGACGAGGAATTACAGGTATTTCATGCCACCTATCCTGATGCTGAGATAACACCTGTCTATACCAATGAGCTCGATGAGATGAATGCGCTGATGAAGCAGGAGGTGCACCTCGTTATCACGGCACGTAACTTCAACGAGAAAGAGCTCAACTATTTCAAGACCAACGGATTGCAGCCGCGCTATTTCCCAATAGGCTATGACGGTCTCGCCTTCATTATAAATAAGGAGAACGTCGATTCATGCATTCACGTTGATGACATCAAGAAGATACTCTCGGGTCAGTCAACTCAGTGGAATCAAGTCAATCCTGGCTCCAAACTCGGAGAGATTGACGTGGTATTCGACAACAACAAGTCAGCTGCCGTACACTGGGCTGTCGACTCCATTCTCGATGGCAAACCCATCAATAGCAAGAACATCACAGCCGTTAAGACCAGTGCCGAGGTCATCAACTATGTTGAGAAAACCAAGAATGCCATTGGAATCATTGGCAGCAACTGGCTCAACGACAAGCGCGACACCACCAACGTAACATTCAAGAAGAATATACAGGTGATGAACGTATGCTCAGTGCCAGGAGCCAAGGCAGGCGAGATGAACTCATGGAAGCCATACCAACTCTATCTGCTCGACGGTCGCTATCCGTTTGCTCGCACCGTCTATGCACTGCTCGTTGACCCCTTCCACGGACTGCCAGTAGGCTTTGCCAACTTCCTGCAGTCACCTATCGGACAGAAGATAGTGCTCAAGTCAGCCCTCCTGCCCTATCGTGGCGACCTACAGTGGCGCAAGGTTCAGACAAAGTAGTTCAAAAGGTGAAGAGTTAGGGAAAAGCCCTTGCGAAATAGGGATTTCAACCCTGTGGCATCCATAAAGTATCAATACATTTGCAACAGAAAGAATCGTAATAATGACATCATAATAACAAAATAACAAAAAACTAAACAACAATGAAACTGAAGAATCTACTTATTGGAGCACTGATGACAGTTATCGCAGCTCCAGCTATGGCACAGGCAACTGTTGATGAAATGCAGAAGCAGGCAGCAGAACTCATCAAGGCAGGCAATGCCGACGGTTTGAAGGATCTTGAGAAGGCAAACAAGAAGAATCCAGCAGCCCTCGCAAGTATCGCTAAGGCTTATCTTGCTGCCCAGGATGTCAACAAGGCTCAGTCTGTTGCCGATGTTGCCTACACCTTCATCAATGAGAATCCTAAGAAGGTTACACCACAGGATAAGTGCGCCACATACATCGCACTAGGTAACATTGCTTCAGCTAAAAACGATGCAGGCAACGCCGTAACATGGTTCCAACAGGCTATGTATGCCGACCCACAGGATCCTGACGGCTATCGTCTCTACGCTACAGCAACAAGTAAGAGCGACCCTAATGGTGCACTCGCAGCTATCGAGCAGCTCCGTCAGAATCGTCCCGACTATCCTGTTGACCTCATCGCTGCCGACATCGCCAATAGCGCAGGTAAACCAAAGGAGGCTATCAAATACTATTCTAAAGTAAAGCTCTCTGATATGCAGCCATATCAGATCAGCGCCTATGCTACCAACCTCTACCTCACACAGAAGGTGGAAGAGGCTGTCAAGGTTGCCGAGTATGGTCAGACAGTTGCTCCACGCAACGCTACCCTCAACCGTATCGCTTTCTGGGGCAATACCGACCTGAAGAACTGGGACAAGGCACTCGCTAATGCCGACAAGCTATTCAATCACTCTGACTCTGTAAAGATTAGCTCTGACGACTATGGTCGTAAGATCAACGCTCTCCGCGGTGCAGAACTTTACGACGAGGCACTCGCTGAGCTCAACAAACTTGCCAATGACCCAATGATGCCAAAGGCTGACAAGCTCTTTGCCCTCAAGCAGATTGCACAGACCTATTCAGACAAGGAAGATTATGAAAACGCTATCCCTGCTTATGAGAACTACATCGCAGAGGCTGGCGCTAAGGCTTCAGCAACAGATATCGCAGGCCTCGGCCAGCAGTATATGTACTATGCTCAGCAGAAGCCAGCAAAAAAAGCAGAGTCACTCAAGAAGGCTGACGAAGTGTTCGCTAAACTGGCAGAGAACCCAGACGCTGCTGAGTTCGCTATCTACAAGCGTGCACAGGTAGCCAACCAGATGGATGGTGGTAAGGGACTTGCTAAGCCATTCTACGATAAGCTCATCGAGACACCTAACTGCAACCCAGCACGTCTTAAGGAGGCTTACCTCTACAACATCTCTTACTTCGGCAACGTAAAGAGCGACATCAATGCCGCTATGCCTTACGCAGAGAAGCTTGCTGAGATCGATCCAGAGAACCCAGTTGCTAAGCAGGTTCTCTCACTTAAAGAATAATAATGATAAAACTTATTGCTCTTGACCTCGACGGTACCCTTACCGACGACAAGAAGAATATAACTCCTCACACCTTGGAAGCTCTCATGCAGGTGCAGCACCAAGGTGTGAGAATTGTTCTTGCCTCTGGCAGACCACCCTACGGCATGCGACCACTTGCCCGTCAACTCCACATGGAGCAGTATGGTGGCATCATCCTTTGCTACAACGGGGGACATGTAGAAGACTGTGCCACTGGCGAGGTGTATGTGGAACGCAAGTTGCCAGAGGAAGTCATTCCACTGCTCAACCGCTTTCAGCAGGAGTCAGGCATGACCCTCATGACTTACTATGAGGACAAGATATACACTGAGCACCCCGACGATGAGTATGTAGGCATCTCTGCCTTCAACAACAAGATGCAGGTCGTAGGTCTCACTGATTTTGTCAGTCAGGCACCGCGTCCTCTGAACAAATGTCTCATGGTGGGACCACATGACAAGCAGGTGGTGTGGGAAAAGAAAATTCAAGAAACTACCAACAACACGCTCTATGTGTGTCACAGCACACCTTATTTCATAGAGATTCTCCCCAAAGGCATTGACAAAGGTCCCTCGCTCGTCAGCCTTTGCCAGCATCTCGGCATCTCGCCCAGTGAGATGATGACTTTCGGCGACTCCAACAACGACAAGCAGATGATCCAGCTGGCAGGCATCGGTATCGCCATGGGCAATGCCGACGACGACATAAAGCAGATGGCAGACTTCATCACCCTCGACAACAATAGCGATGGCGTAGCTTATGCTCTAAAACACTTTGGACTAATACAAGACTGATTATTCCTTTGTTTTGCCAATTACAGATGGTGAAACACCTTCAATTTTCTTAAACACACGAGAGAAATATTTAGGGTCTGCAAATCCACATTTGTATGCTACCTCTGCTACACTCATGCCTCCAACTGAGAGTAGTTTCTTTGCGTATGCTATGCGATAGTGTATAAGGTAGTCTTGTGGACTGATGCCTGCGAGTTCCTTAAAACGACTGAAGAAGGAGGTGCGACCCATACCCATCTCAGTTGCTATAGATGGTATGGTGAGACCGTCATCACTTATATGTTCATCAATATACTGACGCACCCGCTCAAGCAAGTCTTCCTTATCTTCACGTATCAGTGGTGCCACATTGTGTATGAACTCCATACGTTGCTTTATTACCTCTTCCTGAGTGCGCATCTTCAGGTGCAGTCTATAGATATGAGCCCACACCACAGCTATTCCACCAATAATGAGGATGCCTATGAGTATATAGAGTAGCAATGCCCAAGAAGTTTCCCAAAAGGTGGGTTGTACATAGAGCGTGATAGTGCGGAAATTGTTGCACCATACCCCTGAGGCATTGGTAGAGCGCACTTGTATGCTATGGTAGCCTGCACGCATGTTTAGGAATGTCAGTCTGTCATTGTCACCCTGCATTACCCATGTGCTATCTCCGTCAATACGGTAGGCATATTGTATCTTTTCGCCCTGCTTCATGGTTAGCGCTGATAGTTGCAAGCTCACATCACGCTCATTGCTGTCTAAATTTATCGTGTCCAACAGGTCGGCATCATAGGTCTGCGACCTGCCTGATACCGTCAGTGCAGCAATAGATATGCGAGGAGCCTCATCGTCAGGTTTCAAGGCTTCTGGCTTCCATGATATAATATCGTCAGTAGTGGCTGCCACAAGTTCACCCTTACCGTCATTCACTATCTCGGCAAACGACATAGCAGGCGACTGCCAGTTATAGAATGCTGTGCGCTCCCTGTTGAGCATAACAATAGAGTTGGTATAGGCTATCCACAGGTTGTCATGGGAATCGCCTGTGATGGACAGAGGAGCATCAGACGGTGCAAGGTTCTGCTTATCATATACCGTAAACACAGCATTATCACTCAGCAGGGCCTCTGCCTTTGTGCAACATATTCCAGCACTTGGGGTGAGGCAATACACATCGCCACTCCTATCCTGATACATCATCATAATCTCGTTGTTAGAAAGGCTATGCACATCGTCGGCCTTTCTCTCGTTGTGGAACACCTGTTTTGGTGTTTTGAATGCATAAATGCCGTGGCTTGTGCCAAGACACATTATGCCCTCTCTGGTGCAGAGCAGCGAACGAATGTTTAGTGACCTCTCGTCAGTAGGCAACCATGTCAGTTCGTTGTTCTTGTTTATGAATTTAACCTTATGATTAGCGTTCCCGTTGATATAATTCACACCCCCGCTGTAGGTGCCTACCCACAGGTTTCCTTTGTGGTCCTTCGCCAGACAAAATACATCATTGGCTGAGATGGAATACTTATCCTTGGGGTTATGTAGGAATTGTTCCACAGTGTAACCATCCCTCCCGTTG
>JAEEVS010000098.1:0-16283 GCA_016290975.1 Prevotella sp. | reverse complement strand
AGGTGTTACCGGACAGGATGGTAGCTACCTTTCAGAGTTCCTTCTTGAGAAGGGTTATGAAGTTCACGGCATCATTCGCCGTTCATCAGTGGATTACCGCGAGCGTATAGCTCATCTGGAGGGTAAGCCTAATTTCCACCTACACTATGCAGACCTCACCGACTCCATGTCGCTGGTGAAGCTGGTTGGCATGGTGCAGCCTACGGAGATATACAACTTAGCAGCACAGAGTCACGTTCAGGTGTCATTCGATGCACCAGAGTTTACGGCCGACGTTGACGCAACTGGTGTTCTGCGTGTGCTGGAGGCTGTTCGCACCAACCACCTTGAGAAGACCTGTAAGATATATCAGGCTTCTACATCAGAGCTTTACGGCAAGGTGGAGGAGGTTCCACAGAACGAGAAGACACCGTTCCATCCATACTCTCCATACGCAGTGGCAAAACTCTACGGCTTCTGGATTGTGAAGGAATATCGTGAGGCATACGATATGTTCTGCTGCTCAGGCATACTGTTCAACCACGAGAGTGAGCGTCGAGGCGAGACCTTTGTAACACGTAAGATAACACTAGCTGCAGCCCGCATAGCACAGGGCAAGCAGGAGAAGTTGTTCCTCGGCAACCTGTCGTCTCTGCGTGACTGGGGTTATGCCAAGGACTATGTGGAGTGTATGTGGTTGATACTGCAGAACAAGACTCCAGAAGACTTCGTGATAGCAACAGGTGTTCAGCACTCAGTGCGCGAGTTTACCTATGCAGCATTCAAGGAGGCAGGCATAGAACTGAAGTTCGAGGGTGAGGACATCGACGAGAAGGGTATCTGCGTAGCAGTGGATACAGAGAAGAACCCTCAGCTGTCGGGTCTCAACCTTGTGGGCAAGACGCTCGTAGAGGTATCAGAAGACTTCTACCGTCCTACAGACGTGGTGAACCTCTGGGGTGACCCTACAAAGGCGAAGAAAGAACTCGGCTGGAATCCTTCAAAGACTACCTTCGAAGAACTCGTAAAGATAATGGTACAGAGCGATATGGCAAAGGTGGCATCAGAAGGTGCTGCAGAGAAGGTTCGCACCAATCTGGCTGAGTATCTGGAAAAGGGAATCGTGAAATAGTTTACGGTTATAGTTCAAGGTTGCATACTAAAGAAGAAATACTACAAGCTTTCTCCCGTTTGCTCGACATACAGGATGAGTTGCGGGAGAAATGCCCATGGGACCACAAACAGACCAACGAGTCGCTGCGCCCTCACACTATAGAGGAAGCCTTTGAACTCTGTGATGCCATAATGGATGGTAATCCTGTGGAGATACAGAAGGAGATGGGCGACGTGATGGAACACCTGGTGTTCTATGCTATGATAGGCAGGGAGCAGGGGCTGTTTGATATGGGAGATGTGTTGAAGAAAGAAGCCGACAAGCTGGTCTTCCGCCATCCACACATCTATGGTTACACTAACGAGAAAGGCGAGTTCGTAAAGCCTGAGTGTGCCAACCCAGACGAGGTCAGCAAACTGTGGGAACGGGTAAAACAAAAAGAGAAGAACGGCAACAAGACTGTTCTGTCAGGAGTGCCTCGTTCTTTGCCATCACTTATCAAGGCGTATCGCATACAAGACAAAGCACGTAACGTGGGTTTTGACTGGGAGAAGCCTGAGGATGTATGGCAAAAGGTGTATGAGGAGATAGACGAACTGAAAGCAGAACTTGAGAAGGGCGACAAGGCAAATTCGGAAAAAGAGTTGGGCGATGTGCTCTTTGCCATAGTTAATGCTGCGCGACTGTACCACATAAATCCAGATACAGCACTCGAACTGACAAACAGAAAGTTCATAGCCCGTTTCGGCTATGTGGAACAGAAAGCAAAAGAGCAAGGGAGAGAACTGAAAGACCTGACGCTTGGAGAGATGGACCAGTATTGGGAAGAAGCCAAAAGCAAGGGGTTGTAATACTGTAAATGCACAGGTATAATAAATGAAGAAACTTGTCTATAGTATATTGTTTGCTGTAGCAATAACAATAGTTGTCGGCTGCGGCAACAAACAAACACAGACAGAAAATACTGTCAAAAAGACGGAGGACGTTGGTGGTGTGGCTGACAGTGCCTTGTATGGTACTGTGGGCAGAGCAACGGCTATGCACTCCGTAGAGTTGGTGGACGAAGACGGCAAGGCTGTCATCGTGCCGCTAAACGTAGATATGGAAGCCGATGTGCAAGGCGGTATATATTGCGATGACCGTCTTACAATGACGGTAGAAAAAAATGTAGAGGGAGAGAAAGAGGTCAAGAAGGCAATCAACCTCACCAGCCTTTGTGGAAGATGGGTGGCTCTTGACCGCAATTTCGAGATAATGGAGGATGGTACCGTGGTGAGTATGCAGAATGTAGAGTCACATCCATATACCCATTGGTCTATGGTAAACTGCAACCTGGTGCTTAATCGTGACACCTTTGAAGTAGCATACCTCGGTCCGGACTCGTTAGCCCTTGAAAATGACCGAGGCATCTTTGTGTATAAACGTATAAATAGCGGACTCTGATAAATTCCTCATACCAGAGTTGTTTTATCAGGCCTGAGTTTATTTTGCCTCAGGCTTTGGTATAGAGTCCATATCAGTTGGTTCAGGGAAGAATTCTTTGATAAACTCTACAAAGAACTGGAGTGCCTTGTGAGTGGCATTCTTGAGGTTTTCCTCGCGACCCTCATCACCCTCAATCTTCATAGTGCGTATGTCGTCCTTGGTACCACAGGCTACCCAGATAGTGCCTACAGGAATGCCAGGGTCAGCACCTGGTCCGGCAAAACCTGTGGTGGCGATGGCATAGTCAGAGTTAAGGAGTTTGCATACACCCTTAACCATCTCTATTGCAACTTCTTCCGAAACAGCATTCTTCTCGGCTATAAGGTCAGCATCAACACCAAGGATGTTTATCTTTGCCTCGTTGGAGTAGCAGATGGTACCACCCTTATAGTACATGGAAGCGCCAGGGACAGAGGTGAGCACTTCGGCTATTCTGCCGCTGGTACATGACTCGGCAGTACTGATAGTCTTGCCTGATTCGTATAGTTTGTAGAGAATCTCTTTGCTGAGTACTTTGTTTTCGAATTCCATATTATTCTAATGTTACTTTTGAGTACGCTGGTGCGTCAATTGAACAAAAATCGTTATCTTTTAATTTGAAGGATGCCACGCAACCTATCATCGCGGCATTGTCTGTGGTGTATGAGAACTTGGGTATGTAGATAGTCCAGCCGAAACGCTTGGCATAGTCGCGGAAGGCATTGCGAAGTCCGTTATTGGCACTTACTCCTCCAGCCACAGCTACATGTTTGATGCCAGTCTGCTTTACGGCGAGTTTGAGTTTCTTCATCAGTATATCTACTATAGTCCACTCAAGGCTTGCCGCAATGTCTTCCTTGTGATGCTCTATAAAGTCTGGGTCTTCTTTTACCCATTTCTGCATGCTATAGAGGAAAGAGGTCTTGAGACCTGAGAAACTGTAGTCGAGTCCAGGAATATGTGGTTCGGCAAACTGATAAGCCTTAGGATTGCCCTGACGAGCTAAGCGGTCGATGATAGGACCGCCAGGATAACCTAATCCCATAACCTTCGAACATTTGTCGATTGCCTCACCTGCTGCGTCGTCAATGGTTTGACCGAGTATCTCCATATCGTTATAGGCATTCACCTTGATAATCTGAGAGTTACCTCCCGAAACGAGGAGACACAGGAAAGGGAAGGGGGGATGAGGATTGTCACAATCAGGCTCATCGATAAAGTGTGCCATAACGTGACCTTGCAGGTGGTTGACATCGATAAGCGGAATGTTTAGTGTCCTTGCAAAACCCTTAGCGAAGTTAACGCCCACTAGCAGAGAACCCATCAGTCCAGGACCGCGTGTGAAGGCTACAGCCGCAAGTTGCTCTTTTGTGACGCCTGCTTTTTTCAGAGCTTGGTCAACAACGGGTAACACATTCTGTTGGTGAGCACGTGATGCCAGTTCTGGCACTACACCACCATAAGCTTTGTGAACGTCTTGTGATGCCGTCACGTTGCTTAATAGGGTGGTCCCCTGCATTACGGCAGCTGATGTGTCGTCGCATGAGGATTCTATTGCCAGTATGTATTTTCCGTTGTCTTTCAAAGTCACTTAAACTCTTTGAACCATTAAACCTTTGAACTATTGAACCCTTAATACGTCAGTATTTCTACTCCGTGCTCAGTCATCAATAAGGTGTGTTCCCACTGGGCAGAGGGGAGTTCGTCGCCTGATATCACTTCCCATTCGTATGGGTCATCTGCATCTACAAACACTTCCCATGTACCCATGTTTATCATAGGTTCGATGGTGAACACCATACCAGGTACAAGGAGCATTCCTTCGCCACGATGACCATAATGGTTTACGTCTGGTTCTTCATGAAATTTCAATCCTACACCATGACCGGCAAGGTCGCGAACCACTCCGTAGTGGTACTTTTTGCAATGCTTCTCGATAGCATGACCTATGTCGCCTACGAAGCTATAAGGTTTAGCTGCCTCCATACCTATTTCGAGGCATTCCTTTGCCACACGCACAAGCTGTTCCTTCTCTGGTGTAGTCTTACCACCAATGATGAACATACGAGAGGCATCGGCGTAGTAGCCGTCTTTGATGGTGGTGAAATCCACATTTACTATATCGCCAACCTCCAGCACGTCTTCCTCTTTAGGAATGCCGTGGCAAACCACCTCATTGATAGAGGTGCAGACGCTCTTTGGAAAGCCTTCATAGTTGAGACATGCAGGGATGGCATCATGCTCCTTGCAATACTCCATGCAGATGTCGTCTATCTCCTGCGTGTTCATTCCTGGATGAATAGCAGCAGCAACAGCATCAAGCACGCCAGTGTTGATAACACCAGCGCGCCTAATACCTTCAATTTGTTCAGGGGTTTTTATAAGATCTCTTGTTGGTACGAGCTTGCCCTTGTTCTCCCAATACATGATGGTGCGATCCATCTCTGTGGGTTCTTGTCCAGACAAGCAGTGCCAACGTCTTTTTTTAAGTCTTACCATGCAAACAATGGGTAGTTCTTCATTTCAGCGTTAACCTCGCTGCGTACCTTTGAGATAACAGCCTCGTTCTCAGGATCGTTGAGCACTTCCTCAATCCATGCTGCAATCTTAATCATGAGGTCTTCCTTAGCACCACGAGTGGTGATGGCTGGAGTACCAAGACGGAAACCTGATGTCTGGAAGGCAGAACGAGTGTCGAATGGTACCATATTCTTGTTGATGGTGATGTCTGCTGCAACGAGAGCGTTTTCAGCAACCTTACCAGTAAGATCAGGATACTTAGAACGGAGGTCAACCAGCATAGAGTGGTTGTCAGTACCACCTGAAACGATGCCGAAACCACGCTTGGTGAGTTCGTCAGCAAGAACGGCTGCATTCTTCTTCACCTGCTTAGCATACTCCTTGAACTCTGGCTTAAGAGCCTCACCGAAAGCTACTGCCTTAGCTGCTATCACGTGCTCAAGCGGACCACCCTGCTGACCAGGGAATACAGCTGAGTTAAGCAACTGAGACATCTTCTTTACAACACCCTTTGGAGTCTTGTAGCCCCATGGGTTGTCAAAGTCCTTACCAAGAAGGATCAGACCGCCACGAGGACCACGGAGAGTCTTGTGGGTAGTGGTGGTTACGATGTGAGCATACTTAACAGGGTTCTCAAGCAGACCTGCTGCAATAAGACCTGCTGGGTGAGCCATATCAATCATCAGGAGGGCACCTACCTCGTCGGCAATCTTACGCATACGAGCGTAATCCCATTCGCGAGAGTATGCAGAGCCACCGCCGATGATGAGCTTAGGCTTGTTCTCCTTAGCCAGACGTTCCATATCGTCATAGTCAACGCGACCAGTCTCCTTATTGAGGTTATAGCCTACAGGACGATAGAGAATGCCTGATGTGTTGACGAGTGAACCGTGAGAGAGGTGACCGCCGTGGTCGAGGTTAAGTCCCATGAAACAATCGCCTGGCTTCAGTACGGCAAGGAGCACTGCGGCATTAGCCTGTGCACCAGAGTGTGGCTGTACGTTAGCATATTCAGCACCAAACAGCTGGCAGGCACGGTCTATAGCAAGCTGCTCTATCTGGTCAACCACCTGACAGCCACCATAGTAGCGGTGTCCAGGATAACCCTCGGCATACTTGTTTGTACAATAAGACCCCATAGCCTCCATTACCTGGTCACTGACGAAGTTCTCGGATGCGATGAGTTCAATACCCTTCAGCTGGCGCTGATGTTCAGATTCGATGAGGTCGAAAATCTTCTGATCTCTTTCCATTGTTGTGTAGTAGTTATTTTGTTGTGTTAAGTTATGAATACTCGTGACGTAATTATTGAATAAGCCCCCAGCGTGGTGTTGGAGGCTTTTATGGTCTTTCAGTGAGCAACTTTTAGAGTTGTATCTTCTTGGTGTAGTTGCCTATTCTGATAGGGTATATGCCCCTTGGCAGGTTGCCAAGATCTATACGCTTTTCGTATGAGTCAACATGTATAGCTAACAGCTGAACGCCAATAAGGTTATACACATAGACGGTCTTGCCCTGCGCTCCTGAAATAACGAGCGAAGAACCAAACTGCCTTATAACAGGCTGCTGTGTTTCTATGTCGCTCAACTCTATGCGTGCACTTGCCTCAGAGAGGAATGCTGGCGCAAATGTCAATGCTCCAACAAGCATCAGTGATGTGAGTATATTCTTTACCATAGGCATTATTTTCGTTCTTATTTGATGCAAAGTTACTGAAAAAATATCTTTTATTGTGCTGAAAAGGTTGTTTTTGCCTTAAAGTTAAGAATTATTAACAAAGTTAATACGGCGAAACTCTGCACAGATGATTGCTGTGGCGATGCTTACGTTAAGACTTTCAACTGTATCGCTGTCAGCAGGGTAGGGAGGTATCAGTAGGCGGTGGGTCACATGTCTTGCTATCTCAGGAGAGATGCCATTACCTTCGTTGCCCATAATGATAACACCGTTTGGCTTCAGCTGCTCGTGGTAGAGGTTCTTTCCGTCGAGGAAAGTGCCATACACTGGTGTACCTTTGGGTAGGGATGTCAGGAAAGATGTAAGGTCTGTGTAATGCACGCTGACTCGTGCTATGCTACCCATCGTTGCCTGTACCACTTTTGGAGAGAATGCATCAACGGTTTGCTGGCTGCAAATAATGTGCTTTATGCCAAACCAGTCAGCCGTCCTGATTATGGTGCCAAGATTACCTGGATCTTGCACTCCGTCAAGACAAAGAACCAAATCGTCTGAAGCTGTAGAGGGCGTAAGACTGTTGCTTGTGTCTGGTATTTTAAGTATTGCTATAACTTGCTGAGGATGAAGCAATAGGCTTGCCTTTCTTAATTCTTCATCTGAAACTGCTATAACCTCAGCGCCACAGGGTAGGGGTATGGGCGATTTCCATTCCTCAGTATGCACTATGAGGAGTGGTTGGAATCCTGCTAAAAGAAGATCGCCAACAGTCTTGTGACCCTCGGCAATGAAGGCGTTTTCCTGTCGGCGATTTTTCTTTTGCTCCAGTGAGCGGATGAATTTTATCTTATTTTTACTCAGCAATTCTTAACTATGAACTGTGAACTGTAAACTGTAAACTATTTAATCACTCCCTGCTCCTTAAAGATACCCTTGAGGATTTCTACTGAGCGGTCAACCTGCTCCTTGGTGTGGGTAGCCATGAGTGCATAACGCACCAGAGTGTCAGTAGGAGCACATGCTGGTGGCACTACAGGGTTGATGAATACGCCACGCTCAAATGCTAATGCAGTGATGAGGAATGTCTTGTCAACGTCACGCACATAGAGTGGAATGATAGGTGACTCTGTGTCGCCAATCTCAAAGCCTTCCTCCTTGAAACGCTTGAGTGCATAGTTTGTAACATCCCAAAGCTTTTCGATGATTTCAGGCTCAGCCTTCAGTATGTCGAGTGCCTTTTGTGCAGCAGCTGTTGCAGCAGGAGTGTTTGATGCAGAGAAGATATAGGTACGTGCGTTGTGGCGCAGGAAGTTGATAGTGTCCCAGTCGCCTGCTATGAAGCCACCGATAGAAGCGAGTGACTTAGAGAATGTACCCATGATGAGGTCTACCTCGTCGGTAAGTCCGAAGTGGTCACACACACCGCGTCCGTTTCTTCCGAATACGCCGATGCCGTGAGCCTCGTCCACCATTATAGAACAGTTGTACTTGTGCTTGAGTTCTACAATCTTTGGCAGGTTTGCAAGGTCGCCCTCCATCGAGAACACACCGTCAACAACGATAAGCTTGATAGCTTCCTTAGGAAGTTTCATGAGTATGTTCTCAAGGTCTTCCATGTCGTTGTGCTTGTACTTCAGCTGCTTAGCGAAGCTCAGACGGCGGCCGTCAACGATGCTGGCATGGTCGCGATCGTCACAGATGATGTAGTCTTCACGTCCGCAAACCATAGCAACGACACCAGCGTTAACTGAGAAACCTGTAGAGAAGCAGAGAGCCTCGTCTTTGCCTACAAATTCGGCAAGGTCTTTCTCTAGTTTTACGTGAATGTCGAGTGTACCGTTAAGGAAACGGCTGCCTGCACATCCTGTACCATACTGGTCTATGGCTGCCTTGGCTGCCTCGCAAATGCGGTTGTCGCCCACCAATCCTGTATAGGCATTTGAACCAAACATAAGAACCTTATGTCCGCCCATTTCCACTTCTGTGCCCTGTTTACTTGTAATTTCACGGAAGTAAGGGTAAACGCCTGCCTCCATGAATTTTTGTGGCAAACGATAACTTTTGAATTTTTCTGCTAACTGTCCCATTATATATTTTGTGTGAACATATTTTCAAATGCGATGTGCAAAGTAATTTGCATAATCGGGTGCAAAATTACACAAAATATTTCAATTTGCGCATTTTTTATTAAATAAAATGAATATTTGTGCAAAAATATATTAACAAGAGTGATTACTTTACAGAAAAAAGTGTAACTTTGTATGTACATTGTTCATTATGCATTGTTGTAAACACCTATTATGACGAAAAGGAGTATAGTATTTATAATCAATCCAATCTCAGGCACGGGGAGCAAAGATGTTATCCCCTCGCTTATTGAGCGTCATATAGACAGAGACATCTACGATGTGGAGCTGCGTTTTACCGAATATGCAGGTCATGCCCAGAAGATAGCTACACAATGCAAGGACGAAGGAAAAGACATCGTTGTGGCTGTAGGGGGTGACGGAACGGTGAATGAGGTGGCACGAAGTATCATAGACAGCAAGACCGCCTTGGGTATCGTACCATGCGGTTCGGGCAACGGATTGGCGCGCCATCTTATGTTGCCCATGAGTGTGAAGGGTGCCCTTGATGTGATAAACGTGGGACTGATACACCAACTCGATTACGGGGTAATAGACAATCACCCTTTCTTCTGCACATGCGGTATGGGCTTTGATGCCTTCATATCCAAGAAATTCGCCGATGCAGGCAAGCGTGGCATGCTGACATACCTTGAGAATGTGTTGCTTGAGGGCTTGAGCTACGAGCCTGATACTTACGAGATTACTCTTGACGGTAATGATGCACAGCGCTATAAGGCTTTTCTGGTCAGCGTGGCTAATGCCTCTCAGTATGGCAACGATGCATACATAGCACCTCAGGCAAGCATGTCCGACGGTCTGCTCGATGTGGTTATCATGGAACCCTTCGATATCATCGAGGCTCCTCAGGTAGGCATAGAGCTTATGAATAAGACCATCGACAAGAGTTCTAAGATAAAGTGCTTCAAGGCTAAGGACATAATGATACGCAGAAGCAAGCCAGGAGTGATACACTTTGACGGAGACCCCGTTGAGGCTGGCACCGACCTTCATGTTACGCTCCACACCAAGGGCATACAGATAGTCGTAAACCCCCTTGCCGATAAGAAGCGACGCAAGCCTAACATGGTGCAGACGGCATTCAGCGAACTGTTCAACGACTTCAATACCGTACGCGAAGAGGTGGTGACAAACCCTGTAAAGCGCGTGATGGCTATCAATAACTACATACAGAACAAACTGTCATAACTTCAACTTCCAGAAAAAGAAAGCATAGATGCGAGACAAATACCTTACCGTAACAGGCGTTTCCGAGGGTTACTATACCGAGAAGCGAAGCAAGTTTTACGCATTCTTGCATCATGTGGAGTCGGCTGATGAGGTACAGGCACTGCATAGGGAGTATAAGAAGAAGTATTATGATGCCCGTCACGTGTGTTACGCCTACCGCTTAGGTGCAGAAGGCGAGGCGTCCAGGGCCAACGACGACGGCGAGCCCAGCAGCACGGCTGGCAAACCCATACTCGGAGCCTTGCTCAGTGCAGACATAACCGATGCTGTGATTTTCGTCATAAGGTATTACGGTGGTGTCAACCTTGGTACTGGCGGTCTGATAGTGGCTTATCGCGAGGCAGCCACACTTGCCGTTGATGATGCACGTTCGCACTCGTCTCTGGAGGAGCGTTTTGTAGAGGAACAGATAACATACACCTTCTCCTATCCGCAGATGAATGCTGTGATGAAGATAGTCAAGGATATGGAGCCTCGCATCGTGTCACAGGATTTCCAGACCACCTGTTCCATCACGCTCTCCATTCGCCGTTCGCTGATGCCCCAGCTGAAGGCACGGCTTGAGGCGCTGGCATTTGCATAGACAGAATATAACTCTAACTACTAATATAATTAATTTCTAATCCGTTGAAAAAGTTTTATTTTACATTATCCGTTGCAGTGATAGTCTTATCACTCACCGTGTCATGCGGTAACGGCAGGGCTGACGTGCCCGAAGGCTCAGTAGAGGTAAGTGTTGGTGGCAACGACATCATGATGGTCCGTATTGAGCCAGGTAAGTTTGTTATGGGTGGAACATCCGAACAGACCGAGTGTGACTACTATTCCGAGAAGCCCGAGCACTCCGTTGTCATCACCAAACCTTACTACATCTCGCAGACTGAGGTTACTCAGGAACTGTGGGAGCATGTAATGGGCACTAACCCCTCCATGTACAAGGCTCATGACGACACTGAGAAAGACCTGCCTGTGCTTAATGTCTCATGGTATGACTGTAAGGAGTTCATCAAGAAACTCAATGAGCTGACAGGCCGTAAGTTCCGTCTTCCTACTGAGGCTGAGTGGGAGTTTGCTGCTCGTGGTGCTGGCAAGGGCTATTCGCTTCCTTACGCTGGCTCCAAGTTCGTTGACCGTGTGGCTTGCATGGCTACCAACAGCGAGGGGCGTCCGCATCCTGTTGCCCAGTACGGACCTAATGAGATTGGCATCTATGATATGAGTGGTAATGTGTGGGAGTGGGTCGAGGACAACTTCCAGCAGTATAAGCCAGGCGAACTCACCGACCCTCTGGTGCATGTTAACGACACACTCTCTCACAGCGTGCGTGGAGGTTCCTTCACCGACCGCCAGAACAAGTGTCGCACATCGTCACGTGACGGCAACTGGCCTGACTATAAGCAGACCAACCTCGGTTTCCGTCTTGCTATGGATGATTAAGGGTAGGGGGGTATAAAAAAACGAAACGCTCCCATCTCACGATGTAAGCGTTCCAATCTCAATAGGTATTAGCATCTTTAAGGTAAAAAGATTGTATTCAGGATAACAGTTGCAAAGTTAGGGCATTTTTTCTTAATTTGCAAGTTTTTTCTTGATTTTTTTCAAGAAAATCGCAAATTTTCGGTTTTTTGAGCCCTATTTTGCGTTTTTATCCTTCTTCAACACCCTTTTTACGAGGAAGAATGCTATTACGAGGAGCACCAGCACTATGATGCCCCACTTTATGTATTCGCTGTATATTTCTATCTTGTCCATCAGTTCGTCTCTCGTCACGAACGTGTGCAGATACCATCCCAGTCCTGCCAGTATGCAGTTCCATGCTCCTGCGCCCAGGGTGGTGTAGAGCAGAAAGCGCCAGAAGTTCATCCTTGCCAGTCCAGCAGGTATGGATATGAGGTGACGTATGCCTGGAATCAGTCGTCCCGTTACCGTAGCTATTGCTCCGTTGTCGTCAAAATACTTCTCAGCATCCTCCACCTTCTTTTGGTTCAGCAGACACATCTTACCCCATTTGCTGTTAGCAAATTTGTATATCAGCGGTCTGCCCAGATAGTAGCCAGCCAGATAGTTTATCGTGGCACCACAGTCGGCTCCTATCGTTGCGAACAGTATCACCAGCCATATATCTATAGTTCCGTCAGCAGCGTTGAATGCTGCTGGTGTCACCACGAACTCCGATGGCACAGGTATCACTGTGCTCTCCAGCAGCATCAGAAACCATATTGTGCCGTAATTCAGATTATCTAAAAAACTCTGTAAAAGGCTCGTTAGCATAACTATCAATTATCAATTATCAATTGTCAATTATTTCCAATTATCTTTCAGCCCTACGGTCTTGTTAAATACAAGGTGGTCAGGGGTAGAGTCGTAGTCAGGAGTGTAGTAGCCCACGCGCTGGAACTGCATATAGTCCAACGGCTTGAACTCCGCGCAGTATTTCTCCACGTAAGCCTTCTTTATCTCGAGGCTCTCAGGGTTTATGAACTTACGCATGTCGTTAATGTCAATGCGTTCCTTGCCCTGCTCCTTGGAGTATGCTGACACCTCGTCCCTTGGGTTCTCCACCATCCATAGGCGGTCGTAGTTTCTTACCTCAGCCTCTAAGCAGTGCTTGCAGCTCACCCAGTGAATGGTCTTGCCCTTGATCTTCATGTTGCAGTTTGCCTCGCCAGTCTTTGTCTCTGGTATCAGCTCGGCATATATCTCCACGATATTGCCGTTCTCGTCCTTCTTGCAGCAGTCAGTCTCGGGACACCTTATTATATATGAGTTCTTCAGTCTCACCTCCTTGCCAGGACCTAAGCGGAAGAATTTCTTCGGAGCATCCTCCATAAAGTCGTCGCGCTCTATCCACAGCTCACGTGAGAACTCTATCTCGTGCGTGCCGTCAGCCTCGTTCTCAGGGTTGTTGATGGCGGTGTATACCTCCGTCTTGTCCTCAGGGAAGTTTGTTATCACCAGTTTCACGGGGTTCACCACCGCGCTCACTCTCTGCGCCCTTTTGTTCAGGTCGTCCCTTATGGCACTCTCAAAGAGCGACATCTGGTTCAGCGCGTCAAACTTCGTGTAGCCTATCTTGTTGATAAACGCCTTGATGCCCTCTGGGCTGTAACCCCTTCTGCGAAAGGCTGAGATGGTAGGCATACGTGGGTCATCCCATCCGTTTACCACTCCCTCGTTCACCAGCATCAGCAGGTTACGCTTCGACAGCAGAATGTGTGTCAGGTTCAGTTTGTTAAACTCCGTCTGTCTCGGACGGTTGTCGTCCAGCGGTTTGTCATCGCCAGCACACTCCTTAGCCCAGTCCACAAACAGGTCGTAGAGCGGACGGTGGCTCACAAACTCCAGTGTGCAGAGCGAGTGGGTTACACCCTCCCAGTAGTCACACTGACCATGGGTGAAGTCATACATAGGGTAGGCATTCCATTTGTTGCCCGTCCTCCAGTGAGGTATGTTCAGCACACGGTATATGATAGGATCGCGGAAGTGCATATTGTCGCTCGCCATGTCTATCTTGGCGCGCAGCACCATCTTGCCAGGCTCCATCTTGCCGCTGTTCATCTCGTTAAACAGAGCTAACGACTCCTCCACAGGACGGTTTCTGTAAGGCGACTCCTTACCTAGGGTCGTCGGAGTGCCCTTCTGCTGGGCTATCTCCTCTGCTGTCTGCTCGTCCACGTAAGCCTTGCCGCGCTTTATCAGCTCCACGGCAAAGTCCCACAGCTGCTGGAAATAGTCCGAAGCATACAACACCTTGCCCCATTTGAAGCCAAGCCACTCTATGTCCTTCTCTATCGCCTTCACATATTCTATATCCTCCTTCTGGGGGTTAGTATCGTCAAGGCGCAGGTTACACACACCGTTATATTTCTCTGCTACGCCAAAGTCCAGTGCTATCGCCTTAGCATGACCTATATGCAGATAGCCGTTCGGTTCAGGTGGAAAACGTGTCTGCACCCTTCCACCGTTCTTACCCTCAGCCAGGTCCTGCTCTATCTTCTGTTCTATGAAGTTAAGCGACTTCTCCTGTCCCTCGTTTTTCTCTTCTATTTCAGTCATATTTCTTTCCTTGTTTATATTTTGGGTACAAAGTTACTAAAAAACGAGCGCAGAACAAAATAAAATTATTTATTTTTGTTTTTTCCTGTGTTCATGATTTAACAAAAACATTAAAAACCCCTGTCAAGGTCATAAGTCTTTCAGACTCTCGCAGACCTTCAAGTGATATGTTCTTTATGTGCAAGCACCTAAGCCCATATCCCTTGCAGTCCTGCACCCTCCTAACGTCAGGTTATACCCTTGTCAGGCAAAAACAATAAAAACAGCCGTATTAAGTACGAATGGGTAAGGTACAAAATACTTTTTTTGTTTTTCAGGCTTGAAAAGCCGGGGTTTTTTCTTTTTGAAAGTTGTGACATCCATAGAGGTGTCATGGTGTTGGTAAGAATATGATGTAAGCTCGCTTACAATCAGATTCTTGACTACAGCAGGACAAGGCACACAGTGCCAAACTTTCAAAAAGGGTTATTCTTGTTTTTGTTTTTAAACTTAGACACAACTTTATGCAGATGATCCGATTTTTTTTTAGTAACTTTGCACAAAACTCTAAACTCTCAACTATGAACTATAAGTTAGACATCCACACCCACACCATAGCCAGCGGCCATGCCTATTCCACCCTGCAAGAGATGGCAAAGGCAGCATCCGAGAAAGGACTCGAGATACTTGGCATCACTGACCATGCCTCCTCCATACCAGGCAGCGTGCGCCCAGTCTATTTCCGCAACACCCATGTCATACCCCGCGAGATGTACGGAGTGCGACTGCTCATCGGCGCCGAACTCAACATCCTCGATACCCAGGGCACCCTCGACCTTGAGCCATTCTACTATCGTCTGATGGATGTGCGCATAGCAGGTATCCATAAGTTCTGTTGGAGTGGGGGAACGCCCTCGCAGAATACCGACGGCATGATAGCCGCCATCGAAAACAAGTGGACCGACATCATCGCCCATCCAGGCGACGGCACCTGCCAGCTCCTCTTCGAGCCCATAGTCGATGCAGCCTATCGCACAGGCACCCTGCTCGAACTCAACTCATCATCCCTGCGCCCCATACGCAATAAGCCCGATGCCGTAAGCAACAACCTTGAGATACTGCGCCTGTGCAAGAAACGCGATATGCCCGTCATCCTTGGCAGCGATGCCCATATCTCCTTCGACATAGCCAACTACCAGTATGCCCTGCCATTGCTCAAGGAGGCAGACTTCCCTGACGAGCTCATCGTCAATGACAAGCCAGACCTCTTCTTCCAGATTCTTGACAAGGGCGTAGAGCGTTTCTACACCCGTGTGCCTGACAGCCCCTATTAAATATAAGGTGTAAAGCTAATTCTTGTTCTATTTAGCTTTCAACAAAAAAAGTTCCGTCACTCTGGTGAGTAGCGGAACTTAATATTATTATGAAATAATGTGTAGTCGGAGATTATATCTCTGAGAAGTACTTGATGGTACGAACCATCTGAGAAGTGTAAGAGTTCTCGTTGTCATACCAAGATACTACCTGAACGAGTGAGTTGCCGTCACCGATCTTGCTTACCATGGTCTGGTTAGCGTCGAAGAGTGAACCGAACTTCATGCCGATGATGTCAGAAGAAACAAGCTTCTCCTCTGTGTAGCCGAAGCTCTCGTTAGCAGCAGCCTTCATAGCAGCGTTGATGTCCTCTACAGCTACCTCACCCTTTACAACTGCGTGCAGGATAGTGGTAGAACCTGTTGGAGTTGGTACGCGCTGTGCAGCACCGATGAGCTTACCGTTGAGCTCTGGGATTACGAGGCCGATAGCCTTTGCAGCACCTGTTGAGTTAGGTACGATGTTCTGTGCACCAGCACGAGCACGCTGTACGTCGCCCTTACGCTGAGGACCGTCGAGAATCATCTGGTCGCCTGTGTAAGCGTGTACGGTTGTCATGATACCGCTCTGGATTGGAGCAAAGTCGTTGAGTGCCTTTGTCATTGGAGCGAGACAGTTAGTGGTGCATGATGCAGCTGAGATGATCTTATCGTCAGCGGTAAGAGTAGTGTGGTTTACGTTGTAAACGATGGTTGGGAGGTCGTTGCCTGCAGGAGCAGAGATAACTACCTTCTTAGCACCAGCCT
>JAEEVS010000097.1:0-18570 GCA_016290975.1 Prevotella sp. | reverse complement strand
TTCAAGAATGAGAAACACCAGTATTTTCTCTGTCGCAGCGGAAAGGGACTGGAACTGCGCCAGATATCAGGTTCGGACAAATGTAAGGTTCTTGCTTTTTCAGAACTTCCCGATTACGTAGAGCGCGTCTATCTGCGGGCAGAGTGTAAAGGCACTACCTACTCTTTCTTCTATCGCCTTGAGGGTAGCGGAGTGGATGACTGGACCGTTATAGCCGAGAACATAGACGCCTCGTTCGTGTCTTCAAAAGCAGGCGGTTTCACAGGCACTACCATCGGAGTGTATGCTGAGAAAGTAAACTATTAAACCATCAGCTGAGGAAGAACTTGGCAAGTTTCTCGATAGCCCTGCCACGATGTGAGATAGCATTCTTATCCTCGCTCGTCATTTCAGCAAAGGTGACGGTTAAGCCCTTGTCAACAGGCATGAAGACAGGGTCGTAGCCGAAGCCGTCAGTACCATGCTTCTCACGGGCTATCTCACCATTCACTATGCCCTCAAACTGGTGTACCTCGCCGTGATAAATCAGCGACACCACCGTACGGAAGCGCGCCTTACGGTTTACGGTGGCACCCTTCTCGGCCTCTCGCTCTTCCAGTCTGGTGAGCAGTTTGCGCATATTAGCCTCTGAGTCGTGGTCCTTACCCTGCAGTCCCCAACGGTTCTTGCCGTCAACGGTATCGCTATCGTCGCAGTTGGCATAGCGGGCAGAATAGACACCAGGTGCGCCATTGAGAGCCTCCACCTCCAGACCAGTATCGTCGGCAAAGCAGTCGTAGCCGAAGTGCTCGCTGATGTAGCGTGCCTTCTCCAGCGAGTTTTCTTCTAACGTGAGGTGTGTTTCGGGCAGTTCGTCGAAACACTCCACCTCTCTGAGCGAGAGGATTTCAAATCTCTTACCGAGGATTTCTCTTACCTCCCTCAGTTTGTTTTCGTTGTTGGTAGCAAATACAATTACAGGTTTCATCATTCTGTTAAGTAAAGGGCACAGGCACAGCAACACTATTGCCGTGACACCTGCCGTTATTGCAAAGAAAAGGAAAAAGTCGGAGAGAGTGACTATCTTCATGCCAAGAATGCTTGCAGGCTCCTTGCCTGGTGCTGGCAGCAGGGTGGCAAACTCGCCAGCCAGGATGTTAGCCGTGGCATTGCTCATAAACCACACACCCATAAGCAGTGAGGCAAGATGGGCAGGCGAGAGTTTATTGACCAGTGACAGTCCGATAGGTGACAAAGAGAGTTCACCCATAGTGTGAAGGAAATAGAGCACTATGAGCCACCACATAGATATCTTGGCTGTGGTGTCAATGCCCCATGTGCCATAGGCAATCACGAGATAGCCGATGGAGAGCAGTGCCAGACCGATAGCCTGCTTCACCGTTGAGGGCACGTTGATGCCCTTTCTGAGCAGCCATTCCCACATTATAGCCATAACAGGAGCAAAGGTAACCACCACTATGGGGTTGACACTCTGAAACCATGTGGTAGGCATCTCCCAGTTGCCTATGTGACGGTCACACTGCTGGTCAGCAATAATGGTGAGCGAAGAGCCAGCCTGCTCAAAGGCGCTCCAGAAGAATATCACGAATACGGCGATGATATAGATGACACCAATGTGCATCTTGTCTATCTTCTTCAGCCTGTTATCGGTTATGATGTATATAGGCAGGGCAACGGAAATGCCGTAGATAACGGAGGAGATAAGACTCACCCCCAACCCCTCTCTTGGAGAGAGGGGAGACAATACTCCTGACTGCCAAAGGGAAAACAGTGCTATTGCAAGGGCTATAAAACCGCAAGAAAATATCCTTATGTATTTTGTAGCATCTCTCCTCTCTTCAAGAGAAGGGCTGGAGGTGAGTCTGCTTGTTGGTTTTCCCCCTATCTTCTCTCCTTCTGGCGTAACTAGGTATTTGTCTTTAAGTGCCACAAACACTGCCACGGAGAATAGCATGGCACAGCCAGCAGCAAAGAATCCCCACTTAAAGGCTGAGGGGTCAGCCCAGTTGCCGTTGCCAAGCGGTCCGCAGATGAGTGGTGCCACGAAGGCACCCACGTTGATGCCCATATAGAAGATGGTGAAGGCAGAATCCTTGCGCTGGTCGTAAGGAGAGTAGAGGTCGCCCACCATCGTGGAGATGTTAGGCTTGAAGAAACCGTTGCCTATGATGAGTGCGGCTAAGCCTGCAAACATAAGCCACAAAGACAGCTGGTTGTTGACGGAAGGGTCAACAGCAGCACCCTCGCCGAAGATGCTCTGGCTGACAAAGCACGCCGAGAAGAACATGAGAAACTGGCCCAGAGCCATCGTCAGTCCGCCTGCTATGATGGAACGACGATTGCCCCAGTAGCGGTCGGAGACATATCCGCCTAATAATGGTGTGAGGTAAACCAGTCCTGTGTATGAACCGTATATCTGGCTCGCCTCGTCATTGGTAAAGAAGGCTGCAACAAGATATAAGACGAACAGCGCGCGCATTCCATAATAGGAAAAGCGTTCTGCCATCTCGGTTACGAAGAGTAGATATAAGCCTTTTGGGTGTCCTTTATGTGCCATAGAAAAAAATTATTTGTGTGCAAAGGTACGTATTTCTTTCCAAAAATTCCCCACAAAACCCAATAATGCTAAGAATTAACCTTTAAAAGGTGTTTATTTGATTAAAAAGTGTTACCTTTGCAGCCGTAAAAATGAGAAACAGGAATTAAATGAAGAGAAAATTTACTTATTTTATCGTGGCATTGATGATGACAATGGTCTATGCCACAACAGCGACAGCGGCTGCTATCCAGCAGATAGGCGACCGTTACATTATCCATGTTGATGAGTTGAACCTCTCAGGCGAGGAGACCCTTGCCGAGGTGCTTGCAATGTTTCCTAATGTGATTGATTTTAGGGGAGAAGTATTCGGTGCGAATGCTGCTGTTAGAGTCAACGATTACGGACTGTCCACCCACAATATGGGATATACAGGCGACTATGAGCAGTTCCTTGAAAAGACAAAAGCAAAGGAGTTAGACCGTATTCAGGTGTGCACCATGGCTGGTACTATGAAGGGTACAGAAGGAGTAGGCAAGGTTATTGATGTCTATTTTAAGAAGGGCAAGAACGGCACATCTGGCAGAGTGAGCGCTAAGGCTGATTCTTACGGAAGCCTCACCTCTTTCAACACCGTTAAGGTGGAGCGTGATAACCTTACCGTGTGGGGACAGCTCATGGGTGGATTTAGGCACACAAAGGTTAATGATATTGAAACTCATGACGGCAACGAGGCTGCTGTAGTTGGTTTCGACTGGCATATAAACGAGACCAACAAGTTAATGGCGAATGTGAACCAGTCATTCTACAGGGAACACGATAATTCCTTTGAAACGAAAGCTTTTTCACGTGACATAGATGTCAACATCGTATATGACCTTGACCTCTTTGACAAAAGAGGATACATGGAGATACAGACTGTGTTCCTGAATTTGGGTAACAACAGTTCAACGCAAACAGGAGGTGAATTTAGTCACGACCACTACACAATTCCTGTAGGTGTGATAGAGTTTGGCATTCCTCTCTATAAAGACAAGGCGCTGCTGATGGCAGGTATAGAGGGAGGACTGACCAAATACACAGAAAATGTATTTATACCTTGTAGCGACCGTCAACTCTATTATGATGTTTACGGACAGATAGACTGGAATATCCACGGACTTAACATCAGCATTGGCGACCGTGTGAGAACCAACAAATACTATCAGAACGAGAACGAGTATGTTGACGATATCGACCCTGACGTAAGACGTTCAGCAGACCATCGCCATCGCAACCATTTCTTCAACTTTGCTCTCTATGGCAACATCACCAAGCACTCAGTGCTGAAGGGTGCGTTTGCTAAGGCTCCAATGTCTCCTATATTTACGAATTTCCTTCAGGATGTCCCGTCTAAAGATTATTTCGAGTATCGTTCAAGTGTGCAGAAGATGGATGCTTACATAAGCGAACTGAAGTATGAATACCAGAAGCCTGACTTCACCTTCACCACCTTTATAAATAATTCACACACAAGCTTCACCTCTATACTTCTTTCTCCCGGTGAGCATGGCAATATATTCCAGGTAGGAGCATCAACCTATTGGCATAAGGGCATACTGAGACTAGCTGCTGCGCTCAACTATTACAATGTGATGAATCATGAATTAGGCGAGAAGGAGTATAGCAATATTATACAGGTTCGTCTGCAACCATCTATATCACTGCAACAGGGTTGGCAGATAGTTCCATTGCTGAGCTACACAAGTTTTGCACGCCTTTATGGTGTGGGACAGCCTGCTCAGTTTAATGCGTCGCTCCGAGTAACAAAGAGCATCAAGAACTGGGACTTCGACCTTGTTGGCAACAACCTCGGTCACCAGCGTTTCGGTCATCGCTCAGTTGCTCTCGGCATAACCTACAACTGGTAAAGACAAGAGTTTATAAGAATCATAATAACAGCATAAAAAAAGCTGGCGCTACCCATCGGGGTTGCGCCAGTTCTATTTATAACAATGTGTTAAGACGATTAGAGACCGAGTGACTTCTTAGCCTCGTTAGCTGCATTCTTAGCTGCATTGTCGATAGCCTTGTTTGCCTGCTCCTTAGCAGCAGCCTTGGTGTCTTCAACCTGCTTCTTAGCGGCTGCCTTAGCGTCGTTTGCCTGCTCCTTAGCTGCAGCCTCAGCATTTTCCTTTGCAGCCTCAGCCTTGTCTTCTAAGGCACCGATAAGACCGCCAAATCCGTCTTCAGACTCGTCGCTGATGATAGCATCGATAGCGTCCTGTGTGCCTGCTGTCTTGCCAGCAAACTCAGAAACCTTATCCTTGTTCTCCTTAAGGAACTTCTGCAACTTAGCTACGTAAGCCTTTGCTAACTCTGGGTTCTGCTTAACGAGCTCAGCAACCTTAGCCTTGCTGTCTTCGAGCACTTCCTTGAGTTTGTCAGCATCCTTAGCGTCGATAACACCATTGAGGGCGTCAAGAGTCTCCTGAATTGCCTCCTCAGAGAGTGAGTCGATGAGAGCCACTGAGTCAACAGCCTCGCCCTGCTCTGTCTTGTTACCACCACATGATGTGAAGCCGATGGCTGCTACAGCCATCACTGCTAAAAGAATTTTCTTCATGTTCTTGTTGTTTTTGGTTAATATTAATTATTCAGATAATGTCTCTTGTACCTATAACTGGTATAGGTGATATGGCTGCAAAGTTACGATAAAAATTTGATACCGCAATATTTTTTGCATTTTTTTTATTCCACCAGTCCCACGTTGCAGGTGTGAGCCTTGAAGTAGGGCAGGCTTATCAGGCAGTAGCCTTTTTGTCCCCATTCCTTACCGTATGAGTTCTTGCAACGAAGCATAATCCTGCCAGGATGCTTGCGCGATTTTACAATGCCTTCTATCGCCATAGCATGGTCGCTGCTCACAATGCCGTCAGGGGTGGGGTTGCCGTATTCCCAATATACAGCATGACCAGCCTTGAGACTTGCCAGCACCTTGGCGGTGATGCTGTCGATAGGCATATTGGTGTAGGCATGATGGTAGCGGTTGTCTGCTACCTCAAGGGTAATATCGGTGTTGTATGGTTGGTGGGGCACTGAGGTGTAGAAATGCCAGTGCTGGTAATACATCACGCTCTCAGCAAACTGCAGGGGGTTATAGCGCATGGAGAGGTAGTAGAAGGCAGGCTGTTTGCCTGTTGTGGGTCTTGTGGTAGTAAACTGTGGAAGAATGTCAGCCATCCTTTCGCGCAAATCATCAAGCGAGAGGGCTTGACGGGCAAGCAGTTGAAGCTTGCGCTCTGTCACACTACCTCGAGTTATCTGTGTCTTCTCGTGCTGATAAGGCACCAGTCCATAAATCTGGATAAGCCTCAATACCTCTGGTCCCACACCACGGAGGGAGATGTCTGCACCCTTACCGTCTGAGAGGTAGTGCCACACCGTCTGCTCTTCCAGCTCTTTTGCCATAAGCCATTGGCGCGACAACTGTATGCTGTCACCCCTCACACATGCCTCATGCTCCACACACTCCAGCATGGCATATATCCAGCATGCCGAGGTGCGCCCCTGATCGTCTCGCGCCCTCTTATCTTGGCATGAAAAGAGTATACCTGCAAGCAGTAGTATGTAAAGAGTTCTGATCACCTGATTATCCCATAACCTTCATTTGTTTCAGTGCCTGAGCCAGTTGGTCAGGACAAGAAGTGGGTTTGGCACCACACCTAATGCCTTCAAGACGACTGATAGCCTCGTCAACCTTCATACCTTTTATTAAACTGCTGATGCCCTGAGTGTTGCCTGGACATCCACCAACAAACTGCACCTCCTGCAACACTCCGTTGTCAGCGGTGATGTGAATCATTTTAGAGCATGTGCCCTGTGTCTGATAATCGTAAGTCATATTATATTACTTTAAACTTTAACTCTAACCTCTAACCTCTAACCTCTAAACCCTCAACTCTCAACTCTCAACTAATAAATCACCCTCTCACCATTTCGAGGAGTTCCTCACCAGTGAGTTTGTGGCTCATATCGGTAGCAGCGAGTATGTTGCTGACGAGGTTCTGTTTGCGCTCGTGCAGACGCTGAATCTTTTCCTCTATAGAACCTTGTGATATGAGATGATAAACGGTGACAGCCTTCTTCTGACCTATACGGTGACTACGGTCTGTAGCCTGCGACTCTATGGCTGGGTTCCACCAGGGGTCCATGTGTATCACATAGTTGGCGCGAGTGAGGTTAAGTCCTAATCCTCCAGCCTTGAGCGATATAAGGAACACAGGACATTCGCCTGCCTGAAACTTCTCCACCAGTTTCTGTCGCTCTATGATGGGCACCGTACCGTCTATATATAAATAAGGTACGTGAGCATCGTCGAGTGTGCGACGAATCTCTGCAAGATAGGTGGTAAACTGCGAGAATACCAGTGCCCCTCCACGACTTTCTTCCTCCTGTTGTTCATAGCCGTCTGTCACGGTCTGCAAGAGTTCGAGCAGAGCGGTAATCTTTGACTGACAGCAAGCTGTAAGTCGCAGACGGGTTATCTCAGCAAGAGTGTTCATTGACACTCTGCCCAGTCCGTTGGCAATGAGCGTTGCCTCGGCTTTCTGTCGCATAGCCTCATAGGTCAGCTGCTCTTCCTCGCTCATGGTGACATGCTGGTATATTTCCTCTTTCTCAGGCAGTTCGCGAGCCACCTTATCCTTGGTGCGCCTGAGCATAAATGGTTTTACCAGACGGTCCAACTGCTGCTGTGCTATACGATTGGAGTTTTGCTCTATAGGTACGATGAAACGACGGTTGAAATCCTCAAATGAGCCCAGCAGTCCTGGATTGACAAACTGAAACAGATTCCACAGTTCACCCAGATGGTTCTGCACTGGTGTACCTGTAAGCATGATACGGTTCTTGGACTTCAGTTTCATAGCTACCGCAGAGGTCTTGGCACCACGATTCTTAATGATATGAGCTTCGTCAAGACAGATGGTGTTCCACTCCTTGCTGGTTATCTCCTCCTTCACACTGAGCAACAGCATATAGGTGCACACCACCACATCGCCAGCCTTAGCACGGAGTATTGCCTCATGTCGGTCTGACTCAAAATTGAGCATGGTAATGTTAAGCGAGGGAGCAAACTTCTCAAACTCCACCTTCCAGTTGGGTGCTACTGAGGCTGGTGCTATGACGAGGGCCGGTCCTTCCTGTGCCTTTGACAGTAGGAAGGTGATGGTCTGTATGGTCTTTCCCAAACCCATGTCATCAGCGAGCAGTGCTCCTGCTCCCCAGTAGTTGAGGCGTGACATCCACTGGTAGCCCTCCTTCTGATATTCACGCAGGGTGGCATGCAGGGTAGGGGGCACATCAGGGGTGTAGGTGCTTGACTCCATTATGCGTCTTCGTATCTCCGTCAACTCTTCGTCTTCTGTCAGTTGTAACTCGCCTTGCATTATGTCAGGACCTAACAGGGCTGCTGAGAATGGTGACATCTGCAGTTTGCCATGATGCCTTGACGCAAGCGTGTTGAGCATATCGAGTTGGCGTCGCAGCTGTTCGCTGATGGCAAGGAAATCGCCATTGCCCAGAGTGATGTATCGTCCCTGTGACTGGTTGGCAAGTTCCAGCAGCTGTGCCATACTTATCACCTTGTTCTGGTCGAGTTCCACGCTGCCCTCTATCTCAAACCATCCGTTGTCATTCTTCTTTATCACACCATTCCAGATGGATGACGAATTGTGGCGCTTGATGCTCATCTTGGCACCTTCAGGCCACTCACACGTTATTCTGTCAGGGTTTGCCTGAGCATATTCTATAAGCGGAAGCAGTTCAAAAGACTGTACGGAGTCTTCCTGGTTGTCTATGATATAAGGCAGTTCAGGCACTTCTTCGCTCAGGGCGCTTATCAGGTGGTCAAGGTTCTCCTGCTCCTTCTTCAGGTCACGCTTCACCCTCGTGCGGATATAGTTCCCGTTTTCGTTCCCGTTATCAATAATCACCTCGTTGCCTTCTCCTGGCACACAACGTATTCTGCCTCCCTGCAGCGGACGCACAAAGAACGAAACGCAATACATCGAATCGCTGGGTCGCATCTGCATCACAATCTTTGATTCACCATCGCATATAGGCAGGGTGCTGCCACCCTCTATCAGGTCGCTGTGTATCTCTATGTCGCCACCTATGCGGTTGAGGAATCTGCGCAACTGTGGCTCTGCCTCGTTAGGGAAACGCTCTATCGACAGCAGTCGGCGATAGTACGGACGCTGTTGTGGGGTGAGTCTGATGAAGTTGATGCTTGTAGCACCTCGATAGGTTATAATGATGTCTGAATCAACCTCGCTGGCTGTCACGTTGCTGCTGATAACAAAACCGTCGTTATCGTGGCGCAGACTGATGTAAGGCATCTCCTCAGTCACCTCAACAAGGGTGAATGGTGCGTAGCGACCCACATACAGACGGCTTTCCTTTGCCATCTCAGGCAACACGCTATAGAGGTTTATGTCTCTGGCATGATAGGCACTGTTGCCTTCCTTCAGTTCGCTTTCTATGATGCGACGGTCGCCATCCGTCATACCCTCCACATATCCAGCCATGAAGGTCGGTACGCTGACCTGTCTGCCTGCTCCCCATCCGCCTTTCTTCAGTGTGGCTTGTTGGCGTGGCGTAACGGTGTTGTTCTTAATGTTTCGCATAAAATAGCCTATGCGCACATCTTTCTTGGGTTCCTGTGTAGCATCAATGTTGCGGTTTGCTCCAGGAATGTCGTTAAGTACATTCTCTAATGCTTTTCTATGGTATATGCCAGACAGCAGTGGAGCATCTCCATAGGGGTGGTTGCTAAAAACGGGTTTCTCCACACCGTCAAGGTAGGGTGAAAGCTCGTGGCGCATAATGTCCCATCGTGGCTTGTCATACGATGAGAAGTCTTTGCCCACATATCGGCACATGAGGGTGGCAAGTGCACGGTCTGTTCCTCCGTTCGAATAAAGCAGGTTGAGTTGTTCGCGCACCTGTTTGTCGGTGGCTGTGCCATAGAGAATGCTGTGGAGCAGTTTCGCAGCCATCGTAACGTGCATCTCAGTCGATTTTGCCAGGGCGAGTGCACGTTTGCGTCCTTCTTCAGTCCCTACCTTATAGGCTGTTAGTGTGTAGTAGAAATTGGCTATCGCGAATGGCAGGTAGTGCTTAGTCGAAGTGTAGTAGCCTCCGTTTCTGTTTCCTAAGGTTACGGCATTCTTAAAATGCTGGAATGCCTTGTTCATATTGCCGTGATAAGCCTCATATATGCCTGCTATTATCAGGTGGTACATATCAGTGGAACTGATGTTGGCTGGCACCTTGCCCTCCATCAGGTAGTCCATCAGGTCACACATGCACAACACATGTTGCAAGGATATGTCTGCCTCTATGGTGTCAAACCTGTAACCTCTTATCACCGAACGCAGGTAGGCGGTGTCTATAACCTCTTCTCCCTCCAGTGCCTTGGTCAGTGTCTTCTCAAAAAGGTCGTGGAAATTGGTTGCGCTGAACACCATCAGCAGGGGTAGGAAACGGCTGTCTAAGGTGGCTGGTATGAAGCATTCTATCGCTTCGCCTATCTCGTAGTCGTTTATCTCTTCTATGCTGATGTTCTGAAAGCCTGAACTGATAAACTGCCACAGCATCTTCTGCACCGCTGAGGGTTTCATGCCCCTTGCCTCGTCGAGCACACTGATGGTGAGTTGGGGCTTCTGCTCATAGAAATAGAGCATGAGGGGTATCAGTTTTTCAGCCGTAATGCTATAGTCGTAGGTATCGTTACGCCAGTTATAGCCCAGCTCCTCCAAATACCCTTCCTTCTTTATGCCTGCAAGCGTAGCCTTGAAGTCGATGAGGGGTTTGCCCGTCAGCGACTCCACTATGCTTCTCACTCTTCCCGTCTGTGTTGCGTCGATGTTAAAGAGTGAGTAGATGCACAGCAGGCATTGTTCGGTATGTGTGAGTGTTGAAATCAATTCTCAATAGAATAAGCCAGCGCGTATGCCTTTATACGCTTCACCATAGCGAGCAGACCGTTGCTGCGGGTTGGTGACAGGTGGTCTTTCAGTCCTATCTGTTCTATGAAGTAGAGGTCGGCGTCGAGTATCTCCTTTGCAGGCTGATGGTTTATCACCTTGATGAGCAGGGCTATGATACCCTTCACTATCAGTGCGTCGCTATCGGCAAGGAAACTCAGGGTACCATCCTGCTCCTTGTCACACTGCACCCACACCCTACTCTGACAGCCGTCTATCAGGTTCTGCTCTGTCTTATATTTCTCGTCCAGAGGTTCCTGTTCGTTGCCCAGGTCTATCAGCATCTGGTATTTATCCATCCAGTCGTCAAAGGCGCTGAACTCCTCTATCACTTCGTCTTGTATCTCGTTTATCGTCATCTTTATTGGTAATGTCTTTAACTTCTTTAACTTCTCTAACTTCTTTATTCTTTTATCTTCTCTATTACAAACACTTTGTCGCTTGGCCTTACTTTGTCTGGCACGGCGATGCTGATGCGCTGTCCTTTCTTTGCTACATCTACAGGCTTCAGGTCGTAGCGTATCTCCTTCACCTCGTCTATGTACATAGCTCCTGTGGTAGGACCAGTGATGAGCAGTTTGTCGCCCACCTTTATCTCGTGCGCCTCCACCTGCAGTTCAGCCACACCTATCTTTGAGAAGTATTTGATGGTCTTGGCTGCATACACCTTCTTCTCCGTAGCCTTTGAGCCGTAGCTGTCGTTCCACTCGCCCAGCGTCTGTCCCTGGTAGTATCCGTCCCAGAAACCGCGGTTAAACACCCTGCTGAGTCTCTCGTCCCAAGCATCCTTGGCTTCCTCGGTAAAGGCTTTGTTCCCGTTAACGTTCCCGTCGTGTAGCACTGCCTTGATAGCTTCCTTGTAGCAACGCACTACGGTGTCCACATATTCAGGTCCGCGTGCTCTGCCTTCTATCTTAAACACCCTAACGCCTGCATCCATCATCTTGTCTATGAAACGGATAGTCTTCAGGTCCTTAGGCGACATGATGTATTTGTTGTCTATCAACAGTTCGTTGCCTGTCTCCACATCAGTTGCCAAGTACTGCGCATCGCTATTCCCGTTCCCGTTCCCGTTAACGTTTACCTTATACCCTCTTCGACATATCTGCACACATTCGCCTCTGTTGGCAGAGCGGTTGGCGTTATGCAGTGACAGGTAGCACTTGCCTGATATAGCCATACACAGTGCTCCGTGACAGAACATCTCTATGCGGATGGGGTTGCCTGACGGACCGCAGATATTCTCCTTCACAGCCTGTTCGTGGATAGCCTTCACCTGATCCATGCGCAGTTCGCGAGCCAGCACCACCACATCGGCAAACTGAGCGTAGAATCTCAGTGCTTCGATATTGCTTATGTTGAGTTGGGTGGAGAGGTGCACCTCCTGTCCCACCTGCTTGCAGTACATCATCACAGCCACGTCGCTGGCTATCACGGCAGAGATATTTGCCTCCTTGGCGGCATCTATTATCTCACGCATCTGCTCCAGGTCTTCGCCATAGATAATGGTGTTGACCGTGAGGTACGACTTGATGCCGTGCTCAGCCGTCAGGGCTGCTATCTCCTTCAGGTCTTCTATGGTAAAGGTGCTTGCCGAGTGGGCACGCATATTCAACTTCTCGATACCAAAGTATATCGAGTCAGCCCCAGCGTTGATGGCGGCAGCCAGACTCTCTCGAGAGCCCACTGGCGCCATTATTTCATATAGTTCACAGTTCATAATTCATAGTTCACTGTTCACAGTTATCGTAGCGAGCTTGCTCGCGTATCGTAGTGGCTTTAGCCACGTATCGTAGGAGCTGGAAGCTCCGTATCGTAGGCGAAGCTGCCTTAAATTTCCCAAACCGCTCCGTCAGGGGTATCCTTTACGATTATGCCTGCCTCATTGAGTTCATCACGTATCTGGTCTGACACAGCCCAGTTCTTCTCTTCCTTAGCCTTCTGACGCATGTCGAGCACCATCTGCATCACCTTGTCCAGAGCCTTGTCCTTCTCAGTGTTCCCGTTCCCGTTAGCGTTAGCGTTGGTAAGTCCCAGAATATCCTCTATGAAGAGGTGCATCACGTATGACAGAGCCTTCAGGTCGTCAGCGCTTATCTTTGCCTTGCGGTCCACCAGCAGGTTTATCTGGTGACAAGCCTCAAAGAGTTCTGAGATGACGATAGGTGTCTGCAGGTCGTCGTTCATAGCGTCGTGCAGTTTCTGTGGCAGCTCCTTCACATATTTCGCTATCTCTGGGTTTGAACCCTTGGCAGGCTGTATGCGCTTGAGGTCTTTGAGTCCCTGCATCAGTCGTGCAAAACCCTTCTCTGCTGCCTCCAGTGCCTCACTTGAGAAGTCCACCGTACCACGATAGTGGGCTGAGAGTATGAAGAAGCGTATGGTCATAGGTGCAAACGGCTTGGTGAGCAGTTCGTGGTCGCCCTTAAAGAACTGGTCGAGCGTTATGAAGTTGTTGTATGACTTACCCATCTTCTGTCCGTTGATGGTTATCATATTGTTGTGCATCCAGTAGCGCACGGCAGGGTGACCCATCGATGCCTGTGCCTGTGCTATCTCACACTCGTGGTGAGGGAACACCAGGTCCATGCCTCCACCATGTATGTCAAACTCCTCACCCAGGTATTTCCTTCCCATCGCCGTACACTCACAGTGCCAGCCAGGGAAGCCCTCAGCAACGTTCCCGTTCCCGTTAACGTTCCCGTTCCCGTTGCCCATCACCCACGGCCATCTCATGATGTGCTCTGGCTGTGCCTTCTTCCACAGGGCAAAGTCGGCTTGGTTCTTCTTCTCGCCCACACCAGCGAGGGTGTCGCGGCTGGCGTCCTTGATGTTCTCCAGCGTTCTGCCTGAGAGAATGCCGTACTTATAGTCCTTGTTGTATTTCTCTATGTCGAAATACACCGAACCGTTGCTCACATAGGCATAGCCCCTGTCCAGTATCTGCTGCACCAGTTGCTGCTGCTCTATTATGTGCCCTGTAGCATGTGGTTCGATAGAGGGTGGCAATACGTTCAGTTTCTCCATCGCACTGTTGAATCGACGGGTGTAATACTGCGCTATCTCCATTGGCTCCACCTGTTCCAGACGTGCCTTCTTGGCTATCTTGTCCTCGCCCTCGTCAGCATCGTGCTCCAGGTGGCCTACGTCAGTGATATTCCTCACGTAGCGCACCTTGTAGCCCAAGTGCTGCAGGTAGCGGAAGAGTATGTCGAAAGTGATTGCTGGGCGAGCATGTCCCAGGTGAGCATCGCCATATACCGTAGGTCCGCAAACGTACATTCCCACGTGTCCTGGGTTAATAGGCTTAAAAGCCTCCTTCTGTCTTGTCAGTGTGTTGTATATAAGTAGTGTCATAATTCTAAGGAGTTAAAGAATTCTAAGGAGTTAAAGGAGTTAGAGGAGTTATCGCTCGCAGAGCGAGCTTAGGAGTTAGAGACATTACCATTAGTTCCCGTTCCCGTTCCCGTTCTTGCGCTCCAGTTGGTGCTTAGGCGAGCAAGCTCGGAGCAAGAGTTCAAAGGTAACTCACATTCTTCACTCTTCATTCTTCATTCTTCATTCTTCGAGCGAAGCTTAGCTCAGCTCCAGCATTCTGTTTATCGGCTTCACTGCATCCTTGGCTATGGCTGGATCAACGTCCACCACAGGGGTCTCGTCGCGCAGGCAGTTGCGCAGCTTCTCCAGCGTGTTCAGTTTCATATACTGACACTCGTTGCATGAGCATGAACCCTTAGCAAGGTCGTTATCGTTAGCGTTCCCGTTCCCGTTATCGTTCCCGTTCCCGTTAACGTTCCCGTTGTCAGCCTCGCTGACTTCTGGTGGTACAGGAATAAAAGTACACTCAGGACAGGTGCGCTGCAGTTCGTGCAGTATGCCAGCCTCAGTGGCAACGATGTATTTCTGTGCAGGGTGGCTCTGTGCATACTTCAGCATGTCGGCAGTAGAGCCCTTCACCTCTGCCATCGCCAGCACGGGAGCCTTACACTCCAGGTGTGCCATCACCGTTGCGTCTGGGTTCTCAGCCTTCAGCTTTGCTATCGCCTCCACTGAGAAACGCTCGTGCACATGACAGCCACCGTTCCACAGTTCCATATCTCTGCCCGTCACGCTGTTGATGTATGAGCCGAGGTTGTAGTCAGGACCAAAGAGTATCTTCGCATCCTTAGGCAACTGGTCTATCACCTTCTTAGCATTGCCTGATGTCACCACCACATCAGTCAGCGCCTTCGTGGCAGCCGTGGTGTTCACATACTGCACCACCATATAGTCGGGATGCTGCTGCTTCCATCGCCACAGGTCCTCAGCGTCACAACTGTCGGCAAGCGAACAGCCAGCGGCAAGGTCAGGCGCCAGCACCTTCTTCTCAGGCGAGAGCAGTTTGCAGGTCTCAGCCATGAAGTGCACTCCGCACATCACTATGATGTCGGCATCCGTCTGAGCCGCCTTACGAGCCAGGGCGAGTGAGTCGCCCACGAAGTCAGCACAGTCCTGTATGTCACCCGTGGTGTAGTAGTGAGCCAATACCACAGCATTCTTCTCTTTACACATCTGGCGTATCTCCGCCTGCAGTGTCTTAGTCAGTTCACAGTTCATAATTCACAGTTCACAGTTTAAAAGTTATCGTAGCGAGCCTCGCTCGCGTGAATGTGCAAAGATACTTATTTTTCCTGACATGAGCAAGCATTCGGTGTTAAAACTTGTTTTAACCACTATTATTCGGTCCTAAACAAGCCACTATAACACCATAGCGCTCCACTCTGTCTATACGTTCTTTGTTGTCAAAATGAGTGATTTCTGGTCGAAAAGTCATTTTTTTTGCATTGTTTTTACTATTTTTTTGTCATTTTTCTTGTATGTTTGTACTTTTTTTCTTACATTTGCAGCACACAAACCTAATTATTAACCTAAATAACAAACACATTTATGAAACAGAAATCATTTTGGATGTTGTCAATGCTATTAGCATTCTGCATCAGTCTTTCATTTACTTCATGTGGTGACGATGATAGCGGAAGCGGTCCAGTACCCCCATCACCAGTGCCTGGTAAGACCTATCTTCAAATACTGAAGGCAGATGTCGGCACAATTCTGGAAAAGTATCCTGAATTCAAAAAAGAGAGCCAATTCGACTATCCTTACGGATATTTACGTCAGGTTTATTACAGACTCAATGGTAATGTGTCTGGCACTCCTATTACCGAACTGAAGGCTGTTATTGCGCAATATGGTTTCGACTACACTACCATAACACAAAAGGGAGAAGAGCAGCACATCTTGGTTGCTACGAGAAACTTTGACAAGGGACTGGAGGCTGACATGACCTATCAAGAGGGTGTAGCACCAGGATATCCTCAGGATGTTGACATTATTGAGAATCTTGATAAGATAATCACTTTGGAGCATGCCCTCAAGAAGCTCAAGGAATCTAATGTTACTATACCAGATACGAAGGACATATACCTTATCAAGCCTGCTACTCCTTATGCTGGATCTGACATTATCTATCTGCTTAATAAGATAGTTAATAATACCGTAGTGTATGTTGACGCTCAGACTGGCGAGGTTAAAACAGCAAAAGCACAATAATTATTTGACTTTACACTCATAAGAGGACGATTTCAACGCAGGAATCGTCCTCTTATATTTTACTTAAACCTGAAACTTTCCGTAAAACTTTTTTCCTTTCCTCCAAATTTTTAAGGGGAAATAAAAGGATAAAGACAACAATGACAACTTAAAAGACACAAGCCCAACCAAATTTTCTTACCAGTTCCTGTAAGAGGTTGCGGTCGTGAACAGGAATAGTTACTGCCACCGTCTCATGCTTAGCATCAGTCTTCTTGTTTGCAGTAGCAGCATCTATCTCATACTGCGTCTGAGCAGCCAGTAATATCTTAGCAGGAATACCTATCGTTTCCTCTATCTTCAGAGCCAGCTCCGTAGTCAGCGAGCGTTTCCCGTTAAACACCTCGCTTAGATGCGAAGGCTGAGTACCAAGCATCTTAGCGAAATCCTTCTGAGTGATTCCACGCTCTTCCAGTTCAGGTCTGATCATCATTCCTGGGTGTACCGCCATAAATGGTGCAGGGTTATCATTTCTTGTTGCCATAATGAGTATCGTCTAAACTTATAACTGTAATTTTTATACCACCCTCAAATTCGCGGAAGAGGATACGTTCCACCATTCCGTTTACAACCCTTACGGAACTAAGTCCATTTGTTCCTGCAAGTTGCTCATAATGAAGGAATGACACAGCTCGGAGGTCGCTCGCGCGTTCTGCCAAACGCATATAGTTATACACCGTGGCAAGGGCCTTCATAAACTTTCCATTACGGGCATACTTCTTATATCTGTTATTACGCCCCGTCGTTATGAGTTCCTCTAAGTCTGTATCTTCAAAGACTATTTGCATACAAAATTAATTATCATGGTGCAAAGGTAAATAATTATTCCCGAATCTGGGAATAATTTCTCGTTTTTCTTCACTAATTTAACATTTATTCGCACCGAAACTTTTGCAAAATTACGGAAATAATTTCAAACAAACAAATAATCTGGTTATAACTTCCAAATTTTTCATAAAATATTTTTCCTGACATGTGACACGACATAGGAACACTCACCAGTCCCGATGTTTCCTTACTCCTCCTCACCATACAGGCAGTACCACTGCCATGCCTTGCGCAAGAGGATGCTCAACTCTTCCTCTTTCACATCAGCCATTGTTGACCTGATGTATATATCTTTAGTGCAACCAAGGTATAGCAGTATCTCGCTTCTGTTCATCGAGGTTATGAACAGTTTCTTCTTCTCATTGAAATCTGCTATCACCTTCCCCCTCTGCTCCTCATCCTTTGGTCTCAGAATCTGGTAATGAACATAGGGAGCTGTTTTATGCACCAAATCCTCAAAAGGAACAGGCGCAAAGGTGTATTTATTTATCGTAAATTCTTCCTTAGACACCACACCTTCTTTGGCATCTATCACATCCATTGTAGTTGCTGGTCGCATAGTTTTTTTATTTTCCCACAAAGGTAACATTTTTTCCTGACACTGAAAAATCTGCAACACCTTTTTTCAAGTTAATATTTCAAAACGAAGACAATAAGACAATAAGACAATAGACAATAAGGTGGTTTGCAACATACCGAAGACAAGAAACTGATGACACATTGTAAAATATTAAGGGTAAATATTAACAAAGTGTAAGTAGTATAATTTAATATCATATTATTATATATAATATAATAATATGATATTACCCATGGTCAGCACCCTCCTCTCTGCAGCTCGCCACGTGCTTATTGTCTATTGTCTACGTGTCTCCGTCTCCAAGACAGCAGCGAGGGGCGTCAAATGTTAAAAACCCCGTCGCCATTTCCGCCCTTTTCGCCCTAAAACGCAAAAGCATTACTTTTAGGTGGTAAAAGCATTACTTTTAGCGCTAAAAGCATTACTTCTGCATCCAAAAGCAATGCTTTTGCATCACCCCCTCGCAAGCCCCGAAAACACTGGGCTCACGCATGTGTTAAATACCCCGTTTTCCTTGCACAGACCACCATTTTTTTGTAACTTTGCATATAGAAAAAGGACGGAATTTCAAAGGTCACGAAAGGAAGTCCCAGAGCGCTCACACAATCAATCATTCACTTAATTATCTAACCCATTAAAAACAAGAAAGGAACAAAATTATGGCAGTAATTGTAGATGTTTATCAGGACAAGCGTAAGACTGGCAACAACCTCTGGTATGGACGTGCATGGCACCCAGGTGTTCTCGACACTCGCGCACTCGCAAAGCGCATAGAGCAGAACGTGTCAGTGAAGGAGTCAGACGTATATGCAGTGCTTATAGAGCTTGCTAACGTGATGACTTACGAGATTCAGAACGGCAACAAGTGTAAGCTCGACCGCTTCGGCTACTTCGGTGTTTCACTCCGCTCATCTGGTGCCCTCACTGAGGCTGACTTCTCTATCAAGGAGCACATCAAGAACGCTAAG
>JAEEVS010000096.1:0-8056 GCA_016290975.1 Prevotella sp. | reverse complement strand
TCCAGTGCATATCCTATGCCAGCAGGGATACATGTTAACAGGTTATAGTCTATGTGGGTAGGCTTCATGTATTTGCCTATTGTGGTCATACCCACACCCATTACTATGCCTGAAGGACTGTCCTCGTTAACTTCAAACACCACCTTTGCTGTGTCAACCTTCTCACCTCTTTTATATACTATAGCCTGAGTGAGCAGTCTGGTAGAGTCAGCTTTGGTTCTGCAGTCAGCCAAGGCGTCACCTATCCTGCCTGTTTCGTCTGAAAAAGCATTCCATGAATCCACAGGTTTGCTTCCTACAGCCATTATACGGTCACCTTTCATCAGTCCAGCCTTTGCAGCAGAAGATGCAGGTATTACGGTATCTATGTCAGCAGGAACGAACGGACGACAGAAAACGGGGTCAGCCTTCAACATGCTGAGCAGAGATATATCGCCAGGCAGTTGCACCTTTACCTCTTTGCCGTTACGGTTTACCGTAACCTCCTTTGCAGATGAAATGTCGCGCATCATGTTGGCACTAAATTCGCGGAAAGCACCCTTCTCAGTACCGATCAGTTTGTCGCCATCCTTGAATCCGTATGACTGCGCCATCTCATTAAACTTCATGCCGTATGGCATATCCTTCAGAGCATAGTATTCCTCACCCCAAGCAAAGAATACAGCGCAGTAAATAACTAGAGCCAAAAGGAAGTTTACCAACACGCCGCCAATCATTATCAGCAGGCGTTGCCATGTTGGTTTGCCACGAAACTCCCATGGTTTAGCTGGCTCTTTCAGTTTCTCCACATCGTGCTGGGTCTCGTCTATCATACCTTCTATCTGACAGTAACCACCGAGTGGAATCCAACCGATGCCGTATTCCGTTCCCTCATATTCGTAGTTGCCGTCCTTGTCCTTCTTGGCAGGTATCACGTTACCGTCCTTGTCCACCTTGCCGCGCAGTCTGCGCCACCAGTTGAACTTGGTAGAGAATAAAGAAAATTTGTAGTCAAAGAAAACGTAGAATTTGTTTACCCTCACACCAAACAGTTTGGCAAAAAAGAAATGTCCTCCCTCGTGGAGTGCTACCAATATGGTTATAGCGAGAATAAACTCAAGAGTTCTGATTAAAAATGGAGTCATCATTATACTATGAATTGTTCGGCAATACGTCTTGCCTCGTTATCTGAATTTATATAATCTTCGTATGTTGGTTTCTTAATTACTGTAGCCTTGTCAAGCGTCTTTTCTATGATATCGCCCATATCAAGGAATCCTATCTTGCCCTGACGGAAAGCGAGGTTCACAATCTCGTTGGCAGCATTCACCACGCAACAGGCGTTTCCTCCACGCTTTATAGCTTCAAAAGCTAAGGCAAGACACCTAAACTTATTCAGGTCTGGCTCAAAGAACTCCAGACTGTGTTTAAAGAAATCAAGTCTTTCTCCAGACATGGTAAGACGGTCAGGATAGGTGAAGGCATACTGTATAGGTAGTCGCATATCAGGCACACCCAGTTGTGCTTTTATTGCACCATCGTGGAACTGTACAGCACTATGTACTATTGATTGTGGGTGTACCAGCACCTGTATTTTCTCAGCCTCTACGCCAAAGAGCCATTTTGCCTCAATCACCTCAAATCCTTTATTCATCATTGAGGCAGAGTCTATGGTAATCTTTGCTCCCATGTCCCATGTAGGGTGACGTAAAGCGTCAGCTGCTGTCATAGTACGCATCTCGTCGAGTGTCTTCAGACGGAATGGTCCTCCACTTGCTGTCAGCAGAATCTTCTCTATCTCGTTGCCAGCCTCGCCCACAATGCTTTGGAATATAGCAGAATGCTCAGAGTCAACGGGTAGGATAGGGGAGCGATACTCCTGTGCCAGTTCACATATCAGTTCGCCAGCCACCACTAATGTCTCCTTGTTCGCCAGACATATCTTCTTGTGTGCCTTGATAGCTTGTATGGTAGGAGCAAGTCCAGAGAAGCCCACCATTGCTGTGAGCACCATGTCGATAGGTTCTGCCTCCACCACTTCACACAGAGCCTTGGCACCAGCATACACCTTTATGTCGGGGCAGTCGCTAAGCAACTCCTTCAGTTGGTCATATTTCTCTTCGTTGGCTATTACCACGCAGGCAGGTTTGAATATCCTTGCCTGTTCAGCCAACTTCTCCACCTGATTATTGGCCGTAAGGCAGTAAGCCTCAAAGCGTTCGTTATGCTCGGCTATCACCTCCAGCGCCTGAGTTCCTATCGAGCCCGTAGAGCCGAGTATGCAAATCTGTTGTTTCTTCATTTATAAGTCAAGTATTCCCTCTGCTATGTTGAGGGTTATTGTTTTCTTTTCCATATCTATGTCTGTTATCAGCTCCTCTGATGCAGGTATCAGTCTGCCGTCAGTGAGTTCAAACATTATGTTGATGGTCTGTTCGTCTATGTAGGCTATCTCGCCCACCTCTTCGCCGTCGTTGGAATTTATCAGGGTGTAGCCCACCAGTTGGGCGTAACTCAGTTCGTCATTATCCTGCGTTTCAGCCATCTCTCTTGGGAAATACACATCGGCACCAGTCAGTTCGCGCGCCCTTTCCTGTGTGTCTATTCCCTCAAATTTTATCAGTGCCGTCTCGTCAGTCTTAAAACGGTATTCCTCCATGAAGAAAGGCACCATGATGCCGTCAAGTTCCAATATGAGGTATTCTGCGTCCACACGGTCAAAGACATCGTCATCCACAAACATGCTGACCTCGCCCTTTATGCCGTGCGCCTTGCCTAAGCGTCCTATCTTATATACCTCGCCGTTAATCACCTTGAACCTTTGAACTATGAACTGTGAACTATGAATTGTATTACGCTCTCCTGATTTTAGCTCCCAGTGCGTTCAGTCGTCCTTCTATATTCTCGTAGCCACGGTCTATCTGGGCAATGTTGCTGATATGCGATGTGCCGTCGGCTGACAGAGCAGCGATGAGCAGTGCTATACCAGCACGAATGTCAGGACTCGACATACGGGCAGCTCTCAGCGTTCTCTTTCTGTCGTGCCCCACCACCACAGCTCTGTGAGGGTCGCAGAGTATTATCTGTGCACCCATATCAATGAGCTTGTCCACGAAGAACAGTCGGCTCTCAAACATCTTCTGGTGTATCAGCACACTTCCCTGTGCCTGTGTCGCCACTACGAGCAACACGCTCAGCAGGTCTGGTGTCAGTCCTGGCCACGGAGCGTCAGCCAATGTCATTATGGTGCCATCGATAAACGAGTCTATCTGGTAGTGGTCATGGCGAGGCACATACAGGTCGTCACCCTGTTCCTCTATCGTTATACCCAGTCTGCGGAAGGCATCAGGTATAATGCCCAGATTTCTTATCGATGCATTCTTAATTCTTATGCCGTCGCCCACCATCACAGCCATGGCGATGAATGAGCCTACCTCTATCATATCAGGTAGCAGACGGTGCTTCGTACCACTTAGTTTGTCGGTTCCCACTATGGTCAGCAGGTTACTTCCTATGCCAGAGATGCTTGCACCCATCTGGTTCAGCATGTGGCATAATTGCTGAATGTATGGTTCACACGCAGCATTGTATATAGTGGTAGTTCCCTCAGCCATTACTGATGCCATGATGATGTTTGCCGTACCAGTCACAGATGCCTCGTCGAGTAGCATGTAGCAGCCTTTCAGTTTGTCGGCACTCAGTTCATACACATCCCTGCCAATCACACGTTCGTAGCGTGCTCCTAAGTTATGGAAACCCAAGAAGTGGGTATCCAGTCTTCTTCTGCCTATCTTGTCACCACCAGGCTTTGCTACGGTAGCCTTGCCGAATCGTCCCAGCAGCGGACCAATCATCAGCACTGAGCCACGCAACTGAGCACACTCCCTCACAAACTCGTCACTGCTCAGGTATTCCAAGTCCAGTTTGTCAGCTTTGAAAGTGAATACACCCTTCTCTGGGTTGGTCACCTTCACGCCTATGTCCTTCAGCAGTTTTATGAGGTTGTTTACATCGAGTATGTCAGGCACATTGCTTATCGTCACCTCTTCTTCGGTGAGCAGTGTCGCACATATCACCTCCAATGCCTCGTTCTTGGCTCCCTGTGGTATTATGTCGCCCTTCAGGGTGTTTCCACCCTCTATGATGAACGTCTCCATGCTTATCTCTCTCTTTGTTTTACTTCTTTTTCTTCTTTGTTGTAGCCTTTTGGTTCATGCTGACGGCAGAACTAATCCTTACCTCGTCAGGCATCATCTGTATCTTACCATTGGTAAAGCGTGTCAGGTCGTCCACCACGCGTTCCTTATTCACCGAACCGAATCCCCATGAAGCCAGACTGCGATACATCTGTTCTGCAGTTTCCTGAGCCAGTGCATCGCGCATCGGTCCTTCAGGCATCTCTTTCAGTTTGTCAAACATCTCAAAGAGCAGTTTGCCATAGTGTCGCACAGGCACAGACTGCTTGCTGTATTCTATCTTCTCGGGAGGGGTTGCCATTTTGTCCTCATGCTCAAATTCCACTGGGTAGTCTATATCCAGTTTGAAGTCGCTCATCAAGGCAAGGTGATACCACAGCATTGGTGTTCTCTCCTTGTAGCTCTGCTGGCTTGGCACCACTCTCTTCATGGTGTTTATTATGTCTTCAGCGCATCTCTGCCTTTCAGCCTTTGTGGGTAGTGTCACGGCATGTTCCACCATCTGCTGTATGTCTCTGCCGTAAGCCTTGAGGCGCATCTTCTCGCGCTCAGTATTGTAGTCTAATCCTTGTATATCCATGACTAATTAGTAATTAATAATTAGGCTCCGAGCTCTGCTCGCCTGAGCACCGTTAGGAGCGCAAGAATTGGTAATTAGTAATTCACTGTGAACTGCTCTATAGTGCATTCAGCACCTGTTCCTTTATCTGCTCCAGTTCGTCCTTCATCTGCACCACTATGTTCTGCATCTCCGCATTATTGCTCTTCGAGCCAGTGGTATTTATCTCGCGCCCCATTTCCTGGGCTATGAATCCGAGTTTCTTGCCCTGTCCCTGTGGTATGTCCTCGTTCATCGTATCACGGAAATACTTCAGGTGGTTGGCAAGTCGCTGCTTCTCCTCTGATATGTCGAGTTTCTCTATGTAGTATATCAGCTCCTGTTCCAGACGGTTGTTATCATACTCCACGTCAGGTATAGCTTTCAGGTTCTCAGTCAGTCGCTGACGTATTTTCTCCACACGGCTCTGCTCGTAGGGCTCTATCTCGCCCATCAGACGTGCTATATTGTCTATCTTCTCCTCAAACTTCTTCTGCAGGGCTGCACCCTCCTGTTTGCGGAAGTCGTAGAGGTTTTGCAGAGCCTCTTCTATAGCCTTGCTTGCCACAGTCCATTCCTCGTCGCACAGTTCCTCTATCTCCTGGCGCGACATCACGTCTGGCATTCGCATAATGATAGGCAACAGGTCGTCTGTTGCTATGCCCAGTTCGCTCTTTACGGCCTGCAACTGTTCGGCATAGCTCTTCACCAGTGGCATGTTTATGGTCTGTGCCTCGCTCGATACCTCTTTCTCTATCCATATTGAGAAGTCTATCTTGCCTCTTATGGCACTCTCTTGTATCATCTTGCGTATGTCCATCTCCTTTTCTCTATAGATAGGAGCTATACGTGTAGAGCAGTCCAGTGCCTTTGAGTTCAGCGTCTTTATCTCTACGTGGATGGTTTTGTCCTGGTATTTTGCTACGGCTTTGCCGTAACCAGTCATTGATAGTAGCATAAATCGTAAAAGTTTAATTTCTGCAAAGGTACAAAAAATAGTTGAAAGTTGAAAGTTGAAAGTTGAAAGTTTGGGAGTTTTCAACTATTTTTTGTACTTTTGCAAGCGATTTAATAAAAAACTTTACACTTTCTACGCTAAAATGGCTTGCATTTTACATATAGAGACGAGTACCGACGTAAGCAGCATAGCTGTCAGCAATGACGGACTGTGTGTTTTTGACAATGTGGAACAGGGCAATGGCAAGGGCTCTCAGGCTTCTGAGAAACTGGGTTCTATGGCTGATGAGGCTATGAAGGCAGTCGAAGAGGCTCACCTTCATCTCGATGCTGTGGCTGTTTCCTCTGGTCCTGGCAGCTATACAGGTCTGCGTATAGGCACCTCTATGGCTAAGGGCTTGGCTTATGGCAGTGATGCCAAACTCCTCTCTGTGCCTACTTTGCAGTTGCTTTGCGTCCCCTTGTTGCTCAATGAAGAGAAATATTTTTCTTCTCTCGCTGATACTGACAAGGTGCTGCTTTGTCCTATGATTGATGCCCGTCGTATGGAGGTCTTTGCAGCCTTGTATGATACATCTCTTAACGAGGTGCGAGGCGTGCAGTCTGATATTGTTGATGCTGGTACTTACAAGGAATTCCTTGATAGCCATCACGTCTTTTTCTTTGGCAATGGTGCCCAGAAGTGTAAGGAGGTTATCAATCATCCCAACGCCCACTTTGTAGCTGATATTCAACCACTTGCCAAGAACATGATGCCCCTTGCAGAGATGCGACTCCGCAAAGGGCAGTATGAGGATGTGGCTTATTTTACCCCACAGTATTTTAAGGATTATCAGGCCAAGCTTCCAAAGAACCTGCTGAAAGACTAATCTTTGTGGCAACAGCAGGAGTGCTCTGGCTGTGGCTGTTTTTCTTCTTTGTGGCAACAGCAGGAGTGCTCTGGCTGTGGCTGTTTTTCTTCGTGATGACAATGGCACTCTCCCTCGCCGTCCAGGTGACGGATGAGGCTGTATAGCAACAGCATCGTCAGTATGCCTGTACATGTCCAGTTAAACCATGAGGTGTCTTCAGGTGAGCAACAAGCCGACTGCATTATCGTAGGCATAAACCATTCTCTTGGCAGTATGTCTATGATGCAACCAGCCACTATGGCACCCGTTATTATGGCAAACAGATAAAGCAATAGAGTCTTCTTACCCAATCGCTTACCCAGCACCAGCATAGAGGCTACATTGCAGGCTGGTCCTGCCATGAGCAATACCAGTGCGGCTCCTGGTGTCAGTCCCTTCATTATCAGGGCTACGGCTATAGGTATAGAACCTGTGGCACATATATACATAGGTATGGCGATGCACAATACCAGTAGCATAGAAAGGAATGTATTGTCCTTAAACACCTCGAAAAACTCGTTTGGCACAAATACCGTGATCAGTCCTGCTACCACCAGTCCTACTACCAACCATTTGCCTATGTCGCCCATCATGTCGATAAAGCCGTAGCGCAGTGCCTCGACAAGGCGGTTTGAGTGCTTCTCCTCATGATGACAGCAGCATGAGTGTTCGGGTTCAGGCTGTTTCTCCTCATGATGACAGCAACATGAGTGCTCAGGCTCAGGCTCTTTCTCTGTCTCTGGTTCTGTCTTGTCAAATTTGTTTACCAACACTCCAGCAAACAGCGAGGTGAGGAATGCTGCTACAGGTCTGATGATGGCAAAGGGCAGTCCCATGAGCGAATAGGTTGCAGCGATAGAGTCCACACCTGTCTCTGGGGTGGCAATGAGAAATGCCACGGTGGCACCCTTTGATGCTCCCTCTTTTTTCAACGACATTGCCGTAGGCAATACTCCGCATGAGCATAATGGCAGGGGCACACCAAGCATGGCAGCATATATCACGGAGCGGAATCCGTGACCACTCAGGTAACGGCTATATACCACTCCTGGCACAAAGGCATGCAACAGACCAGCAAAGAAGAAACCCAACAACAGGTAGGGTGACATTTCATTGATTAAATGTAATACTTCATTCATGTTTTATTTTTTTTTAGTTCTCGTAATTTCGATTGCAAAATTACTAACTTCTTTTTGCAATCACGTTGCAAAGTTTTCTTTGGCTCAGTAATAAAAAATAAGTAATATATGCAAAAATCTTACGAAATGTTTGGTTAAATCGTATTATTTCTGTACTTTTGCACTCATATTTTGTGATTGGATAACAAAATGCTATAAATAAGCCGATAAAATTAACAAATTAACATAACAACCAAACAAGCTAATTATGAAGAAAATCAGAGCAGCCGTAGTAGGTTACGGCAACATTGGCAAGTT